>DAIRES010000330.1:0-2463 GCA_036795465.1 Hyphomonadaceae bacterium
GCTTTCTCGCTGAACCTGTCCTCCGGCTTCGGCCGGAGGATTTCTTTCATTCGTCGGAAAGCGCCATCAGCTTGTCCAGCACCAATGCGAGCCGCTCCTTGGGAACTGGCGAACTCATCGCTTCTTCAGCGCCCCAGCGCAGGTGCATTTCGATTTCCTTGCGGCTGGCCTTGTTGTGCAGCATCTCAAGCACGGACCATGCGTAGCTGTCGTATTCATCGAGCGGGACGCCGCAGCCGATAGGGTCCCAATCACGATGCAGGATGGTGCGAACCTGCTTGAACTCAGCCTTTACACGTCTGGCTTCTGGCCGGGTCACAGCATGACCTCCGCCAGTTTTCCTGCCGCAGCCTTGTCGCCCTTGATGGCGTCGGCAAGTTCAGCAGCGCGGCCCTGCATCACCTGTTCGACGTGATCGCTGGCGCTGGCTGCAAGCGCGCGATCGAGCGCCTGCGCCACTTCCTGAGCGTGGGCTTTGGCATCCAGAGCGGCGAGCGCGCGGGCGTATTGCCAATGGATGCCGACATCATCGGGCGCCAGACGGAGCGCCATCTGATAGTTGCTGCGCGCCTTGTCGAGACTGGCGCCCATGACCCAGGCGCCGAAGCCACCGCCGCGACGCTCGACCTCGACATTCCAGACGGCGAGGAAACCGTAGGCGTAGTAATTTGACGGGTCAGCCTTCAGCACCGCCTCGGCGAGCTTGCGACCCTTCTCTCCATATCCGGCGTTCCACGCGGCCATCGCATCCATGCGGCGGCTTTTCAGCGAGAGTGCGATCGCCAGTTGCAGCTGGCCTTCCTCATGATCGGGTTCGATCTTCAGGGCGGCTTCGGCATCCTTCGAGGCGCGCTCGACAATGCCGGCGTCGGGCTCCTGCGTGCCGGTCATGCAGTAGGCGAGCAAGGCACGGGCGGCGAAGGCCAGATCGTCTGCGCCGGCCGCCGCCTCGGCTTCCTGCGCCGCAGCCATATACTCGCCACGCGCGAACTTCGCGGCGAGTTCGACTGATGTGGGATGAGCGGACGCGAATGGCGCGAGCACCGCCATCGCAGCGGCAGCTACGGTCCAACGTCGTAGCGCGCTGCGAGAATCGCGCATCTCTCGCCCCTTACAATCCGGAAATGTCATGATGCGCCGCCCTTTCCCCTTGCGCAACGACCCAAACTCAGGCGCTAAGTGGCGAAATTGATGGAGCGGCGCCGTGCGTGGTCTTGCTTGTGTTGTGGTGCTGACGCTGGCGACAGCCTGCGGCGCGCCTCAGGGCGATGAGACGGGGCAGTCGGCCGCTGGTCCTTCCATGCAGGCGGATGGGATGCCCCGCGATACCGTGGGCGAGCGTCCCTATGCCGGCGAATGGGCGGCGGAAGCGAATGACTGCGCTGACAGCCGCAAGATCTGGACAATCGAAAGCAACCGCATGGGCATCCGGAAGCAACGCTTCTGCGTGTTCAGCCAGGTGCGCCAGACGGAATCGACCGAGGGCGAAGTCTGGCGGGCTGATGCGCGATGCCTGGCGGGCGGCAAGGAGAGCGAAGACGTTTTGTTCTTCCGCGTGAAGCCGAGCCGGCTGGAGATGCGGGTGCGGATCAGCGACAACGATCCCGAGGAACTGGTCCGCTGCCCTATGCGGACCTGATTGGGCGGACCTGATTGCCCAGCTGCGCGGCTCACTTTATGCCGCGCGTGATGACTGACATCCTTCTGATCTTTCATTTTCTCGGTCTGATGCTCGGCGTGACCGGCGGTCTTGGCGGCACTGTTGTGCTGGCGGTGGCGTCGCCGGCGCAGAAGGCCAAGGGCGGACCGATACGCGGGATCGGCCCGGCGCTGACGCACCTGTCGATGTCGGGACTGGTCATCATGTGGCCGACCGGGATCGGGCTGCTCATGCAATCCGGCTTCGAGGGCGCCTCCGGGCCGATGTTCTGGATGAAGATCGGCTTTGCCGTCGCTGTGACGTTCGCCACGGTATCGACGCTGATGGTCTATCAGCGCGCGCGGAAGGAGCCGCGGGTGGCGAAGCTTCTGCTAAGCCTCGGGCCACTGGCGACGCTTTGCTATGTGCTGACCGTGGTGTTCTCGGTGCTGGCGTTCCACTAGCCGCGTGCGAGCGAGTGCCGGATCAGTTGCGCTGACTCCTTCACGCCGTAAAGCGCGATGAAGCCGCCGAAGCGCGGGCCCTGGCTCTGGCCGAGGCAGACTTCGTAGATGGCGGTGAACCAGGTGCGGAGCGGTTCGAACTGGCGTTCCGTTCCGACGGCGAAGACCATCGTCTGCAGGCTTTCGCCGTCGAGGCCACCGGTCCAGGTTTCGAGGCGGCCGGCGAGGTCTTCGAGCGCGGCGCGTTCTTTCTCGTCAGGCGCGCGGTACTGCTTCGTGGGCTTCACGAAGTCGGCGTAGTATTTCAGCGCGTAGCCGACGAGATGATCGAGCAGCGGATCGGTTTCAGGCGTGGCGTTC
>DAIRES010000331.1:0-2459 GCA_036795465.1 Hyphomonadaceae bacterium
GAGATCGACCCACAGCACGAAGCCGACGAAAGACAGGAAGGCGATCCACAGCCATGCAGGCTGGCCGGCGAATTCGCCGAGCGTGTCGAGTGTCATGTCAAAGTATCCAGTCCGATGCGCCGCGTCCGCGCAAGCAGGCTTTCGCCCTGCGGAGTCCGACATCGCGCAGATCGCCATCTACGCCAGAGGGGCCCGGACCAGATTTGTGAAGCCAAGTTCGTGTCGGCTCGCGGGGATGGCAAGGATAATGTCGGGTTTCGTGCCGGTCTAACCGTTCACGATTTCGAAGGCGGCGGGCATGGCGGCAAATCGGGCGCCTGCTATATGTCGACGCAAGGATACAGAACCGGGTGGAGGCAAGCGCATGACCTATAATTTCCAGGGCAAGACCGCCGTCGTGACGGGCGCGAGCCGCGGCATCGGCGAAGCGATCGCGCGGACGCTGGCGGCCGATGGCGCCAAGGTTGCGCTGGTGGCGCGTTCGGCCGACAAGCTGAAGGCGCTGGCGGCGAGCCTGCCCAATGGCGCGGTGGCGATCGAGGCTGACATGAGCTCGGCCGATGGCTGGAAGGCGGCGGCGGAAAGCGCGCTGAAGGCGCTGGGCGAGGTTGATATCCTCGTCAACAACGCAGGCGTCAGCGCCGCGCAGCCCATGGGCAAGGTGACGGCTGAGGGGCTGGACGAGACGCTCAATGTGAACGTCCGCAACCTGATCCTGTTGACCGATGCACTCTCGACTTCGCTGATCAAGCGGAAAGGAACGGTGATCAACATCTCGTCTGTGTCGTCGTTCTCGGGCGCGTTGGGGCAGATCGCATATTCGACATCCAAGGGCGCGGTGAACTCGTTCACGCGGAATGCCTCGATCGATCTCGGCCGCGCGGGCGTGCGGGTAAACGCGATTGCGCCGGGCGTGATCGATGACGGCATGTGGTCAACGGCATTCTCGAAGGGTCTGGATCGCGAGAAGACGCTGGAGCGCATGGGCCGTCTGGTGCCGCTGGAGAAGCGCTGGGGTGCGGCGCAGGACATTGCGGATGCAGTGGGTTTCCTTGCGTCCGACAAGGCGGGGTATATCACGGGGCAGGTATTGCGGGTTGATGGCGGGATGATTGTCTGATGGCTGACAAGGGTATTCCGGCGTCTCCCAGCGCGGAGGACTATGCCAGGTCGGCGGCGAATTCGCCGGATGATGGGGCGTGGTTCGCGAAGACCGATCCGTTCGTGTTGTTTGGCGAGTGGCTGGAAGACGCGAAGAAGAAGGAGCCGAACGATCCGAACGCGATGGCGCTCGCCACGGCGGACGAGCATGGCGCGCCGGACGTGCGGATGGTTTTGCTAAAGGACGTTTCGGGCGACGGGTTCGTGTTCTATTCGAACGCGGAAAGCCGGAAGGGGCGACAGCTCGCGGCCAATGGGCAGGCGGCGTTGTGCTTCCACTGGAAGAGCCTGCGGCGGTCGGTGCGGGTTTTCGGGAAGATCGAGACCGTGACATCCGAGGAGGCCGACGCCTATTTCGCATCGCGCGCCAAGGACAGCCAGATCGGGGCGTGGGCGTCTGAGCAGTCGCGGCCGATGCAGGGACGTTTCGAGCTGGAAAAGCGGATTGCCGGGTTCGCCGCGAAGTACGCACTCGGGAAGACGCCGCGTCCGCCGCACTGGATCGGCTGGCGGGTGGTCCCGACGCGGATCGAGTTCTGGCGCGACCGTCCGTTCCGGCTGCATGACCGGCTGGAGTTCACCCGCGAAGGCCGGGGCCAGCTCTGGACCACGAACAGGCTTTATCCCTGATCCTGCGCCGAGGGCGTTGTCGCGCGCGTCATGGCTGTGGCAGCATCGGTTGAAATGCGAGTCAGCCAACAAGCTGGCCGGAGGGAGAGGGATCGAATGGACCTGCTGCAGCGGTTTGCGTTGTCGGTCGTGCTGGCATGCTGTTCGGAGAGCGCAATCGCGCAGCAAACCCCCGCGCCGGCCGCGCAGCATTCGGAGCCGTGGTGGAATTCGCCGTGGGGCGAGGACGACCGGCTGGGAAATGTGAACAATCTCACGCCCGAGGGGGTGAAGCGCGCGGCGGGTCTGGTGAAGACCGGCAAGGTCTATGCGCTGGGCATTCCGACCGCGCCGGAGTCGGCGGCTTATGGCACGCGGCAATATACGGTTGAACGGACGCCGGGACCGAATGCGGATTTCACCTCGAACGGTTCGCAGCGGGTGACGTCGTTTGATGAACGGGTTTCCAGCTCGATGGGCGTGGGCACGCAGATCGACGGGTTCGGGCATCTGGGGGTCGATCACCACTATTACAACGGGATCACGGGCAAGGAGGTCGCGACGACGCGGGCTTTGCAGACGGCGGATATTCCGCCGATCGTTACGCGCGGCGTGCTGATCGACATGACGAAGCATTACGGCAAGCCGATGCTGGAGGTTGGCGATACCTACAACCGCGCCGAGATCGA
>DAIRES010000332.1:0-2458 GCA_036795465.1 Hyphomonadaceae bacterium
GGGGGCCGCTCCCCATTTTGGGTAGTGGGACGGGAGAAAATATCCCGCCACAATAACATTTGGTGGAACCGCAGAAATTTACGCGCGTTTGGGTGCATTGGGGTCCGGACAATTCCTGATGCAGGCAAACACTCACATCGGGCCCGCCAGCGGGATGGACGCGCCAACAGCGCTTGTCGTGGAAGACGAGGTTCTTCTGCGTCTGACTCTGTCGGAGCATCTGCGGGATGCCGGTTTTCACATTCTTGAAGCCGCCAATTCGGACGAAGCCCGGAAGATCGTCGCTTCAGTCAGCGATATTGGGGTGTTGATCACTGACGTGCATATGACCGTGAAATTCGAGGGGATCGAGCTGACGCTCTGGATGGCCCAGAACCATCCCGAAATTCCGGTGATCGTCACGTCCGGCAGCCTGGATGTAGCGCAATCCCCGGCGCTGGCGGAATGCTGGAATGCGGTGTTCGTGCCCAAGCCTTATTCAGAGCGCGAGATGGAGCGGCTGGCGCGAATGCGTATGAGCGCGCGCGGGGCTGAGAGCAAGTAAGGCTTTGGGGCAACCCGAACGGAAACGGCCCCTCGCTTGCGCGAAGGGCCGTTGAAATCAGATCCGGTATTTGAAGCTTACGACAGCGCCTTGGCGGCGGCGGCGAGGCTCTTTGCGAACTCGTCATCGGCGGCTTTGCCGGAGAGTTGTTCGGTGAGGATCGCAGCGGCGGCGCGCGAGGCGGTGTCGACGGCTGCGAGTTTCACGTCGCGGATTGCTTCGGACTCGGCGCGAGCGATGCGGTCTTCAGCCATCTTTTCGCGGCGGGCGATGCGGTCGGTGAGGGCGGCGCTGGCCGAGGCGGCAAGCTGTTCGGCTTCGCGGCGGGCAGCTTCGACGATGCCCTTGGCTTCGGCTTCAGCTTCAGCGGCGCGCTTCTGGACTTCGGCCAGCTTGGCTTCGGCTTCCTTGCGGAGCGCTTCGGCGGCGGCGAGTTCCGAGGTGATCTTGGTGGCGCGGTCGTCGAGCGACTTCGTCACCGTGCCCGGCACCTTCATGTAGATGATGACGCCGATGAAGATCAGCAGGCCGACGAACGCCCAGAAAGCCGGGTCGTTGAGGTCGAGATTCCAGCCGAGCAGGTTGAAGCTCGGCAGCGGGGCGGCGGCAGCGTGATCTGCGGCAGCGGCGTGAGCGTCGACGGGGGCGTGTTCCGGTTCCATGATCAGGCTCCGAGCGCGCCGGCGACGGCTTTTTTGACGGTGTCGGCCGAAGGCTTCGCGCCGGTCAGGCGCTCAGCGATGGCGGCGGCAGCATCTTCGGCGACAGCCGAGACGTTGGACATCGCTTTGGTGCGGGTTTCATTGATGCGGGCTTCGGCAGCAGCGAGGCGAGCGTTGAGCGCCGCTTCGATCTTTGTGGTTTCAGCCGAGGTCTTGGCATCGGATTCGGCCTTGGCCTTGGAGGCAGTGTCGCGAGCGCGGGCGCGGGCTTCCGCGATCTGCGCTTCGAACTGCTTCACCGAGGCGTCGGCGGCCGAGGAGAGAGCGGCGGCTTTGGCGACGTCGGCCTTGATGGCGCCGTCGCGGTCTTCCACCGCTTTCCTGATCCTCGGCAGGAAGACGGAGGCGACCGCGAAATAGAGAACGCCAAACGTCAGCACCAGCCAGAAGATCTGGGATACCCCAAAATCTCCGATCTGGTCGAACGGGGGAAAGCCGCTTCCGGCTGCATGTCCCGCTTCTGCCGCTTCGTGCTCCACGTCGTGGTCTCCGTCTTCCTGAGAAGGCTTTAGATCAGACTGCGAAGATCAGGATCAGGGCGATGGCGAAGCCGAAGATGCCCAGAGCTTCCGTCACGGCGAAGCCGAAGATCAGGTTGCCGAACTGCTGGGGAGCAGCCGACGGGTTGCGCATCGCGCCGTCGAGGTAGGCGGCGAAGATGTTGCCCACGCCGATGGCGGCGCCGAGCATGGCGAGGCAAGCGAGGCCGGCGCCGACGTAATTGAGACCTTCCATGGTAGTTCTCCTTGAAGTCCGTTGGTGATCAGTGCGCCTCGCCCAGAGCGTCGTTTAGATAGACGCATGTGAGCATGGCGAACACGTATGCCTGGAGGAACGCCACCAGGAATTCGAGTGCAGTCACACCAACGATCAACGGCATCACGAGCAGTCCACCCATCAGCATGCCGACGCCGCCCAGGGCGACAGCAAGCGAAGGAATGAAGCCAGCGAAGACTTTGAGCGCCACGTGGCCACCAAGCATGTTCGCGAACAAGCGCATGCCGAGGCTGATCGGGCGTGACAGGAACGAGATGATTTCAATCGGAGTGACGATCAGGAGCAGCACGAACGGCACGCCTGACGGAACGAAGATCTTGAGGAAGCCAAAGCCCTTCTTGATGATCCCCACGAGCACAACGAGGCCGATGGTGAAGATCGCCATGAAGCCGGTGACGGCGATGTGGCTGGTGGT
>DAIRES010000333.1:0-2442 GCA_036795465.1 Hyphomonadaceae bacterium
CCCGAAGCCATCCTGCTCCACGCCCGATCCCTGCCCGAGGGCGGACTGGTGTCGCCCAAGGAGTTCCTGCATATGGGCACACGGGCCGCAGTCGATCAGGCGCTCTCAAGGCTGAGCAAAGAGGGCAAGCTACTGCGGGTCGCGCGTGGCGCCTATGTCGCGCCAGTCTCCAGCCGCTTCGGCACGCGCGCGCCTACGCCGGAGAAAGTGGTGGAAGCGCTGGCAGCCCAAAGCGGTGAACTTGTTGCCCCGCACGGCGCCATCGCGGCGAATACCCTGGGCCTGACCCAGCAGGTACCCGTTCGTGAGGTCTATCTGACCTCCGGGCGAACCCGAACGCTCAAGCTCGGCCGCTCCGAGGTCGTGGTGAAGCATGTGCCCCGCTGGATGCTGGCTTTGGGCACGGGCCCCGCCGGCGCCGCGGTGCGTGCCCTGGCCTGGCTGGGGCCGACGCATGCCAACAAGTCACTGGCGACACTGCACCGGTCTCTTCCACCGGCGGAATGGCAGATCCTTGAATCCTCCCGTGCAGCGCTGCCATCGTGGATGGCGCGAGCGATTGGCGAGGAAGCAGTGCATGGCTGAAGCCTTCCTGAGGCTCAGCCAAGACGACCAGCGTGAGGTGCTGGAGATCGTCCGCGAAAAGACGCAGCGGCCGACACTTCTCCTCGAAAAGGACGTGTGGGTCGTCTGGGCGCTCGGCGCCCTCTTCGATTCGGCACTCGCCGACGACCTGACCTTCAAGGGCGGAACCTCGCTATCCAAAGCCTACAAGGTCATCGACCGCTTCTCCGAGGACATCGACCTCACCTACGACATACGCAAGCTCATCCCGGATCTGATCGGCGGCGATGGCTTTCTACCGGCGAGCCGGAGCCAAGCCAGCAAATGGACCCGCGCCGTGCGGGAGCGCTTGCCCGAATGGATCGCCACGAACGTGCGCCCTGTCATCGAAGCCGCGCTGGCACGCGACCAGTTGCAGGCACAACTGGAAGTAGGTGGCGAGGACAAAGACAAGTTGCTGCTGCACTACCCCGCGCTCAAGCCCGGCAGCGGCTATGTCCGAACGGTCGTGACGCTGGAGTTCGGCGGCCGCGCTACCGGTGAGCCGCATCAGGCGCTGCCCGTTGCCTGCGACATGGATGGACATGTCGAGGATGTTTCGTTCCCGACCGCCCGGCCCATAGTCATGAGCGTGGCGCGCACCTTCTGGGAAAAGGCAACCGCAGCGCATGTCTACTGTACGCAGGGACGGATACGCGGTGAACGGTACGCGCGTCATTGGCACGACCTGGCGGCTATCGCGCGCAGCCGCTACGGCGATGATGTCATCACCGACCGCGCTGTAGCGGCGGCGGTCGCCGACCACAAGGCATTCTTCTTTCTTGAGAAGGATGCCGATGGCCTCGTCGTCAACTACCGATCAGCGGTGACCGGCAATCTACGCATCGTTCCTGAAGGCGCAGCGCGCGATGCATTACAGGACGACTATGCGGCCATGATTGGAGACGGCATGATGCTCGGCGAATCGCTCGCCTTCGATCAACTCATGCAGGTCTGCAGCGACATTCAAGAGCGGGTGAATCAGGCAGGCAAGCCATGACACCACACAACCAAGGGGGAGCCCATGTGCGTGTCGCGCCTGCCCATTGAAAACTCCCGTGGTGTCCGAAACGAGTCGATGCAGTTCGGACATGGCGCCCAAGTGCCGCGACTTTGGCGACACCTTGTATCCAGCCCCCTACCCGTGGTTGCGTTCTCGATTTTTACCGTCATTTTTACCGTCAAAGTGTTAGACACCCGCATTGGCGCGGGTTTGCGGGCGATTCGGCCGAAAGCGATCTTTCGAGATCTATCGAGGTCTATCGACTCCAATGACGGCTTATCGACACCATCGACGCGCGTCCAAACCGCGGCCCCGCCATCAAGCGCCATAGGTTATTGGCTCACTTCACTTTTTCACTCATTTTTTACCGTCACGATGCCAACGGACTTGGCCAACGGTGAGTTCGATCGCGTAGATCCCAAACAGCCTCCGTCTCGATCACCTCAATGAAGCGCTCTGCACAGAACCCGTCAGGATACAAAGTCCAGGCAGAGTTGCTCGTATCGGCTTCAAGGGACTGGTCCGCCCTGTAGTTCCCGGCGAGCAAACCTTCGGGGTCGTTCAAGAGGTGACGATCATCGCGAAGCGCGATCAACAACTCTTCGACTGAGACCTTCAGGAAGCCAGAGAAGCGCTGGTGGTCGCATTCGATGGATGTGTCGGCGATCCAACCGTGATGGCGAGTTGGGACACGATCCTCGTTCAAGTCGAGCAAGGCGCGTAGCTCGGGATCCGAGGCGATTGCCCGCGACACCGCTTCGACCTTGCGGCGAAGCTGATGGCCTGCCTTGCGAAGCGTGCTGGTGGCGTGCAGCCATGCCTCCCGCTGAGATCGT
>DAIRES010000096.1:0-12294 GCA_036795465.1 Hyphomonadaceae bacterium
ACATTCCAGCTCATCCGAGCACCCGTTTTGCCATCGCGAGACCAATGGCGACGGCAGCAAGGCCGGCGATCACGGAACCGATCGAATATGTTGACGCGCCAACCCAGTCGTTCCGCTCGATCATGCGCATCGTTTCGAGGGAGTATGCAGAAAACGTCGTGAAGCCGCCGAGCACGCCGACGCCGAGGAACAGCCGCCACGGCTCGCCCGCTTCGCCGCGTGACGACAGCCAGCCGGCCAAGGCACCGATCAGCAGGCTGCCGAACACGTTGATCCCAAACGTCGCCCACGGCCACGCGTCCGCGCGCGTCGGCACGGCGAGCGAGACGCCGAAACGGCCAGCGGCGCCAAGGCCGCCTCCGAGGGCTACGAGAAGGACGTTGAGCATTTCGCCCCGTCCATAGTGCTATCCGGCGTTCAAGGCCAGATCGGCAGGCATTTCGATGCCCGCAGCGGCCACAACAGCCAGAAAATCGGCTGGCGGCGGGGCGTTAATCACGATGCGGCCGCCCGCCGTGGGGTGCGGAACCTCAAGCCTCGCCGCATGGAGCATCAGCCGGGGCACCGGCTCGCCCTTCAGGGTGCCTGCGCCGCCATAGTAGGGATCGCCCAGAATAGGCCGCCCCTCGATCGAAAGGTGCACCCTGATCTGGTGCATCCGGCCCGTAAGCGGCTCGACGGCAAGCAGGTGCGTCGAGCCTGCCGAGGCAAGCACACGCCAGCGGGTGACGGCAGACTGGCTCTTCTGATCGCCCGGTCGCGCCGCACGCATCAGCTCCAGTCCGGGCCGCGCGATGTGGCGCGACAGCGGCATGGAGAACTCGATCTCGCCGTTCTTGAACGTCGAACCCGTGACCAGCGCGAGATAGGTTTTCGAAACCTGCCGCTCGGCAAACGCTTCGCTGAGCGCCGCGGCGGCCGGCTGGGTCTTCGCGGCGACGATCACGCCCGATGTCTGCGCATCAAGCCGGTGAACCAATCGCGGGCGTTTGCCGTTGGAGCGCGCGAACGCCGCCATCAGGCGATCAAGCGTGCGATCCTCGACATTGCGAGTCTGCACCGGCAGGCCGGATGGCTTGTTGAAGGCGAGCACGGCGCTGTCTTCATGGATGACCAGCCCACGCACATAAGCCGCGTCTTCGTCAGACACAGGCATGGCCTCGTAGTTACGCTTCTCGCCCTTACTCACCCGAGCGCTCGCGTCGGCGCTTGGCCCACTGTTCGAGTTTCTCGCGGATCGGCCCTTCGCGACCGGCGCCTTTTGGTTGGTAGAAATCCTGTCGCTCCATGCCGTCCGGAAAATAGTTCTGACCCGAGAACTGCCCCTCGGCGTCGTGATCGTACTGATAGCCCGAGCCATAGCCGAGCGACTTCATCATCTTGGTCGGGGCATTGAGGATATGAGACGGCGGCATCAACGACCCTGTCTCACGCGCTGCCGCACGCGCTGCCTTGTAAGCGGTATAGGCGGCGTTGGACTTCGGCGCGGTTGCCAGATGGATCACGGCCTGCGCCAGAGCGAGTTCGCCTTCCGGCGACCCAAGCCGCTCGTAAGCTGCAGCGGCTTCGTTGCAGATCATCAGGGCCGTGGGATCGGCAAGGCCGATATCTTCCGACGCCGCACGGATCATGCGGCGCGCCAGAAACAGCGGATCTTCGCCGCCCTCGAGCATGCGCGCAAACCAGTAGAGCGCGGCATCAGGATCAGACCCTCGCGTCGCTTTGTGCCAGGCCGAAATGAGATTGTAGTGCTCCTCGCGATCCTTGTCGTAGGCAGGCGCGCGTTTCTGCAGCAGCTTCATCAGCGCGTTCGCATCGACGGGCTGCGAGCGATTCCAGGCAAACACTTCCTCCACGAGGTTGAGGAAGTAGCGGCCATCACCATCGGCCATCGCCATCAGCGCGGCCTTGCCGTCTTCCGTCAGCGGCGCGGGCTTTCCGAGATGCTCCTCGACCTTCGTGATAAGCTGCGCAAGCGCCGCATCGTCCAGCCGCTTCAGCACCATCACTTGCGTGCGCGACAGGAGAGCGCCGTTCAGCTCGAAACTGGGGTTCTCGGTCGTCGCACCGACGAGCGTGACCACGCCGCGCTCAACGAAAGGCAGGAAGCCATCCTGCTGCGCACGGTTGAAACGGTGGATCTCGTCCACGAATAGCAGCGTGCCTTTGCCGGTCGCGCGCTTGCCTTCGGCTTTCTCGAAGGCCGCGCGCAGGTCCTTCACGCCGGAAAAGATGGCCGAGAGCTGCTCGAAGTCGAGATTGGCGCGCTTGGCGAGCAGACGGGCAATCGTCGTCTTGCCCGTGCCCGGCGGTCCCCAGAGGATCAGACTCGCCAGGCGGCTCTGCGCCAGCATCCGCCCGATAGGACCTTCAGGCCCCAGCAGGTGATCCTGACCAACCACGTCCTCAAGCTTTTCCGGACGCAGCCGGTCGGCCAGCGGCCTGGGCGCTTCGTCGGTCAATCCTGCTGCTTCGAAAAGATCGCTCACGACAGACGATCTAGCGCGCCGGGGCCTCGGGTTCTAGCCGCGAAGCGATGTCTCGATCCGCTGGCCGTTGCGCTCGATGGCGAGGCGCCATTCGGAGCCGGGGCTGGCTTCGGCCTTCTTCACCGCGGTTTCGAAGTCTTTCTTCGTCCGGATCGTCACGCCGTTGATCTCGCGGACGATATCGCCCGGCTGGAAGCCGACATTGCGAGCGACCGTGCGACCCGGAACGCTGTGGATCAGCATGCCATCCTTGGCCTGGAACGGGTCCAGCCCCAGCGCATCGGCCAGCGCCGGCGACAGCTCCGCCACCTGCGCGCCCGAGAAGGGGTTGCGGCTGGTGATCTGAACCAGTTCAGCCTTGGACGTGCCAGGAGGCGCAGACATGCGGACGTTGATCGTCCTCGCCTGCTTGTTGCGGAGGATGCTGAGCGTGGCCGTTTCGCCTTCGGCCTTCGTGGCGGCGATGAACTTCATGCCGCGATCATCGAACACTTCGCGGCCATCGACCGTGAGCACCACGTCGCCTTCATGCAGGCCAGCCTTGTCGGCGGGGCCGCCATCGAAGATCTGCGAGATCAGAACGCCCCGCGGCCTGTCGAGGCCGAGAGCGAGCGCCTTCGCGCTGTCGATCACATCGCCCTTCGCGCCGAGCCACGGACGCACCAGCGTGCCGCCGTGTACTGCAGCATCGACCACACGCTTCACCATCTCAGCGGGGATGGCGAAGCCAACCCCGTTGGAGCCGCCACCCTTGGAGAAGATGATCGAGTTCACACCGAGCAGACGGCCCTGCATGTCGACCAGCGCGCCGCCCGAGTTGCCGGGGTTGATCGCCGCATCGGTCTGGATGAACGACGCATAGTCAGACACGCCAACATCCGTGCGCGCCAGCGCCGAGACGATGCCGCTGGTGACGGTCTGGCCGACACCGAACGGGTTGCCGATGGCGAGTACGAGATCGCCGACCGCGAGGTTTCGCGTTTCAGCGAACTGGAGCATGGGCAGGTCCTGGCCCTTGGTGTCGATGCGCAGGACGGCAAGGTCCGTGCGCTCGTCCTTCATCACCAGTTCGGCGGGGAATTCACGGCGGTCGTTCAGGACGACGCGGAACTCCTGCCCGCCCTCGACGACGTGGTTGTTGGTTACAATGACGCCATCAGCGCCGACGATGACGCCGGAGCCGAGCGAGTTGTCGACCTTCTGATTGGTGGTCGGCGTGTTGCCGCACAGGCGCGAGAACACCGGGTCGTTCGCATAGGGGCAGTTCGAGCGGCGCACGGTAACGCTGGAATAGACGTTGACGACGGCCGGCGCGGTGCGGCGCACGACCGGTGCGAACGATTGCTGGATGGCGAGCTGCGATTCAGGAACGACGCGCGTTTCCTGCGGCGCGGGGTCGGGCGCAGGCCCGGAAACGGCTTCAACGGGCGCAGGCTGCCCGCTCGGCGTGACCAGCTGCCCGAGCGCGGGCGCGGCAAGCATGGCGAGAGCGGTTGCGACGGAAGCCGAGGCGACGAGGATGATGTTCTGCCGGTTCATGGACCTACTCCGCACTACCGAGCGTATCAGCGAGCTTCGATTCTATTCCGTACATCCGGGCCATCTGGAGCACCCGGACGACATCCCCATACCGCACTTCGCTCGACGCCGAGACGACAACGAGCAGATGGTCCCGGGTGGTCATCGCGGCTTGCTGCATGAGCATCTGCAGCTCTTCCGGCGATACCGCCCGGCCTTCCCACTCCACCGCGCCGCCCGGCGCAACCCGCACCGCCACCTGCCGCGAAGCACTGGACGCCCCGCCCCGCTCATCCGCGCTAAAGACGGCTACGGTTGCCGGGTCTGGTTCGCTGTGGGCGCACGCCTGCAAGGCCGCGCCTGCGAGCCACAGGCCACCCGCCAGCGCTATTCGTTTGAGGGCGATGCTGCTCAGCATGAGGGCCGGAATTTCCGCCTGCGCGTTATCTCGCCGGCAGATAAGGGGCAGATTCCGGCGCAAAGAAGGCTTCCGGAGAAAGCCTGTCGAAGCCGCCAAAAACAAAAGGCCGCCCGGGAAGGGCGGCCTTTCGGAAATCGTATGTTGGGAAGATCAGGCGTCTTCCAGCTCGGCCAGCGCCTCAGCGCGGGCGCGGTCATCAGCGCCTTTGGCGTCGACATCGCGATCAACCAGTTCGATCACCGCGAGCGGGGCGTTGTCGCCATGACGGAAGCCAGCTTTCAGGACGCGGGTGTAGCCACCCTTGCGGTCCTTGTAGCGCTCGGCGAGCGTGTCGAAGAGCTTCACGACCACATCGTCTTCCTTGAGCTGGGCAGCAGCAAGACGACGGTTAGCGAGACCGCCCTTCTTGCCGAGCGTGATCAGCTTCTCGACGACAGCCTTGAGTTCTTTCGCCTTCGGCAGGGTCGTTGTGATCTGCTCATGGCGGATCAGCGAGCCCGACATGTTGGCAAACATCGCCTTGCGGTGCGAGGCGGTGCGGTTGAGTTTGCGAAGCGCGAAACCGTGGCGCATTTTACTAACCGGCTCCTGTTGGAGCCGCTCCTAATCAGGTGTGGTCTTCGTACTTCTTGGCGAGCTCTTCGATGTTTTCCGGCGGCCAGGACGGAACGTCCATGCCGAGGTGGAGGCCCATCGAGGCGAGCACTTCCTTGATCTCGTTGAGCGACTTGCGGCCGAAGTTCGGGGTACGGAGCATTTCCGCTTCCGACTTCTGAATGAGGTCGCCGATGTAAACGATGTTGTCGTTGCGCAGGCAGTTGGCCGAACGCACCGAGAGTTCGAGCTCGTCTACCTTCTTGAGCAGCACCGGATTGAAGCCCAGGTCCGGCTCGTCGTCGGCAGCCGAAGCGGCGACCGGCTCGTCGAAGGTGATGAGAAGTTGCAGCTGGTCCTGAAGGATGCGCGCGGCGTAGGCCACTGCGTTTTCCGGCGTCACCGAACCATCGGTCTGCACTTCGAGCGTGAGTTTATCGTAGTCCAGCACCTGACCGGCGCGGGTATCTTCAACGAACACGCCAACGCGTTCAACCGGCGAGAAGATCGAGTCGATCGGGATGTAGCCAAGCGGCGCGTCATCCGGACGGTTGCGGTCAGCCGGGACGTAGCCCTTGCCGGTCGCGACGGTGAACTCCATGCGGAGCTCCGACCCTTCGTCGAGATGGCAGATGATGTGGTCGGGGTTGAGGATCTCGATGTCCGAAGACGTCTCGATCTGGCCGGCTTTCACCGGACCGCCGCCCGTAGCCTTTAGCGTCATGCGCTTCGGCGTATCCGAAACCATGCGGATCGCGACGCGCTTGAGGTTGAGGACGATGTCGGTGACGTCTTCGCGGACGCCCGGGATGGACGAGAATTCGTGGACCACGCCATCGATCTGGACGCCGGTGATGGCCGCGCCCTGAAGCGAGGAGAGGAGAACGCGGCGAAGCGCGTTGCCGAGCGTCGTGCCGAAGCCGCGCTCGAGCGGTTCGATCACAAGCTTCGCTTTACGCTGGGCGTCCCGATCATGCTCGACAACCGGACGGTTGGGGCGGATCAGGTCTTTCCAGTTTTTGTCGTTAACTGAACCGGCGGGTTGCGCCATGGGTTTAGCCTCTCAGTAGATCTGACCGAAACAGGCGAACGTCTTAGACGCGGCGGCGTTTCGGCGGGCGGCAGCCGTTGTGCGGAACGGATGTCGTGTCGTGGATGGTCGTGACAGTGAAGCCAACGGCTTGCAGGGCGCGCAGCGCCGACTCGCGGCCCGAACCCGGACCGTGGACGAGAACTTCCAGCGTCTTCACGCCGTGCTCTTGCGCTTTCTTGCCAGCGTCTTCCGCGGCAACCTGAGCGGCGTACGGGGTGGACTTACGCGAACCCTTGAAGCCCATCGCGCCAGCGGACGACCAGGAGATCGTGTTGCCCTGCGCGTCGGTGATCGTGATGATCGTGTTGTTGAAGGACGCGTTCACGTGGGCAACGCCCGACGCGATGTTCTTGCGTTCCCGTTTTTTGACCCGGCCTTTGTCGGCGCCAGTCGCTTCGCGAGCCATGATCTATCCTACTTCTTCTTGCCGGCGATGGCCTTAGCGGGGCCTTTGCGCGTGCGGGCGTTTGTGTGCGTGCGCTGGCCGCGGACCGGGAGGCCCTTGCGGTGACGGAGGCCACGGTAGCAACCAAGGTCCATCAGGCGTTTAATGTTCATCGCGACTTCGCGGCGGAGGTCGCCTTCGACGACCAGGTCCGAGTCGATGGTTTCGCGGATCTTGAGGACTTCGGCGTCCGTCAGCTGGTTCACGCGGCGGGCGGGCTCGATGCCCAGCTTCGCAGTGAGTTCCTTGGCTTTGGCGGGGCCAATGCCGTGAATGTAGGTCAACGCGACTTCGACGCGCTTAGCCGTCGGAAGGTTCACGCCTGCGATACGGGCCAATTGGCTCTCCTGAACGTCCGCCTTTTCCGCGGAAAAGGCTCTGAAAACTCATTCGAAATGCTTGCGCAACGGCAACGCAGCCGCAGCGCCAAACGGCGCAGCGAAGCATTGGGCCCATCGCGGAAGTCGCCGTTATAGAGGGACAAGTCCCCTCGTCAACCGCTTATTTCCTTTTCATTATGCCGCTTCCGCCGGGTCTGCGGAGACGGTTTAGTCTCAGATTTCGTTACGTTTTTTACTTTTCGGTTCGATCGAGAATGTCCGCGATCGAGGCCGAGACGGCCTCGACATTGGCCATGCCGTCGATCTCGTTCAGCTTGCCCTGCCCATTATAGACTTCGACGAGCGGCGCAGTCTGACTGTTGTAGGCAACGAGTCGCTTCTTGAAGGCTTCCGGATTGTCGTCGGCGCGGCCTTCCGCCTCGAAACGCTTGGTTACGCGGGCAATAAGAGCCTCTTCGTCCACCTTGAGGCGAATGACCGAGTCGACCTTCTGCCCTCGCCCGGCCAGCGAATCGTCCAGCGCCTTGGCCTGGGGAATCGTGCGGGGGAAGCCGTCGAAAATGAAACCGGCGGCCTTCGGGTTCTTGTCCAGCTGCTCCTCGATCAGGGCTATGACGATCTCGTCGGAGACGAGCGAGCCCGAATCCATGATCGCAGCGACGCGCTTGCCGAGTTCCGAGCCAGACGAACGGGCGGCGCGCAGCATGTCGCCCGTCGAGAGCTGGATGAAGCCACGCTCCGCGACGAGTTTCTTTGCCTGGGTTCCCTTGCCCGCTGCCGGAGGGCCGAACAGGATCAGGTTCACTTCTTCTTACCCCCAAGCCTCGCGCGCTTGATCATGCCTTCGTACTGGTGACCGATCAGGTGCGACTGGATCTGCGCGACAGTGTCCATGGTGACGGATACGACGATCAAGAGCGAGGTGCCGCCGATATAGAATCTTCCGGTCAGCGGATTGCCTCGCAGGATCTCGGGCAGAACGCAGACGGCGGCGATATAGACCGAGCCGATAACGGTGAGGCGCGTGAGAACGTAGTCGAAATATTCCGCGGTTCGCTTGCCGGGGCGATAGCCCGGAATGAACCCGCCATACTTCCGCAGGTTCTCGGCCGTCTCTTCCGCGTTGAAGACGATGCCCGTGTAGAAGAAGCAGAAGAAGATGATCAAGGCTGCGAACAGGACGACGTGAAGCGGTTGGCCAACGCCGAGATAGGCGTTGATGAAGCCAAGGGTCTCACCCCACCAGCCAGCCTGCGCGCCAGCGCCGGCGGCACTGTTCATGCTGGCCATCGTCTGCGGCAGCATCAGGAGCGACGAAGCGAAGATCGGCGGGATAACGCCGGCCGAGTTGACCTTGAGCGGCAGGAATGACGATTCGCCGCCGACCATGCGATTGCCCTGCTGGCGCTTTGGATACTGGATCAAAAGTCGCCGCTGCGAGCGCTCGATGAATACGATGAACAGGACCATCATGACCGACAGTGCGGTGATCGCGAGGATGACCGTGAAGTCGATCGAGCCCTGATAGAGCTGCTGCCAGGTCTGCACGATGTAGTTCGGCAGTTCGGCGACGATGCCGGCGAAGATGATAAGCGAGATACCGTTGCCGACGCCGCGCGCCGTCACCTGCTCGCCCAGCCACATCAGGAATACGGTGCCGCCGACCAGCGTCACGACCGTGGAGGTCAGGAAGTAGAAGCCCGGATCAAGAGCTGCCGAAGTACCATCCGTCTGAACCGTGTTAAGCGAGGTCGCGACCATGAAGGCCTGCGCCAGCGCCAGAAGGACGGTGAGATAGCGGGTGTACTGGTTGATCTGCTTGCGGCCCGACTCGCCTTCCTTCTTCAAGCGCTCAAGCGCCGGAACGGCAGTCGTGAGAATTTGAACGATGATCGAGGCCGAGATGTACGGCATCACGTTCAGGGCGAAGATAGCCATACGCTCCACGGCGCCGCCGGAGAACGTGTTCCACATGCCCAGAATGCCTTTGGACGCTGCGCCGAACTGGGCAGCGTAAACGGCAGTATCGATACCCGGGATCGGAACCTGCGTGCCGATGCGATAAACGATCAGCGCGATCAGCGTGAACCAGATACGAGCTTGCAGCTCCTTGGCCTTGCCGAAGGTCGAGAAGGAAATATTGCGAGCAAGTTGCTCTGCCGCGGAAACCATTAAGCCCGCCTCCCAGATCGCGCGGTCCTCAGACCCGCCGGGGTGGCGGGCTCAAGACACGCGGGCGCCCGCCCTGAACTCAGGGCAGGCCTACTCGGCAGCTTCAGCAGCAGCCGGCTTCGTCACAGTAACCTTGCCGCCGGCTTTTTCCACCGCGTCGATAGCGGCTTTGGAGGCTCCGTAAACGACCAGCTCAACTTTGGACGTCAGCTCGCCCTTTGCAAGGAGGCGAATGCCATCCTTGGTGCGGCGCACAACACCAGCAGCCTTCAACGCTTCAGCGTCGATCGGCTTCTTGATGTCGAGTTTGCCCGCTTTCACGAAGTCCTCGATCTTGCCCAGGTTGACCTCGGCAAAGCTCTTGGCGCCGTGGGGCGTGAAGCCGCGCTTCGGAAGGCGCATGTAGATCGGCATCTGGCCGCCTTCGAAGCCGTTGATGGCGACGCCGCGGCGTGCCTTCTGGCCCTTGACGCCGCGTCCAGCGGTCTTGCCTTTGCCCGAGCCAACGCCCAAGCCCACGCGCATCCGCTTCTTGCGGGCGCCTTCGTTGTCGGAGATCTGGTTCAGTTTCATCTTATGCTCCAGACCGGCCTGCCCTCTCGGGCTTACCGGCGAAAGTACTAGTCCACGATCTCGACGAGGTGCTGCACCTTGGCGATCATGCCGCGCACAGACGGCGTGTCTTCAAGTTCGCGCTCGCGCGAGACCTTGTTGAGGCCGAGGCCGACAAGCGTCGCACGCTGAGAAGCTTCGCGGCGCTGCGGGCTCTTAACCTGCTTCACGCGGAGGGTTTTCTTGGCAGCCATCTCGACCGTCTCCTAACCTTACGCCACTTCGGCGTTGCCCGAGCCGTCAGTACGGCGGGCAATGATGTCCTGCACCTTCAGGCCGCGCTTCGACGCGATCTGACGGGGCGAAGCCTGGCGCTTGAGCGCGTCGACCGTTGCGCGAACCATGTTGTACGGGTTCGAGGAACCCGTCGACTTGGCGACGACGTCACGGATGCCGAGCACGTCGAACACAGCGCGCATCGGACCGCCGGCGATCACGCCCGTACCGGCCGGAGCCGAACGCATGATGACCTTGCCAGCGCCCCAACGACCGTGGGTGTCGTGGTGAAGCGTGCGGCCTTCGCGAAGCGGAACGCGAACCATCGACTTCTTGGCTTCTTCGGTTGCCTTGCGGATCGCCTCGGGAACCTCACGGGCCTTGCCGTGACCGTAACCGATGCGGCCCTTCTGGTCGCCGACGACCACGAGAGCAGCGAACGCGAAGTTCTTACCGCCCTTCACGACCTTCGCGACGCGGTTGATTGCAACCAGCTTGTCGACGATCTCGGACTGTTCGCGATCTTCATTGCGATCACGACGGCCGCGACCACGATCACCGCGTTCACCACCACGTTCGCTACGTTCGCCTTCACGCGCCATTCGCGACTCCTAGAATTTCAGGCCGCCCTCGCGGGCGGCTTCGGCGAGCGCTTTCACGCGGCCATGAAAAATGTAACCGCCGCGATCGAAGACGACGTCGGTGACGCCGGCTTTCTTCGCACGGTCAGCGATGAGCTTGCCGACAGTCGAGGCGTCCTCGGATTTGGTGCCGCCCTTGAAGTCTTTCTCGAGCGACGAAGCAGCGGCCACCGTGACGCCCTTGGCGTCGTCGATGAGCTGCACCGAGATGTGTTTGGTCGAACGCGTGACCGACAGGCGCGCTTTGCCGTCGGCGACCTTGCGGAGCTTGGTGCGAACGCGCTGGGCGCGGCGAAGTTTGTTTTTCTGGTAAGCTTGCATGATCGCCTACTTCTTCTTGCCTTCCTTGCGGCGGACGAATTCGCCCACCTTGCGGACGCCTTTGCCCTTGTAGGGCTCGGGGGGACGCCAGCTGCGGATTTCGGCCGCGACCTGACCAACCGACTGCTTGTCAGCGCCGGAGATCTTGATCTCGGTGGGTTTGGCCGAGGTGAACGTGATGCCAGCCGGGGCCTTGTAAACGACCGGGTGCGAGTAGCCGAGCGACAGTTCCAGGTCCTTGCCCTTCAGAGCGGCGCGGTAACCGACGCCGACCAGTTCAAGATCCTTGGTGAAGCCCGTGGTCACGCCAGTGACCATATTCTGGATGTTGGCGCGAACCGTGCCCCACATCGCTTTCGACTTGCGCTCGTCCGGGTTACGGGCCGCGATGGTGACTTCACCATTCTCGACCTTGACGCTGACTTCGTCGGACAGAGCCATCTTGAGCTCGCCCTTCGGGCCTTTGACAGTGACCTGGCCGGAGGCGACTTTGATGTCGACGCCTTTGACCGCTTCGATAGGTTTTTTTCCAACGCGCGACATGACTAGCTCACCCGGCAGAGGATTTCGCCGCCGACGTTCTGGGTGCGCGCCTCGGCGTCCGACATCACGCCCTTCGGCGTGGACAGGACCGAGATGCCCAGGCCGTTACGGACCAGCGGCAGATCACGAACAGCCGAGTAAACACGGCGGCCCGGCTTGGAGACGCGACGGATCTCGGAGATCACGGGCGCGCCGTCATAGTATTTCAGCTCGATGTCGAGCTCCTTGCGGCCATCCTTCTCGACTTCGGTGAAGCCGCGGATGTAGCCCTCGCGCTCGAGAACCTCGAGCACGTGGACACGGAGCTTGGACGAAGGCGATTGGACCGACGAGCGGCCACGACGCTGAGCGTTGCGGATGCGCGTGAGCAGGTCGCCGACGGGATCATTCATTTGCATTGGTCTGACCTCCCCTACCAGCTCGACTTGACGAGGCCCGGGATCATCCCGTTGGCGCCGTAATCGCGCAGCGCAATGCGCGACATTCTGAGCTTGCGGTAGTAAGCGCGCGGACGACCCGAAATTTCGCAACGGTTGCGAACACGGCTCGGAGCTGAGTTACGCGGAAGCTTGGCCAGTTTCATGCGCGCTTCGAACCGCTCTTCCAGGGGAAGGCTTTCGTCGAGCGCCACGGCTTTCAGTTCAGCGCGTTTCTTGGCGTACTGTTCCACCAGATGCTTCCGGTGGTTGTTCTTTTCGATCGAGCTTTTCTTAGCCATCGTTTCTCTCCAGCGCGCCTAGGTACGGAAGGGAAAGCCAAACTCCGTGAGGAGTGCTTTCGCTTCTTCGTTGGTGCGCGCCGTGGTGCACACAATGATGTCCATGCCCCAGACAGTCTCGATGTTGTCGTAGCTGATCTCGGGGAACACGGTGTGCTCCTTGAGACCCA
>DAIRES010000334.1:0-2412 GCA_036795465.1 Hyphomonadaceae bacterium
CGGGCCAGGTCGTCAACTCGATCCAGCCCGCCCTGCTCGCCATCATCCGCCGCTGGGGCGCGATCCCGGTTGACCTCGGCCTCTCGCGCGACACGCAAGAAGACGTCCGCAAGCGCCTGTCCGCGCCGTGCGATATCATCGTCTCCATCGGTGGCGCCTCCGTCGGCGACTATGACGTCGTCCGATCCGCTTTTGCGGCAGAAGGCTTCGCGCCCATTTTCGAGAAGGTCGCCGTCAAGCCCGGCAAACCTACCTGGTTCTCCGCGAACCCCGCCACGCTCGCCCTCGGCCTTCCCGGCAATCCCGCAGCCGCGATGGTGACCGCGCAACTTTTCCTTCGCCCGCTGATCGATGCGCTCACCAGCGCCCCGCCGTCGGCAGCACCAGCACAACGCGCCCACACGGTCAGCGCCATCCCCAAGGCGGGAAACCGCGAGGAATATCTCCGCGCCATCCTTACGCTTGATGCCAACGGCCGCGCCAATGTTCAGGCGGCCGAGAACCAGGACTCCTCCCTGCTCTCGCCCTTTCTCACCGCCAACGCACTTATCCGCCGCTCGCCCAACACCCCGGCGACCGCAAGCGGCGACCTCGTCGATATCGTGATGCTGCGATGATCTGGTGCGGGCGGCCGGGGTCGAACCGGCACGGGCCTTGCGGCCCAACAGATTTTAAGTCTGGTGCGTCTACCAGTTCCGCCACGCCCGCTTCAGCCTGTGTTCACGCCCATTGTGGCAGAAAAGGCAAGCCTGCCGGGCGGTTTTGCCTGAACGGCGGGAGGACGCTAGGATCGCTTATGAGTCTTCGAACCCTCTCCGTCGCCGCCGTTTTCGCATTCGCGGCGTTTCCCGCCACGGCGCAGGAAATTACGATCGCCAGCGCCCCCATCGAAATGGTGGCCGACCTTGCCGAGGTGCTGGGCCGCGCCCACGCCGTGCGGACGATTTGCAATGGCGACAATGACTCCACCTGGCGGAACTACATGCTCAACCTGATGGCCATCGAAGCCCCCTCCGGCGCCCGCCGCGCGGCGCTGACCGACGCGTTCAATCGGGGCTATCGCGGCCAGAACCGTGAAACCTCGTCCTGCACCGACCAGATGCCGGCGATTGAAGCTGGAATCGCCCGGCGCGGCCGCGAACTCGCGGATGCGATCGCCCGCAGCTATCTGAATTAGGCAAAATTGCCTCTGCAGCCGCCTTGGCAATCATATCGTAAATTTCTTCTGCCATATCGGTAAGGTCCCGAAAGGATCGCGCCGATCGAACACCAAGCCGCCCCGCCCCCGGCAACCGCCACGCCCTCGCCCCGCCGGGCCAGCGCGTTCGGCAGCGCGCACGCAATCATTGGCGCCTTCTTTTCCGGAAAGCTGAGGAAGCGCTTCTACGCCGACGTTCGCCAGTTCAGCGAAGCCGCGGACGCGACCCATCAGGTTGCTTCCGGATACATGTGCCTTGCGGCTGCGGTGGGCTGGACGGCCAGCTTCTTCGCCGTGCTCGCGATGAACCCGGCCCATATCGAGGCGCATGTCATCGCCGCGATCAATACCGCTGCGTGCCTGCAGGGATTCCTGCAGATCCGCCGCCATCGCGATCCGCGTATCGTGATGGACTGGCTGTTGTGCCTTCACCTGCTATCGATCGCGATAATATCGTACCGCCACGCGGGCGTGGTCGCGCCTGTCGCTGCATCACTCCCGGTGGCGGTGGGCATCACATCGCTCTATGCGCGCGAACACATGCGGATGCCGATCCTGCTGTTCGCACTGGCGATTGTCGGATTTTGCGTTCTCACAGCTACGGGGATGATCGGCATCCCCTCCGCTTATCCGCGCCAGACGCATGCGCTGATGACGTTCTGCACGATGCTGTTCTCTTCCGTCGCGTTTGGCGGCATCGCATGGATATCCAACATCGCGCGGGATTATTCCGTCAGCAGGCTTGAAGAAGCAAACCAGCTCATTGTCGAGAATGCATCGCGCAGCCGGGTCGCGCTCGAAGCGGCGCGGGTCGGGCTATGGGATGTGCCGGACGTGACCCTGCGCAAATTCCACGTCTCCGAGAGCTTCCAGAGCGTCACGGGCTATGACGCTACCGAGTTCAACGACGTATTCGGCGACCTCCGGAAATTCGTTCACCCGGAAGACGTGACGCCGCTGCGCGAGGCTTTCGCGGTGGGCCAAAGCCGCATGTCACGCCTGCGTATCGATTTTCGCCTCAAGACGAAAGCGCGCGGCTATCGCTGGTTCTCGGCCCGCGCCCGCTATTCGCAGAATCCAGACGGCACGACGCGGATCTCTGGATCGCTGCAGGACATCAACTTCATCAAGTCGGCCGAAGAAGCCCTGCGCTCCGGCCGTGATCGCGCGCGCGAGGCGAACAAGGCAAAGTCCGACTTCATCGCGATGATGAG
>DAIRES010000097.1:0-12225 GCA_036795465.1 Hyphomonadaceae bacterium
GAAACGTTCGTCGGATTGATCTGGTCGATCTGCGCAAAGCGCTGGCCTTCCGGCACGCCGCCATAGTTGCGCCAGTCGGTCACGGCCGCGCCGGCCGCCACTTCGTTCTTGGTGCCCTCGACAACCGGATAGCCCTGCAGCGCTCCCGCGACGAGCAGAACGGCGCCCGCAGCCGTGGCAAGGCCAACCCACAGCCCACCAGCATTGATCCGCGTCTCGGCCGTCTTGCCCATGGCTGCCCGGTGCCACGGCGACAGGAACCACAGTCCCACCACCAGCCAGGCCGCCAGCCGCGGCAGAAGCGCCACGAAATCCAGCCCCGCCTCGACGATCGACATCGCCACCCAGAAGACCACGATGCCAGCATAGATCAGCGCGCCCAGCGGCTTGCGCATGATCAGGAAATACGCCGCCGCCAACAGCGCGACGCCCGAAAGCGCATAAGCGAACGAACCGCCCAGCATCAGCAGCTGCGCGCCGTACCAGAGCAGATAGACGCCCACGAGGCCCAGGAAGGTCGCAAAAGCCAGGTTGAGATTGCCAGTCAGCGCTCCGGCCTTGCTGGCCATCGCATCGCGCACGCTCAGCAGGCCCACGGCCAGAAACGCCAGGGCCGTCAGGAAATAGAACATGGCCGCCGTCACCATGCCGCCGTTCACATACAGCGGCAGCGGATCAGGATTGAACGGCGACGGGTCCGGCAATGGCGGATTGAGTTCGTTGAACCCACCCCACACCGCAATGACGGCTACGATCAGATAAAAGGCCGCAAACGCCCACTGGGCGACACGCGTTGCCATGCTCTCCTCCCAAGCGACCGCGATCCCGACGCCCAACACCCCGCGTCGTCCCCGGTCTTTTGGGCAACCTAACCGCTGTCAGGGCCGCGTGAAAGGCGCCTCGCAGGGCCATCTGCCACAGGGGTTTCACGTAGGCATGCGCAGCGAATCTCAGGCAAACGGCCTCATCGGCTCGGCCTTGTGCTCGGCATAGACGGTGTTGTCGTCGCTCTCTACCAGCCGCACCTCGTATCCCCACAGGTCGGCGAGATGCTGCAGAACGCGATCCGCGTCCTTCTCTTCCAGCGTCACGCCATCCACGACGTGATGGCGCAGCTCGAGTCTGCGGTCGCCGGTCAGGTCCACATCCACCACCTGGATGTCCGCGTCCCGCCGCGCGACATCATACTGCCGCGCCAGTGCCCGACGCACTTCGCGATAGCCGCGCTCGTCATGGATGGCTGAAACTTCCATCTCTTCCTCGTCATGATCATCCACGATCTGGAATAGCCCCATCTTCCGGATCAGGTGCGGCGACAGGTATTGCGAGATGATGCTCTCATCACGAAAGTTCGCCCACACATCCTTCAGCGTGCCATAGGCGTCGCCATTGCCGGCGATGTCTGGGAACCACGAACGATCCTCGTCCGTCGGCGTCAGCGATATCCGCTCGATATCCTGCATCATCGCAAAGCCCAGCGCATACGGATTGATCCCCGAGAAGCGCCTGTCATCGAAATCCGGTTGCATCACCACGCTCGAATGCGAATGCAGGAACTCCAGATACGACCCGTCGCTGATTTGCCCCTTCTCGTGCAGGCGCGTCATGATGCGATGGTGCGTCCACGTCGCGCATCCCTCGTTCATCATCTTGGTCTGACGCTGCGGGTAGAAATACTGCGCGATCAGCCGGATGATCCGAAGTATCTCGCGCTGCCATCCCGCGAGCCGAGGCGCAGTCTTCTCGAGGAAGTAGAGGATGTTTTCTTCCGGCAGCTTCAGGATCGCCTTGCGCCGATCCTCTTCGATCTTCTTCTTGGTCGCAGGCTTCTTGCCCTTGCCCTGCGGCACAGTCCGCCAGAGATCGTTGAACAGCGCCTCGCCATGCGCCCGCCGCTCACGCTCCCGAATTTCCTCCGAACGCAGGTCCATCGACCGTTTGCCCGGATAACGATGGATGCCGTGGCTCTGCAGCGCATGCGCCGCGTCAATCAGCCGCTCCACGGCTTCAACGCCATACCGCTCCTCGCACTTGGCAATGAACGTCTTGGCGAACGACAGATAGTCCGCAATGCCTGACGCATCCGTCCATTGCCGGAACACATAGTTGTTCTTGAAGAAGTGGTTGTGCCCCATCGCCGCGTGCGCCAGCACCAGCGTCTGCATCGTCGCGGAGTTCTCCTCCATGATGTAACAGATGCACGGGTCGGAGTTGATGACGATCTCGTACGCCAACCCCTGAAAGCCCTTGTTGTACATCATCTGGTTACGGGCGAAGTCCTTCCCGAAGCTCCAGTGCTTGTAGAACAGCGGCATGCCCACGCTGGAATATGCATCCAGCATCTGCTCCGAAGTGATCACCTCGATCTGCGTGCGATAGGTGTCGAGCCCCATCTCGCCCTCGCCCACCTGCCGCACCGCATCGAAGATCCGGCCCAGCGTCTCGAAATTCCAGTCCGGTCCGTTGAACAGCAATGCCGATGGCGCAGCCGCCTGCACGGGCACGATGCGGGACTTCCGCTTTTTGACAGAGACAGCTTCGTCGCTCATGACGCCTCCGCTTTCGCCCCGCCCTTGGCGAACAGTTCACGAAACACCGGATATATGTCCCTGCGATGGCTGACCTTGCGCATCGCCATCGTCTCTTCACTGCCCGCGACAAGCTCATAGGCGCGCCACAGCGACGTCGCATCGCCCCCACCATCATCCTTCGCATGGCCCACTTCGAGATACGCGTAGTACTGGCACAGCGGCAGGATGGTCGATTTCAGCAGGTTGATCGTCGTGGAATTGTCCATCGGCAGGTTGTCGCCATCGGATGCCTGCGCGCCATAGATGTTCCACTGGTTTGCCGGAAACCGGGCCTGGATAACCCGCGCCATTTCCTCCAGCGCCGTCGAGACAACAGTCCCGCCTGACTCACGCGAATGGAAAAACGTCTCCTCATCCACTTCGCGCGCTTCATGCGTGTGCCGGATGAACACCACCTCCACCCGCCCATAGCGCCGCTTAAGGAACAGGTAGAGCAACGAATAGAACCTCTTGGCGAGGTCCTTCATGTGCTCGTCCATCGAACCCGACACATCCATCAGGCAGAACATCACGGCCCGCGCGACGGGCTTGGGCACCTGATCAAAGCGCCGATAGCGCACATCCAGCGGATCGATGAACGGCACAAGCCGCATCCGCTTCTGCTTGCGCTCCAATTCCGCATGCAGCTCGGCAACCTTGTCGTCATTGCCGCCGATATCATCCAGCCGCGCAATCTCGGCCTCGATCGCCGCGATATCCTCCGGCCGTGGCCGCCCCAGAGCCGTTCGCCGCGACAGCGAGTTCCGCATCGTCCGCGACACAGACAGCGAAGCCGGCGGCCCGGACGATCGATACCCCGCCCTCTGCGGCTGCGTCTCCTCAACGCCCAGCACCTGCCGCTTGGCCAGATCGGGAAGCTCCAGATCTTCCAGGAACAGGTCGAGGAATTCCTCATCCGACAGCGCAAAGCGGAAATCGTCTTCGCCCTCGCCGCCATCGGAAGCGCCAGACCCGCCGCCCTCTTCTTCAGGCCGCGCAATGGTGTCGCCCTGAATGTACTTCTTGTTGCCCGGCAGCACGTATTCGCGCGACCCGCCCTGCGAGCCCTTCCGAAGCACCGGCTCCCGAACGCCATCGGCGGGAACAACAATGTCCCCGCCTTTCTCGACATCCTTGATCGAGCGTCTGGCCGAGGCCTCACGCACTGCACGCTTCACCAGCGCACGCGCCCGCCTGATGAATCGCTGGCGATTGGCCAGCGACTTTCCCCCTTCCCGTCGTCGGTCGATGATGTTCATCGAGGGGCTTTCGTTAGCTGGCCTGCTTCACGCGCATGTACCATTCCACCAGACGGCGAACCTGCCGCTCGGTGTAACCACGCTCCACCATGCGCTGGACGAACTCGTCGTGCTTCTTCTCCGAATCCGAGTCCTTCTTCGATCCGAACGAGATCACAGGCAGCAGGTCTTCAACCTGGCTGAACATCCGCCGCTCGATCACTTCACGGATTTTCTCGTAGCTCGTCCACGACGGGTTCTTGCCCTTGTTGTTGGCGCGCGCCCGCAACGTGAACTTCACCACCTCGTTCCGGAAGTCCTTGGGGTTGGCGATCCCAGCCGGCTTCTCGATCTTCGAGAGTTCCTGATTCAGTAACTCCCGATCCAGCATCTGCCCGGTGTCAGGGTCCTTGAAATCCTGATCCTCGATCCACGCGTCGGCATAATCGACATAGCGGTCGAACAGATTCTGCCCGTAGTCGTGATAACTCTCGAGATACGCCTTCTGGATTTCATGTCCGATGAACTCCGCATAGCGCGGGGCCAGATCGGCCTTGATAAATTCCAGATACGTACTCTCGACATCGTCCGGATACTGCTCGCGCTTGATCGCCTGCTCCAGCACGTACATCAGGTGAACCGGATCAGCCGCGACTTCCTCCGTGTCATGGTTGAACGTCGCCGACAGCGCCTTGAAGGCAAAGCGCGTGGAGATACCCTCCATGCCTTCGTCCACGCCCGCCGCATCGCGATATTCCTGCAGCGTCCGCGCCTTCGGATCGACCTCTTTCAGCGACTCCCCGTCATAGACCCGCATCTTGGCGAACAGGTTGGAGTTCTCGTGTGGCTTCAGCCGCGACAGAACAGAGAACCGCGCCATCATCTCCAGCGTTCCCGGCGCCAGCGGCGCCGATGCCAGTTCTGAAGTATTCACCAGCTTCTCATAGATCCGGGTCTCTTCGGTCACCCGCAGGGCATACGGAACCTTGATCACATAGATCCTGTCGATGAAGGCCTCGTTGGTCTTGTTGTTCTTGAACTGCCGCCACTCGCTCTCGTTCGAGTGCGCCATAATGATGCCGGTGAACGGGATCGATCCGATATTCTCCGAGCCCGCGTAATTCCCCTCCTGCGTCGCCGTCAGCAGGGGGTGCAGCATCTTGATCGGCGCCTTGAACATCTCGACGAACTCGAGAACGCCCTGGTTCGCCCGGTTGAGCCCGCCCGAATACGAATAGCTGTCCGGGTCGGACTGCGAGTGCATCTCCAGCTTGCGGATATCCACCTTGCCGACCAGCGAGGAGACGTCCTGGTTGTTCTCGTCACCCGGCTCTGTCTTCGCGATGCCGATCTGGCGCAACCGCGACGGCTTCACCTTCGCCACCCTGAACTTGGTGATGTCGCCGCCGAACTCGTCCAGCCGCTTCAGCGCCCACGGACTCATGAGCCCCGTCAGCCTGCGCCGCGGAATTCCGTAGTCCTTCTGCAACTGCGCCGCCTGGATTTCAGGATCGAACAGCGCCAGCGGGCTCTCGAACACCGGCGAGAGATCATTCCCCGCCTTCAGCACATAAATGTACTGGTCTTCCATCAGCGCCTTGATGCGCTCGGCCAGCGAAGACTTGCCACCACCAACCGGTCCCAGAAGGTAGAGGATCTGCTTCCGCTCCTCGAGCCCCTGCGCGCCCTGCCGAAAGAAGGCGACGATCCGCTCGATCGTCTCCTCCATCCCGTAGAATTCGGAGAAGCGCGGATAGACGCGGATCGTCCTGTTGGAATGGATACGCCCCAGCCGAGAATCCCGCGACGTGTCGACCATCTCCGGCTCGCCGATCGCGGCCAGCAGGCGCTCGTGTGGACCCGCATACATCAGCGGGTCTTTCTTGCACCCCTCCAGGTATTCCTGAATCGTCAGCACCGTCTCCCGACGGGTTTCAAAGGTCTTGGTGTAGCTGTCGAACAAGTCGCGCGACATCGGAGCTCCCATTCAGAAAGCAGCACGATCTAAAAGGCACGGCCCGGAGGTCTGTCGCATCGGCCTGCTGTGTAGCCGAGCGTGCGCCTCTCAGGTTGCACCCGACGGAAGAAGCATGTGCCACGTAGTGGGTCCGCGGCGGACGCTACCCCGGTGGTGCGTTGAGGAAGTCTCTCCTCAAATGTCGGCGCTCTTGAGACGAATTGAAGAGGGTGATCTGCAACCCGCCCCGGCGTCGTGAATCAGAATAGTAGAAGAATGGGGCCCGTGAACCAGTCTTTGCAACATTTGAACGGATTGATTGCTGCGCATCGTCTCAAGTGGTGCAGGCGACACACCGGCTGCGCTGCCAGCAGGCAGCCCGTCACTTTTCTGCCTTTTGCTTCAACAAACGCAGCAGGCCGGTCTCGCCACGGGTCAATCCTGCCCTCTGCGGCCCCGTGAACAGCCCGGTTGCATCGAAGTCTTCGTCCGTGAACGCATCCTGCACGTCAGGATGTACGTAGCTGGCCTTACACACTGTGGGCGTGTTCGCGAGAAATCTGGCGCTCTCCTTGATCGACTGCTGAAGCGCTGCACTCCTCGTTTTTTTGTCACCCTTCACGACATCTTGCAGCGCGCCTGCCACAATTGAGCTGGCCCGGAACGTCCTGAAGTCCTTCGCGCTGGTGGTTTCCGCAAAGCGCTGCCGCAGCGCGGCGTTGACGTCATCCGCCGTCAGGCAGCGTTCATCGCCGTCCTTGTTCTTCCACCTGAAAAGCATTTCACCGGGTTGAGCCTTCAGCAAACCTAAAGCACGCGCCAGCGACGTATCCTCAAGGATGCGCTGGATGCGCTTGCCCCCCTTGCCGAAGAACCGCAGCCGCACCACGCCATCCTTCAGCTGCACATTATTGCACGCCAGCGTCGTCGCGCCCCGCCCGCCGTCTTCGCGTGAATATTCAGGATATCCGACCCGCAGCCCCGCCCGGTCCAACAGGGCCAGCGCACAGCTCAACGCAAAATCCTCGTCCACCGTGTGACGGCGCAGCTGCTTGTCGATCTCCTCGCGCATCTCACCTAGGCTTTCGCCCAGTTGCGCCAGCCGCTCGCGCTTCACCTCGTGGCCCGTCTCGGTCCATTTCTCATGATACTTGTACTGAAGCCGCCCCGCCTCATCCCGCCCCACCGCCTGAATGTGGCTCTTCGGGTCGCGGGCGAGCTTTACCTCTTCCCAAGCCGGCGGCACCGCCAGCTTCTGCAGACGCTCCTTGAGCCTGTCGTCACTCAGCGTTTTGGCGTGCTTGTCGGTATAAGCAAATCCCTTGCCCTTCCGCACCCGACGAAGCGGTAACGCGTCGGGGTCCACATAGTGGAGCCCGACACTGTCTGCTCGTTCCGCAGCACTGAGCATGAGGCTTACGCCATCTCGCCCAGCAGCTCTTTCTTCCGGGCCAGCATCTTCTCGCCCAGCTCCTGCAATTCCTTGCGCCCGATCAGCTCACGCACCTTCGGGAACATATCTTCTTCTTCCTCCTTGAGGTGGTGGTGGATGTAATCCTTGAGAACCTTCAGCTGCCCCGAATGCGCGATGGTCGATGGATCGCTCTTGTGCAGATCAGGGATCACCTTCTTGTCGCAAGCGCGATGCTCTTCGATACCCTCAGCCACCCTGCGGGCATCCTCGATGTCCTCGGAGGCATCCAGCAGAGCCGGATAGAACAGCTCTTCTTCAATCGTCGTGTGAGCCTTCAGCTCCGACTCCAGCCGCTTCAGCAGCTTCTTCCGCGTCTCGATGGCAGCCTCGGTTGTCTCGGCCAGCTCTTCGCTCAGCTTGCGGAGCAGCTTGTGATCTTCGCGCAGCAGGGTGATCGCGTCCAGGATAACCTCCAGCATATTCAGGGTTTCGAGTTCCGCCGATCAACGTTGCCCCGCTCTTCCGGTTCCTGAAACGAAACCGGCGGCCGAAGGCCGCCGGCGTCAGTGTCGAAATCAGATCGCGGCGCTAGTGGTGCCGGTGCTTACGGTCGAAGCTCCACACGATATGCTTGTGGCTCTCTTCACCGTCCCACCACAGCCCGTCATTCGCCAGGCTGGGGACGTCCGGTTGAACCTCGTCGGAAGGATCGGGCGTCCGCGGCCCCCATCCCTTGAAATCGTGCGGCAACCCATCGGTCCACGAGCGATGCTCGCCGCCCGAATAGGGATCGAATTTCGACCCCAGCCGGTCACTCGCCAGCGGACTGTCGGAAGGTGTTCTGTCAGCCATGATGCGCTCCTGTCGGGTTTTGGGAACACGGAAACACGGGCCATTGCCCGCTTGAGGTACACAACGCGCATCGATCGAAGAGGTTACCGTGGGCCCCTAGAAACCCGGAACCTTCGCCCTCGCCCTGAGTTACCCGTCATATCCCAGAAAAACCTGGCGACTGCCTTTTCCCTGAAAGGGAAGAATCTCATGCGAATCCTATCAGCAATGGCGGCGACGCTGTTGGGCGGCGTTCTGCTTGCCGCTCCAGCCGCCTTTGCGGATCCTGCCCGCGACAACATCCTGCGCGCCGAAGCTCAGATCCAGGCCCTGAACCCCGCCGACGCCGCCATGGCTTCCGGCACGGACTACCAGACCGCCAAGCTTCGCCTCGACGAGGCCCGCGCGGCTGAAGACAAGAACCGCCGCGAGGAGTCCGTCTGGCGATCTGAAGAAGCGCTGCTCCACGCAGACATCGTCCAGGAAAACATCAAGCTTCACGGCCTCAAGCGCACCGTCTCTGAGATCGAAACCGGCGTCGAAACGCTTCGCCGCGAACTCAACTCCTAGAAAGCCACCCACATGAAAAACACATTGAAAGCCGCGGCAGGCATCGCCGCGCTGTCCCTCGTTCTCGGCGCCTGCGCGGCAGCCCCGACCCCGAGCCCCCGCCTTCTCGCCGCCGAAGCCTCGCTCCAGCAGGCCAAGGCCACCCCCACCACATTCGAGTCCGGCCGCGCGCCGCTTGAGAAAGCCGAGGTCGCCCTGCGCGACGCCCGTGAGTTCTACATGAAGCGCGACGAAGACAAATACGTCCACGCCATGCGGATGGGTGAAGGTTATGTCGCCCTCGCACAGTCCCGCGGCGACCAGGTCGTCGCAAACCGCAAGATCACCTCCCTGAACAAGGATCGCGCCGATGTCGTGGCGCAAGCGCGCACGCGCCAGCTGAACACGGCGGAAGCCGCGACAGCTGTCGCAAACGCCGCCACCGCCAAGGCCGAAGCGCGCGCCAGCCAGTCGGAGATCGTCGCCGCAAGCGCCGTTGCCGCGCAGGCATCGGCCGACACCGCACGCATTGCCGCTGAAGCTCGCACTGCCGCTCTCCGTGCCGAACTCGCAGGATACGAACAGAAGAATACGGCGCTGGGCGTAACGCTCATCCTGCGCGACCTCCAGTTCGCCTCGGGCTCCTCCGTGCTCACCGCCGGCGCGCAAGGCAGGCTTGCGCCACTGGCGGGCTTCCTCGCCAAGCAACCCGACACCCGCATCCAGATCGCCGGCCACACGGACTCGCAAGGCGCTGATGCCACTAACATGACCCTGTCAGCCAGCCGCTCTGCATCGGTCGGCGCCTACCTCACCTCCACCGGCGTCAACGCCGGCCGCATCTCGTCGGTCGGCATGGGCGAATCCGCCCCCGTCGCAACCAATGACACAGCCGCTGGTCGCGCCATCAATCGTCGCGTCGAAGTCACCATCCTCAACTAACGCCTGATCCCGCGAGCAAGCCGACGCACCAACGTTGCTTGCTCGCGAAAGGACCGGGATGTCCGCGCGGCTCAAAAATGTCAAACAACGACCTGTGAGGTAATTGACCTTCAGCGTGGCTTCGGCTCGCTGTGACTTCCAAGGCGAACGCACATGCGCCTCCGCTTCACGGGCCACTCAACATGATCCTTTTCCGCGGGCTTCTAGTCCTGATACTGGCAACGCTTATCGCCTACACAGCTGTCGTGATCTCGAACCATGGCTGGAACCTAATCGCCATATTCTTCGGCGACATGGCGGCAATGACATGGCCCGGCCAGTTCAACCTCGACTTCATGGGCTTTCTCACGCTGTCAGCGCTCTGGACTGCATGGCGCCACGAGTTCTCGCCCAGTGGCATCGCATTGGCCGTCGCCGCCTTCTTCGGCGGAATGCTATTCCTGACGATCTACCTGCTCGTTGTCAGCTTCCGCGTGAATGGCGACATAAAGGCCATGCTCCTGGGCCGGCCCAGGTCAACTGCCACACCGTCCGAACGCAAGTAGGCCACCGCACACCCACGCACTATGACAGATCACTGCTCGCTGCTGGCGCAGGCGATGCAAAGCGCCGCCTCCGGACGAACCTCAAGACGCTTGGTGGCAATTCGCACGCCGCAGCGCACGCATTCTCCATAGTTCCCCTGCGCGATGCGCTGCAATGCCCGGCTCACGGAGGTAATCTCGCGTTTGATCAACGCGGCCTGCCCTTCGAGGGACTCATCATCCTCCATCTCCACCGCCTGCTCGGAGAGGTCGCGGTTGAGCGGTTCGGCCAGATCGGCCGAGATCCGCTTCTGCCGCTCCTTTAGATCCGCGAGCTGTTTTTCCAGAACAGCTCTGGCTGCATCTATATTCGGCATTGACGAAGTCCTTTCATCGCTGCTGACGCGTCACGTCAGCTTATTACTGATCACGCGCCCTGACGGGTCTGTATGCTTCCAAGGTAGGCGAGGATGTCTCTCAACTGCTCACGTCCGAACCGGAAATCCGGCATGCCGGGGTGGCCCGTCATGATGCACAGGGCGAAAGCGTCTTCCAGGCCCGTGACAGGGTAACGTTCCGCCAGCGTCCGCAGCGGCGGAGCGCTGGGGTTGCGGCTTTTGTCATCCGCGTGAACGGCATGGCAGCTGACGCATTGCATCGCGACAATCCGCTTGCCGCGTTCAACCTGCGCAGGGTCGGCGTTCAACGCCAGCACGACCGCACCTTCAGCCGCCGGTGCAGAGGCCAGCGGCGGAGTATCCGCAACACAGCCATTGAAAGCCATGGCCGACAGAACAAGAGCTGTGCGGGCGATCATCGCGATGGCCCCCTTGTCTGCACGGATTGAATATAGGCGACGATTGCTTTGACGCCTTCGGGCGTAAACGCGAACTCCGGCATCGCTGGATGGCCCGCGCTGATCCCCTTCGTCAGCGCCTCCTCCAATGTCGAGACGCGATAACCTTCTGACAAGCTGCGGAACGGCGGCGCCTCTGGCGCCGGGCTCTCACCCCTCTCGCCGACGGCATGACAGGAGCTGCAATTCGCTTCGACAAGCCGCCGCCCCGCATCCACGCCCGTTGCTGGCGGGGATGAAACGCAGCCCGCCACGGCCAGACCGGCAAGGAACAGCAAGGCAGGGGTCAGCGTCGAATTCATCAGAACACATTGCTGGCTGGGGCGGGGCTGGCGGGTGCTGGATATCGCCGAAGGATGCTGCGCTATCGAAGCGGACGCGTACCCTTCAGGTTGTCGTACCTGACAAAGAAATCGCGTGCGAAGGCGACGAGCTGGCCATCCGTCGGATGATCAACCACCTCCCAACCCGCAATCCGGGGTTCAAGCGCGTCGCGGTGTTTGACGACATAGTGCTTGAAGTCAGCCAGCGCGGTGTGAGAGCCGGTCACCAGCACCTCTTTCTCTGCCGCCAGCGCATCGCAGACCTCGCCGAAGAACTCATGCACGGCCCGGACATCGCTGTTGTGCTGAGGCGTCGAATGATGATGCGCCTTGATCCTTCGCGTCTGCGCATCACCTGCGCCGAACGTGTGAATCGAAGCGGTATGGTGGTCGAGCCAGACGACGGCATGAGCGTGTTGCATGGCAGTCCTTCGAAGCGACGGAGAATGAATCTCCCGTACGCACCGATATGGCCCCGGCCGCAGCATCCTGCTTTGATCCAGATCACGCCAACGATCTCAGCGCGCAGCCCAGCCTGACGCGCCTCGAACGGCGGCCGTTCAGCGAGCGCGCCCGTAAAAGACTCACGCAAAAGCAAAGGGACGCCTGCGGCCCCGACAGGACTGAACCTGCAACGCCGCCTTCCAGGCGGGTGCTCTATCTCACAAACGCCTGCGCGAAATAGAAGCAGGATACATAGCTGCACGCCATCGAGACTTCGACCGATACCTTGTCCCCATTGCCCGGCGGGATCTGCAGAACGGAGCCCAACTCGGGAACAAACTCCTTCTCACCAGCCATGGCGCGCAAGTTGATATCAATCGTGTCTTCATTCCCCTCGATGTGGATGTAGGTGAGCTTGTCCGGCGCGACCCGCACCTCGATCGTCTCCGAGTCGTCATCCTCCAGCTCGCGAAGCATCGCATCGCCAAGCGGCGTCAGCCCATACGCTTGCGCTAGCTCGTCAATCACCGCCTGCACTTCAGCAGGAACCGCCGGCGGCTGCGCATACGCCGCCTGC
>DAIRES010000335.1:0-2409 GCA_036795465.1 Hyphomonadaceae bacterium
GCATTCCGCACGTGGCAGACTTCAACACGGGCGACAATACCGGCGTCGGCTATTTCCAGGTGAACCAGAAAGAAGGCGTGCGCTGGTCGTCGGCGCGCGGGTTCCTGAAGCCGATCCTGAAGAAGCGGCCAAATCTCAAACTGGTGACGGGCGCCTTCGTCGAGAACGTGGTGATGCACAACAACCGCGCGATTGGCGTTTCCTGGTTCAGGGAGAAGCGCCGCGACGTTGAGCACAATGTTTCGCGCGGGGCGAACATCATCCTTGCGGCGGGCGCGGTGCAGAGCCCGAAGATTCTGGAGATGTCGGGCATCGGACAGGGCGAGCGTATCAGGGCGCTGGGCCTGCCTGTGGCGCATGATCTTCAGGGCGTGGGCGAGAACCTGCAGGACCATCTGCAGCTGCGGCCGATCTATAAGGTGCGCGGCGTGCCGACGATGAACGAGCAGTATGCCAACCTTCTGCGCCGCCCGGCGATGGCGGCGGACTATGCGCTGCGCCGCAGAGGACCGATGACGATGGCGCCATCGCAGATGGGCGCGTTCGCGAAAACGAATGAACGGCATGCAACGCCCAACGTGCAGTTCCACGTCCAGCCGCTGTCCCTGCCGAAGTTCGGCGAGCCCATGCACTCTTTCCCGGCCATCACCATCAGCGTGTGCAACCTGCGCCCCGACAGCCGTGGGTCGATCCATGCGCGTTCGCCGGACCCGGAGGTCGCGCCGTCGATCCAGCCGAACTATCTGGCGACCGAGAGCGACCGGATCACGGCGGTGGAGTCGATCCGGCTGGTGCGGAAGATTGTCGGCCAGCCAGCGTTGAAGCGCTACGCGCCGGAGGAGTTCACGCCGGGCGCTCAGCTGACGAGCGACGCGGAACTGACGAAGGCGGCGGGCGATGTGGGCACGACGATCTTCCATCCGGTCGGTACGGCCAAGATGGGCTTGAGCAGCGACAGGTCCGCAGTGGTGGATGAGCGGCTGCGCGTGATCGGGATCGAGGGGCTGCGCGTGATCGACGCCTCGGTGATGCCGAACATCACGAGCGGAAACACGAACTCGCCGACGATGATGATCGCGGAGAAGGGCGCCGCGATGTTGCTGGAAGACGCGCGGCGATAGGGGGCGGTGAGCGCTCCTTCGTGGTTCGACGGGCGCTGCTTTGTGGCTGCTCACCATGATGGCGTTCGCAAAACGGCCGTTTCGCCCTGATTTCAAAGGCTTCTGACCCTGAACCTTGCCGGGCAGGCCCCCCGGCGCTATCTCCGCGCATCGTTAGCCGGAGCCTTCCCATGGCCGTTGCCACCTATCTCGATTTCGAGAAGCCCGTAGCAGACCTCGAAAAGCGCATCGCTGAACTTGAAGCGACCGGCGGAGCGACAGTCGAAGAGGAAGTCGGCAAGCTGCGCGAGAAGGCCGAGAAGCAGCTCGAGCATATCTACACGCATCTCAATGCCTGGCAGAAAACGCAGGTGGCGCGTCATCCTGAGCGGCCGCACTTCATGGATTATGTGGACGGATTGTTCGAGGAGTTCGTGGAACTCGCGGGCGACCGGAAGTTCATGAATGACGACGCCATCATGGGCGGCCTTGCGCGGTTCCGCGGCAAGCCGGTTGTGGTGATCGGGCACGAGAAGGGCCGCGATACGCAGACGCGCCTGAAGCACAATTTCGGAATGGGCAAGCCGGAAGGCTATCGCAAGGCGGTGCGCCTGATGGAGCTTGCTGGCCGGTTCAGCCTGCCGGTGATCGCGCTGGTCGACACCTCGGGCGCATTCCCGGGCAAGGGTGGCGAGGAGCGTGGCCAGGCTGAAGCTCTCGCGCGCGCAATCGAGGCGTGCCTGACGCTGGATACGCCGATGATCTCGGTGATCGTGGGCGAGGGCGGTTCGGGCGGCGCGGTGGCGCTGGCTTCGGGAAATAAAGTGCTGATGATGGAGCACGCGGTCTATTCGGTGATCTCGCCGGAGGGCGCGGCCTCCATCCTGTTCCACGACGCCAAGCGCGCGAAGGACACCGCCGAGGCGATGAAGATCACGGCGCAGGATCTGGAAAAATTCCGCATCGTGGATGCGATCGTCACCGAGCCGATGGGCGGCGCCCATCGCGATCCGAAAGAAGCGATCGATAAGGTGGGCGATGCGATCGAGGAGGCGCTGTCGACGCTTTCTGGTCTGACGCCTGACGATCTGCGCGCCCAGCGCAAGGAGCGCTTCTACGCGATCGGACGCGAAGGTCTGGCTTAAGCCCTGCTCTTCGACCTTACGAGCATCAGGAATTTCGCCGCCGGAACATTTCTGCTCCGGCGGCGATGCCTGTCATGGCCGACGGTCTAGTGGCGCTTCACGTCCTCACGCGTGGCCGAGCCCTTGGGCTGGGTGAAGTCGACATGGGCGCGTGCGCCGACGTC
>DAIRES010000336.1:0-2400 GCA_036795465.1 Hyphomonadaceae bacterium
GAAGCGCCACGCTCGCCGCGACCGGCGACAGCATGCAACGTAAAGAGGCTCCCAATCGGGAGATCCTGCTCTCACGATATCCCGAATACGCACGCATCGTAAGCAGCTGGTTCCATGGCAACGAGTATATGGCCGAACAGCTGGTTTCGGCCCTCGTTCCCGGTCCGGACGGTCGTCTGACAGTCGCCTTTGACTTCTCCAGCTTCGGCACCTTCCATTCCGGCACATACAAGGCGGGACTTCAGTTCCTGAAGCACGCTTCCGAATGGAAGCGAAAGTTCAACGTCGTCGTCCTCTGCGGTGCGGAGGTCTATGAATTCCACGGTATGGAGGCGACGGGGATACCGCGCGCCGAACCGCACGGACCCGAACGGTATGCCGCCATCTTCCGTGTGGGCCAACCGTTCGATTGGGACTCAGTCCGGCGTATGTCCGTAAAGGGCGCGGTCGTGGGCACTTTTATGCTCGATACCATCGCGCTCGACTGCAGCCACCTTTTCGATCCAGCGGTGTTCGACATCTGGCAGCACGTGATCAATCACTCGGACTTCATTGCGTACAACAGCGACTTTACTGCACAGCAATTCAAAAGCCGCTTCGCCAACGTGGAGCGCCGACCCAGCATCGTGACCATGCACTCCATGGAACTCGATGACTACGCGCCGACAGACGGTCCTCCCTCGGGTGCGGTCAAGAATGTGCCTGATGGCTGCGTTCTGGTCGTCGGAAACCAATATCCGCACAAGGCCGTCGGCGATGCGGCCAACCGGATAGCGAAAGCCTTCCCTGAAAGGCCGGTGATGTCGCTTGGCATCACCAAAGCTAGACCTGAGCAACAGGGCGCCCCGCCTGGAGTGATTTCTCCGGTGGGTCCTCAGAACTCACAACTCGAAGACTTGCCCAACCTGACCGGCCTCACCGTTGGTGAGCTCACCGACGAGGACGTTACTTTTCTTCATCGGAGGGCGAGCGTCATAGTGATGCCATCCCACTACGAGGGCTTCGGCATGCCCGTGCTCATGGCTCTCGTCCTCAAGAAGCCAATGTTCGCGCGCCGTATTCCTCCGATCGAAGAGATTCATGAAAAGACGGATCTCGATCCAAACATCCACCTTTTCACATCGATGGATGATCTTCTGCGCCAGCTTGACAAGCCGCCTATGTGGATCGACCGCCCAGACGTTGAATCACTGAAGACAGATGGCAATCGTCTGGCGGGCGATGTGCTTTCGATCATGGAGCGCTGCATCGCTTCGGCAAATTACACCCGCATACTGGAACGCTTGCGGGCAACGAACACCGTGTTCGCCGCCGCCGAAAGGCTGTCTCTCGGCGCCACGATCAGACACGGTCACGATGCAAGCGACGCCGCCCATCGCCTGGGTCGTATTGTAGAGCGTATTGCAAGGCCGGCATTAAATTTCGGCCCTTTCTATAAAGCGGTTCGCGGCGCCTATCGGATCGTTCGTCGACGTAAATGAGCGTCACGGGTCGGACGGGTTGATGTTCCGGATTGCTTCCAGCTGGCGGTTGGCTTCAAGTGCCGCCACGCGTCGCCCACAGCTGGAAACCACGGCGTTGTAAAAGTCGAGTAGCTGACGCGCCCAGGAGGCTTCGGCATGTTGACCGGCATAGGAAATCACTTTGCCACGGAAGCCGTTGCTGGCGCTCTGCCCGTCGGGCGGAATTCGCCGCAGCGGACGCCATTTGGCCTGTATGCCGAGCAGCTTTCCGGGACGGCGTTCACCGCGCCGCGGGTGGAGAACCGGCGGTCGTGGCTTTACCGACTGCGGCCTGCGGCGAGCCATCCGGCTTTCACACCCTATGACGGGAACGCGCTGCTGCGGTCTCCGCCGCTTGGCGATATGCCGGCTTCGCCCAACCGCCTGCGGTGGAACCCGCTGGCGATGCCGGGCGGACAGGTAGATTTTGTCGACGGGCTTGTGACGATCGCCGGCAATGGCGATGTCGCGGCCGGAACTGGCCTTGCGATCCACCTATACGCCGCGACGAAGTCTATGACGAACCGCGCGTTCGTATCGGGCGACGGGGAACTCCTCATCGTGCCGCAGCAGGGCGCGCTCACGCTGGTGACGGAGTTGGGCGTGATGCAGGTTGAACCGCAGATGGTGGCGGTCATTCCGCGCGGTGTGCGCTTCCGTGTCGAAGTGCAGGGGCAGTCGCGGGGTTATGTATGCGAGAATTTCGGGGCGTTGTTCCGCCTGCCGGATCTTGGCCCGATCGGCGCCAACGGGCTGGCTAACGCGCGCGACTTCGAAACCCCGGCAGCCGCCTTCGAGGACAATGATACGCCCTGCCAGCTGATCCAGAAATTCCAGGGCAAACTCTGGACCACGACGCTGGGCCATTCGGCGATGAACGTCGTCGCCTGGCACGGCA
>DAIRES010000098.1:0-2709 GCA_036795465.1 Hyphomonadaceae bacterium
GTGCCGTCGCCGTTTGGTCAGCATCTGGTGCTGGTCATGAATGTCGAGCCGGGCAGAAGCGTTCCGCTGGCTGAGGTGCGCGACAAGGTTCGTGCTGACTGGATCGAAAGCCGCCGTAATATCGCGCGCGACGAATTTCACGCGCGCATGCGCAAACGGTATGACATCCGCATTGAGTGGCCGGAGCCTTGGCAAGGCTTGCCCGAAACGCCCAATCCACAACCGAAGACACGACCTATCCCCGAGGTCGGCGAGTGATGCGCGCCATCCGCCTGATCGCGCTGTGGCTTGTTTCCGTGGTGCTTCTGGCGCCAGTCGCATTGGCCCACGAAATCCGGCCCGCCTACCTGCAGATCCGCGAAGTCGAGCCGCAGGTTTATGACTTTCTCTGGAAGACGCCGGCCCGTGGCGACATGCGTCTCGCGCTCAACATCAAGCAACCCACGCAATGCACCAGCACTTCCGAGCCACGCTCTACGCTGGTCGGTGATGCTGTAATTCAACGCTGGCGAGCCGCTTGCGAAGGCAGCATCGTCGGTAAGACGCTCGCGGTCGAAAATCTCTCGCAGACTCTCACCGACGTCATCGTTCGCTTCGAGCCGCTCGAGGGCGCCCCGAAAACCTTACGCATCACGTCAGACGATCCGACCGCGACGATTCCCGAGCGTCAGCCCTGGAGCGATGTTGCCGCCACATATACGGGCCTTGGCATCGAGCATATACTGCTGGGATTCGATCACCTGATGTTTGTGCTGGCGCTGCTTCTGCTTGTCAGGGATGTAAAGCGGCTGGTTGGCGCGATTACCGCGTTCACGGTCGCGCATTCACTGACACTCGCCGGCACAACCTTTGGCTGGATCAAGCTAGCGAGCCCTCCGGTGGAGGCCACCATCGCGCTGTCGATCATGTTCGTGGCTGTTGAGATCATGCGGGTAAGGGCGGGGCATCGCAGTCTTACGGCGCAGTTGCCCTGGCTGGCTTCCTTCGCATTCGGCCTGCTGCATGGGTTCGGCTTCGCCGGCGCCCTGCGCGAGATCGGGATTCCGGAGGATGCGGCGCCTCTCGCATTGCTGTTCTTCAACCTCGGGGTCGAAGCTGGTCAGCTGATCTTCATCACGGCTGTTCTGCTGCTGATGTTCCTGTGGAAGCGATTTGCGCCGGCAGCGTTCAACCCGCGCTGGCAGGAAATCGCCTGGCGCACCCCCGTTTACATAATCGGCGTCACCGCTGCTTACTGGTTTATCGAGCGGACGGCCGGGGTGCTTGGTCTCTGATCTGGCGCAGGTTGCCGTTGCGCGAGACGAAGCTATGGTGCGGCGCGATTGAATCAAGGATTTCGGGGAAGCCGACATGACCAAACTCCGCCGCGCCGCCATCGTCAGCCCAATCCGCACAGCGGTCGGCAAGTTCCAGGGCGGTCTGGCCTCGATGCAGGCGGGCGATCTTGGCGCGGTGATCCTGAAGGCGCTGGTCGAGCGGACGAAGATCAACCCCGAGAAGATTGACGACGTGGTGTTCGCGCAAGGCTATCCCAGCGGAGAAGCGCCGTGCGTCGCGCGTTGGTCCGCTCTCGCGGCTGACCTGCCGATCACCGTGCCGGGCTACCAGCTGGATCGCCGCTGCGGCTCCGGCCTTCAGTCGATCATCGACGCCGCCATGTTCGTGCAGACCGGCGCGGCCGATGTTGTCGTCGCCGGTGGTGTCGAGAGCATGACCAACGTCGAGTACTATTCCACCGATATGCGCTCGGGCGCCCGAGCAGGCTCTGTGACGATGCATGACCGTCTGCAGCGCGGCCGTGTGATGTCGCAGCCGATCTCCCGCTTCGGCGTGATCACAGGCATGATCGAGACCGCCGAGAACCTCGCCAAGGATTACCAGATCGGCCGCGAAGAGTGCGATGAATACGCCGCCCGCAGCCAGCAGCGCGCCGCCGCCGCATGGAAGGCCGGCAAGTTCGACAACGAACTCGTGCCCGTCGCCGTGCCGCAGAAAAAAGGCGACCCCGTCATCTTCAAGATGGACGAAGGCGTGCGCGGCGACGCCACCGCCGCCTCCCTTGGCCAGCTCCGCGCCATAGAGAAGGGCGGCGTCGTCACCGCTGGCAACGCCTCGCAGCAGAATGACGCCGCCGCCGCGTGCCTCGTCGTGGCAGAGGACAAGCTGGAAGAGCTGGGTCTTGAGCCGATGGGCTGGTTCGTCGGCTGGGCTGCTGCCGGCGTTGAGCCATCGCGCATGGGCATCGGCCCTGTTCCGGCGGTTGAGCGCCTTTTCGCGCGTACCGGCTTGAGCTGGAAGGATATCGATCTCGTTGAGCTGAACGAAGCTTTCGCTCCGCAGGTTCTGGCCGTCCTCAAAGGCTGGAACTGGAACGATGCCGACAAACTGAACGTCAACGGCTCGGGCATTTCGCTTGGCCATCCGATTGGCGCGACTGGCGGGCGTATCCTCGCCAACCTGATGAACGAGATGCATCGCCGCGAAGTCCGCTACGGGCTGGAGACGATGTGCATCGGCGGCGGGCAGGGTATCGCGGCGATCTTCGAGCGGGCTGCATAAGCGGTCCGCTCAGACCTTCTCTTTCTCGCGCACTTTTTCCTTGGGTTTGCGCCGGGTGATGCGGCTCCATATCGACCGCCGCGCCACTTCCGGCGGCTTCAGCCTGTCGATGATGTAGTCGAACACCTTGTCCGGCACGCTCACCGGGCA
>DAIRES010000098.1:2809-4058 GCA_036795465.1 Hyphomonadaceae bacterium
GCATCCAGCTTGATGCCGCGCCGCTTGCCTGCCTCGATGAAACGGCGGATTTCCTCCGCCTCGGGAACGCCGTCTGCGACATCATTGTGAAACAACAGCCAGCCGCGCATGCGTCGTTGATCCCGTGCAGTACCGCCCCCACGGCCTCCCGACTTCTGAAATCTAGGTCGCTTTCGAAACTTGTCCGCATCCTGCGGGCCATTTTGTGGCGAGCAGGGCTAAAGGGCGTGTTTACCCAAGAAACAACGCCGCGTGGAAACGCAGCTTCGCAGCATTTGCGAATAATGCTGCTGAAACAGGTGTCCGCTCCGGCGGGCTGTGCTGTAGTGCGCGCGTATCAGGGTCTTGAGGGGACGGCGGTGCGGTTTTTCGCAAAGGACAGCCCCGAGCATACAAGCTGGACACGGGCGCTATTGATCGCTGTCCCGTGTGTTCTGCTTGGCTATGTCGCTCGATTGTTGGTGGACCTGTTGATCCAGGGGCAGGTTCCTTTCGTCACATTCTACCCGGCTGTGATGGCGGCCTCGCTGATCGCTGGATTTCGTGCGGGCCTGATTGTTGTTGTCCTGTCGACGCCGCTCGTCGTCTTTGCATTCGGCGTTCAGTATCCTTACGCGACAACCATTGTGTGGGTGGTGCTGGCTTCTGTCGTCGCCGTTGGCTGTGGCCTTGCACAGGAGCTTCGCGCACGGATCAGAGTGGAGCGGGACGAACTAGCCCAGACCAAGCAGAAGCTGGAGTTGGTAGTCCGAGAGCAAACGCATCGCGCCCGCAACACTTTCGCCATTCTCAGTGCACTTGCGCAGCAGTCGGCTCAAGGCGCGACCAATGTGGAGGAATTTCGCGATCGGTTGACCGAGCGTGTGCGTGCGCTGTCATCCGCATACAGCCTCATGTCGACGTCAGAGCCAGAGGGACCCGTTCTTCTGGACAGCCTTGTTCGGCTCGCGCTTGCGCCATTCACGGGTAGCTACGGCACACGTCTCAATGTGTCGGGCGGGCCGGTTGTTAAGTTCGCCCCGTCCGCAGCTATCCCGCTCGCGCTTTGCCTGCACGAACTTGCAACCAACGCCGTGAAGTACGGGGCCTTATCGAACGAGAGCGGGCAAGTCGATTGCAGCTGGTTCGAACGAGCGCCGGGCGCCTATACGCTTGTATGGGTCGAGAGCGGCGGACCGATGGTCGAGAATCCCCGGTCCACAGGATTTGGTACGCGGATGATCGGGGCTGCGCTCAACGGCGTGCCGGG
>DAIRES010000098.1:4158-12058 GCA_036795465.1 Hyphomonadaceae bacterium
GCCGTGTCGCGCGAGCCTGAAAGGATCGCAATCCGGTTCCCCGCCGGGCCCTCGAATGTCGAGAAAAATCCGTAGTCCCGATACATCTGATCGCCCGGCGCGGCGCGGAACGCCTCGCTGTTGTAATGCTTCCCGGTCTTGCGATCGATAATCTGGTCATAGCTTTCGCCGATCGCGAACCGCGACTGCGAAAACACTGGATCAAGAAGTGCGCCCATGCCGCTGAGCAGGCCGACATAGATGATGTCGTCCGATTTCAGCCGGTTCGGCGTCAGCTCGGAAGACAGGGCCACCTGAACCTGCCGTCCTTCGCGCAGCAGCGGCGCAAGGTCTGCCAGGGCGTAGGCGGCGGAGGCGGGCAGGTACTGCATCGCCACGTCGGAATACTTGTCGAAGCCTTGCGGGTTATCGCGCTGGCTGTGAACCAGATCTTCCTTTGAGTTGATGGCGAAGTCGCGCACCAGTCGCTTCAGCGTAACGCGCTCCTCGTACTCGCCAAACATGTAATAGTCGCCGACTACGATCAGCAGCGGCCGCGTGCTGTTGGCTATCTCAGTCCATATGCCCGCGTCCGCGAGCTGCTTTTGAGCCGGCTTGGCGCCCAGCAGGGCCCACGCAGCGATGTTGCCGCCAAGCATGACGGCGACGAAGGCAGCTGCAATCAATCCCCAGCGCCTGCGCCCGGCCGGCTTCGCGTGGCTGTCGTCCGCGCCGGCGGCCTGCGCGGTATCCGCCGCGCCCGCCTCATCGCTCGCCTCGCCGGACGGCGCGCTGACGATCCGGTAGTCGCCCTTTGGAATATCGAGCCGTACCCCGGACGGTGCGCCATGGCGCAGGTAGAAATCGTCGAGCCGTTTGCGGAGGCGGTGGATATAGACCCGCGCCACAGGGTCGTCGCGAAGCGCTTCCGAGTCGGCCTTGCCGAAAACGGCGAGGGCAATTTCTGCCTCTTTCGGCGGCCTGCTGTCGCCAGACCGGGAAGCGAGAAAATCAAAAAGCTCCACGAGCCTGCCGGTGGCCCCGAGAACGCCAGATGCCCGAACGCGCGCGATCTCCGCCAGCGTCGTGGCGTCGAGAAGGTTCGTCGGTTCGGTAGGCGTAACGGTCATGTAACGTCCAGAACAGAAGGCGTATATACTAGTGCAGCAGGGCGGTCCGAGTCTCGACCACTCGCCTTCACGGAGTCGCGAAACCCTCGTGCTTTCGAGCCTTCACATGGGGGTAGCCTCTGCGTCAACCATTGCAGCGCAGCCTTGGAGGGCGTTCACGCCGGTTCACGGGTGCATTTCGTGTCTGCGCCCGAAAGGGAAATTTCTTGCCGGGGTTGTTCTAGCGGGAGGCCGCTGCCGGGCGGGCTCCAAGCCGGCTGTTCATTATGGCGCAGGTCTCGTCCAGTACGGGACGGATCGTGGCTATCCGCGCTGCGGCCTCTGTTACTCGTCCGGCTTTGCTGTCCTGTTCGATTTCCTCGCAGGCAATCCCAAGCGGGCGGCTCCCGCCGATATCGCCATGGACTTGAGGAAGTGGGCCTGTTTGGCCAGGGAGCCGGGGTCGCCGGCTGTCGCCAGCGTTTCGAGTTTGAACGCCGCATCCGGCCCTTGGCCGATAAAGAGCTTCCAGACCTTTGCGAGGACGTCCCGCCCGGAACGAGCGCCAACCGCCTCCATGGTTGCGATCGCTTCCTCGTCAATCAGCGGTGCTTCGTCGACGGGGTCCGCTACGGGCGGTGCGGCGGTTTCCGAGGTGCTGGAGATCGTCCTGAGGCCCGTGCTGGCTGCCTTGAGGGCGTCGGTCAATCGCGCGGATGTGAAGGGTTTGGTCATATGCCGGTCTGCGCCAGCTGCTGCCCATGCGTCGGCATCCGCTCCGCGGACCTGCGCCGTCAGCGCCACTACGATAGTCCGTTTGCCCGGCTGATGCGCCTCGGCTTCGCGGGTCAGCCTGGTTGCCGCCTGCAGATGTATCCGTTCACTGAACTTAAGATCGACCAGCCATTCACACGGAGCGCGCTGACGGACGGTTTTGCGCGAGCAAGCGTCGAGATGAGCGTGAGGCTCGCCAGGGAAATGGGCCTCAAGATCGTCGCCGAAGGCGTGGAGACCATCGAGATGTGGAATTTCCTGGCCGATCTCGGCATCGACGAAGCCCAGGGTTACCTGATGGCCAAGCCGATGGCGCCGACGGACTTTATGAAACTGCTTGAGCGGGGCGTGCCGGCCGTGCCGGTCGCGCGTCGGGCCTGATCAGGCCTTCGTCTCGCGCGGCTTTGAATGCGGACGCGTTTCGGGCAGGGGCTGCGGTCGCTCTGCGAGTTTTTCGCCGAGTTGCCGCGCGATAATATCTTCGCGGATATTGCGGATCATCCAGATCACGCTCTCGTCGATATTGGCGCGCGGGTAGGTGAATGTGTTGATCGCCAGGGCTCGTGCGGCCATCGCCATTGTCGCAGTCAGCGACTGTACTTCGCGGTTGGGTTGAAGGCCGGCGCCGCGTGCAAGGCTCGCGACCAGCCTGCCATACTCGTCCGATATGAAGCTCATCGTCGGCGTCACCGCTGCGCGGATTTCCGGATCGCTGCGCGAGCCGATGCGAACCTCGTTGCAGGCCATGCCCTCCGGCGTCATCTGCGTGACGACCGACATGTCGACGATTGCTCGGAAGCGAGGCAAGCCGGGCTCATACTTTTCCAGCTCGCTGCTGCGAAACTCCGAGAGCTTTTCGTGCGCGTATTCGACGGTCGCCACGATCAGCGCCTGACGGGTCGGAAAGTGGTGCATCATCGCACCGCGGCTCACGCCAGCTTCGTCCGCAACTTTTATATTTGTGACGGCGCCATAACCCCACGCATCGAGACAGCGTACCGTGGCTTCGAGAATCTGCCTGCGCGTAGCGGCTGATCTATCAGCGTTCTTGCGACGCTCGGATCGACCGGCGGACTTGTCGGCTTTCGGCCCCTTTATTGTCAGGCCTCTCGTTGCGTCAGTCATGCGGCGCTTCCCTAACGACACTCCTTGTCGTGTCAGAGGTATGTCATCGGAAACAGAAACACACTGTCTCTGCGGAACCTAGATGTGTGTCTGTCATGCACCAAAAAAAACATGCTGAGCAGCCGGTATTGTCAGAATCCCCATGCGGCGCATAGTGGCTACGAGGCGGTAACAACGCCGTCGGCTGCGAGCCATCACAAGAGTGGCCGCCAGGGGAAGGGAATTTAGTCCATGTTGAAACGTGCTTCTCGGAGCGCGTCCGCACTCGCGCTTGTGTTCAGCGTAGTCGGATACGGTAGCGCCTCGGCGCAACAGGCAACGCAACCGCCGCCAGACAGGATCGCGCCCGCTGAAGATTGCGATCCCGATGTCGATGGCATCCAGGTCAGCTGCGATGAGCCGAGAGACCGCGTGGTCATCACAGGTTCAAACATCGCGGGCGCCGTTGAGTCAGCGGCACTTCCGGTTGAGGTCTATACAGCCGAAGAGAACTTCAAGTCCGGCAATCAGTCCACGATGGATTTCATCAAGACGTTGAGCGTTGTCGGCTCAACCGTCGGTGAGACAAACCAGTTTCAGGCTGGCTACAGCAATATCGGCGCGTCCACTCTGAACCTGCGGGGCCTTGGAGGCGGTCGTACCCTGACGATCTTCAACGGTCGGCGCTTCAACGAAAACACCAACATGATCCCGTCAATCGCGCTGTCGCGAACGGAGATTCTCAAAGACGGTGGCGCGGTGATCTACGGCGCCGACGCAACCGGCGGCGTCGTCAACTTCATCACGCGTGACAACTTCGATGGTCTGCAGGTTGAAGCCGACTATCGTGCGGTGTCCGGCTCTGACGGCGACTATTCGGTCTCCGCATTGTGGGGCAAAAATTTCGAGTCCGCGAACCTGATGTTCTCGGCGGAATACAGCCACCGCAGCGCGCTCAACATTCTCGAGCGCGACTGGGCAGTCCGTAGCTATGAAGAGAACCCGACGCCTTGGGCGCCGTATAACGCTTACATGTCCTACGCGCTCGCCGTGCCGGACTCCATCGGCAATATTATCAACGGCCTGCTGCCTGGAGGTTATGACGGCCTGGGTCTGCCGTATGGCTCCATCGGGGTTGGCACCGACTTCACGCAGCAAGAGTGCACGGACAGCAACGGGCCCGTACCGGGACACCCGGATACTATCGCCATTTTCCCGGTTTGCTGGTGGAACTATGGCATCCACACCTACAACCTTGTCGAAGAAGTCGATCAGATGAGGTTCTACGGTCAATTCAAGTTTGACCTGTCTGATACGCTTAGCTTCACAACCCAGGTTGCCTATGGAAAATCGACTGCCGACGATATCGGCACCGTTGCGTCCTATCAGGCAAACGTCGGACCGGCGCCGAACGGCGGAACTGCCTTCCAGTATCGCATTCCCAGCACCAACCCCGGGTTTGCGAACTTCATGAACACAGCAAGCTTCGGTGCGCTGGATCCGGATCTTGCCTTCCTTCTCGGCTTGTCCGGTTCCGTAACCGCTGTGGACTCTTTCCTGACTATGGCTGCTGGTCCGGGAGGTGCTCCACACCTTCCGCCGGGCAAAGGTCTGTCGCCGAGCACGGAACTGGAAAACTGGAACGTCGTCGCTGCTCTTGATGGCGACTTCGGTAACATCGCTGGAGAGTGGCTCGATACGTGGAAGGTTTCGGCGGTCTATAACCTTGCAACGACCGACACGACCTTGCCTGACACCGTCGGTTACAGGCTGCAGGAAGCCTACAACGGCTTCGGCGGACCGAATTGTAACGCGGTTGACCTTGTTCCGGATCGTTTCGACGAAGCTAGCCTTGACGCGAACAGCGATGGCAACGTCACGCGTGAAGAATTCTACGCCGTGGTGGGAACGCAGAACCCGGGCGCTGCCGGCAAGAATGGCTGCCTCTGGATGAACCCGTTCTCAAGCAGCTTTTCGAAGGACGCCAAGTTCGGCGATCCCAACCCACGTTATGTTGCAGGTCTTGAGAACTCTCCAGAGCTGACTGCGTGGCTCAACGACGAACGCCGCGGCGAGGATCAGGATCAAAACCTGATCATCGACGCGCTCGCATCGGGTGGCACGCCGCTCACGCTTCCGGGCGGTATGGTTGCCTGGGCGGCGGGTGCGCAATGGCGGCAGTCTGAAAGCCGACGGTTTGCTTTCGGCGACACTAACGATCCCAAGCAGTTTCCGTGCGCATGGCCTGGCCAGAAGATCGGCGACGTTGGTTGCCCGGATGAGCAGGGCCCGTACTTCTTCTTTGGCGCCGACGGCAATTCGCGTTCCGACGGGCAGCAGTACTCGTACTTTGCCGAAGTGCAGGTTCCTGTCCTCGACAACCTGGGCTTCCAGCTCGCCGTACGTCGTGAGGAGTTCCCGCGCTCGGGGCTCGGCGCGACCGTGTACAAGGTTGCGGGTAAGTGGGATCCGTTCGACTGGCTCGCTCTGCGCGGCTCGTTCGGTACTAACTACGCTTCGCCGCCGAACGATCTCGAGCCTGGCCGTATCTCGTCCGGCCTCGATCTCATTGACGGCGCCGGCTCGAAATACCTGCGCACCGAAACGGAAACGCTTGCCGGCATCACGCCGGAAACTGCTGAGGTCATGAACCTCGGCGCCATCTTCAATTTCGATGATGGCCTCTGGATGGACGGCGCGCTGCGGTTCAGCTTCGACTACTTCGACTTCCTGATCAAAGACGAGATCAAGACGGTCGATCACAACCAGCTGCTGAACACGGTGTTCGTGGGCGACTCCGGCAAGGACGAGTTGATTAACTGCTCAGCGCCACTGATCAACCGCATCACCTTCCTTAATGGACAGGGTGCAGCGGGTTGCTCGCAAGGTACGACCACGGGCGATGCCGTTACCAGCATCCGTTCTGTTTTCGGCAACGGACCGGGCGCACAGACGACGGGTATCGACTATGACGCGACCTACTCGTTCGCGGCTTTGGGCGGCGACTTCACGCTCGGCTTCCAGGGCACGCAGGTCCTGTCGTACGAGATCGAAGCGTTCAGCCTGAACGGTGTCGAACTCGCATCGGCGGTCGATGGTCTGGGCTTTGCCAACTACGGCAACAGCGCGGACGTCGTGTCGGAATGGCGGACCAATACCTCGGTCAACTATTCGAGCGGCAACCACAACCTGCGCTATGTCTATCGCTTTATTCAGGGCGTTGATGACGAACGCTTCGATCCGGGTGAGGCTGGCCGCAACATCGACGATTTCGCGACCCACAATCTCTATTACAATTACACACTGCCGTGGGACGAGAACTTCGTCGTAAGCCTCGCGATCGACAACCTGACGGATGAAGACCCGCCGTTCACCCAGCAGCAGTATAGCTACGATCCGTTTATCGGGAATGCATTGGGACGGACGTTCAAGGTCGGGCTCCGCAAGACCTTCTGATCTACGCACTAAAAGCAGACATGCGTATTTCCGCCCCCGGCCATTGGCCGGGGGCGTTTCTATTTTTGCGCCGGGTGGGTTAAGGCTGGCGGATTGTATCAGGAGTTTTCATGGCTATCGAGCGCGTCGATCCGGCAGAGTCGGGGATGAATGCGGAGAAGCTGAAGCGCATTCCGGCTTATTTCGATGGGTATATCGAGCAGAAACGGCTGCCTTGCGTCGCCGTTCTCGTCGCGCGGGGCGGGGAGGTGGCGCACCTGTCGTTCCAGGGCTCGACCGAGATGGGTGGGGGCAAGCCGATTGGCGAGGACACGATCTATCGCATCTATTCGATGACCAAGCCGGTGACGTCGGTTGCCGCGATGATGCTCTTCGAGGCAGGCGCGCTGCGGCTGGACCATGAAGTCTATCGCTACATTCCCGAATTCCAGGACGTGATGGTCTTCGCGGGCGGAACGGCGGAGAAGCCGGAGCTGCGCAAGCCGGACAGGCACATGACGGTCCGCGATCTTTTCCTGCACACCTCGGGGATCACCTATGCGTTCCTGCAACAGACGCCGGTTGATGCGATCTATCGCGCGAAGGGCGTCGATTATTCGAAGCATGGCGGTGACCTGAAATCGTTCTGCGAACTGCTGGCGACGGCGCCTCTGGTTTTCTCGCCGGGTGATCGCTGGAACTATTCGAACTCGACCGATGTGCTGGGCCGGGTCGTGGAAGTGGCTTCGGGGATTAGCCTCGATGAGTTTTTCCGGAAGCGGATTTTTGCGCCGCTTGGCATGAACGACACTTTCTTCAGTGTGCCGGAAGACAAGATCGAGCGGCTGATGGCGTGCTATGCGCGCAACCCGTTGAACGGAGTGACCGGTCTGGCTGACTCGGCGGGGAAGGCGGCGGCGTATGCGAAGAAGCCGAACGTGCTTTCGGGCGGAGGCGGACTGGCTTCGACGATCGGGGACTATTTCACGTTCTGCAAAATGCTGGGCAATGGCGGCGAGCTGAATGGCGTGAGGATTCTCTCGCCGAAGACGCTCGAGTTCATGACGCTGAACCATCTGCCGGGTGGCAAGACGCTGAAGGACATGGGCGACAAGACGTTCTCGGAATCGCGGATGGATGGTTCGGGCTTTGGTCTCGGTTGGGCAGTGACGACGGATGTTGTTGCAACGACGCAGCCGGGATCGGTGGGGACGTATTCGTGGGGCGGCATGGCGTCGACCTTCTTCTGGATCGATCCGGTGGAAGACCTGATCGCGATCCAGATGACGCAGCTGATGCCATCGGGCGCTTATCCGATCCGGCCGCAGTTGCAGCAGCTGGTGTACGCGGCGATCGAGGAATAGGGCGCACGGGCGCGGCCCGGCTGGCGGCGGGTTGTTTGAGTTTGAATTGGAAACGCGGCTGCTTAGGCGGCCGCGTTTTGGTTTGGCGGATTCAAATATCCGCTCGTCCCGGCGCAAGCCGGGATCCAGGGCTGC
>DAIRES010000337.1:0-2372 GCA_036795465.1 Hyphomonadaceae bacterium
CAGCGGCCTGTAGGTCGAAGGGTAGGGATCGGATTTGTAAGCGACACGCTGCGGCCGCGGTTTGGCCCGGTCCGCCACAGACTGGCCATCGGCCATTGTGTCCGTTGTGCTCGCGCAGGCAGACACCAGTATAGCCAGCGCGGGTATCAGTTTCCAAAGACGCATGAATAACCCCGCCGAATTCCCTCGCCGGAGTCTGCACAGCGCGAGAGCATCGTCAAACGCGGGACACGCAGGGGGCGAGCCGCGCACGATCATGGCCCTTTCTTCAATCGCTCCATGAGCTTGAACGCGTCGCCAAGGGCATGCCCGTGCGCGGTATTGTCCAGAACGCACCACGCGGCGGATTTCGTTTCCGCCAGCTGCCGGGCGACAGTCTCTAGAAATGCCGCATCGTAAGCCGACCAGTACATGCGGGGCGAGCCGTGCAGGCGCAGGTAGGTTAGGCCGTGCCAGCCACCCGGCATTGCCGCCTCTGGTACGAACGCTGGATCGGCCGCGACGCGGGCAATACGCCGCGTCTTCAACCAGCCATCAACCTCGGGCGTGAACCAGCTCCGATGCCTTGGCTCGCAGGCAACCGCAGGTGTCACCCTTTCCCGCAATGCCGCAAAGAAATGCTCCGCCACGGCTTCGTCGAACTGTAGGCTGGGTGGCAGCTGGACCAACATGACGCTCAGCTTCCTTCCCAGTCCTGAAACTTCGCCGGCAAAAGCATCCAGCACGGCTTCGGGGTTCAGCATGCGTTGAAACTGCGTCAGCTGCCGCGGCGTCTTGACCGCAAAGCGGAAGTCTTCCGGCGTCGACGCTGCCCATCGTTCATAGGTTTTACGTTGATGCGGCCGATAGAACGACGAATTGATCTCGACCGCATTCATGATCCGCGCATAGCGGTCGAGTTGCGCTCCGCTACCCGAGAATACGGGCCGCGATACAGCCGGTATCGACCAGCCCGCAGTACCGATGCGTATTAAACGCGCAGCCATGCGCCATCAACGCCGGCGCGCGCCAGATGTTCACGTGCGCTTAGACGTCCAGCTCGTCCACGAACTTGGCGTTGTCCTGAATGTACTTGAAGCGCAGCTCAGGTTTCTTGCCCATCAGCGTCTCGACCAGCTCCTCGATCGCCTTGGGCGATTTCGGAAGCTGTACGCGCGCCATGGTGCGCGTCTCCGGGTTCATAGTCGTTTCCTTGAGCTGCGCCGGCATCATCTCGCCGAGGCCCTTGAAGCGGCCGATGTCAGGGTTCTTGCCCTTGAACTCGGTCTTCAGCAGCAGCTCCTTGTGGGCGTCGTCGCGGGCATAGATCGACTTGCCGCCGTGCGTAAGACGATAGAGCGGCGGCATGGCGAGATAGAGCCTGCCGCTATCGATCAGGCCGGGTGTCTGGCGATAGAAGAACGTGATCAGAAGCGCCGCAATGTGCGCCCCGTCCACGTCGGCGTCCGTCATGATGACGATGCGCTCGTAACGCAGGTCTTCCACACGGAAGCGATGGGCAAGGCCGGTGCCCAGTGCGGTCGCGAGATCGCTGAGTTCCTTGTTGCCCGACAGCTTCTCGTCGCCAGCACTGGCGACGTTGAGGATCTTGCCGCGCAGCGGGAGCACGGCCTGCGTCTCGCGGTTGCGCGCCTGCTTCGCTGAACCACCGGCCGAGTCACCTTCGACGATGAAGAGTTCAGTGCCGATGGCCGATCCGTTTGAGCAATCCGCTAGCTTGCCCGGCAGGCGCAGCTTCCGTGTTGCGGACTGGCGGGCGACTTCCTTGTCCTTCCGCTTGCGCATCCGGTCTTCAGCCTGGCCGATCGCCCATTCCAGCAGGCGCGTGGCGTTGGCCGTGGATGCGGTCAGCCAGTGATCAAACCTGTCGCGCATCGCGTTTTCGGTGATGCGGAAAGCGTCCTGCGTGGAAAGCTTCTCCTTGGTCTGGCCGACGAACTCCGGGTTGCGAATGAAGACGGAGAGCAGGGCGCCAGCCGTGCCCATCACATCGTCTGCCGTGATCAGGCCAGTCTTCTTGTTGCCGACCATCTCGCCATAAGCGCGCAAGCCCTTGCTTAGCGCCGAGCGCATGCCTTGTTCGTGCGTGCCGCCTTCTGGCGTCGGGATGGTGTTGCAATATGTGCGCGAGAAGCCGTCAGCTTCGCCGAAGCCATTGACGCTCCACACGACGGCCCACTCCACAGCGCCGCCGCCCTGGTTTTCGACGCGGCCCGTGAACGCTTCCGGCAGGACGGTCTTCGTCTCTGTCGTCAGCTCCTTGAGCATGTCGGCGAGGCCGTTCGGGTAAGACAGCACGGCTTCCGCCGGCGTCTTTTCATCGTCCTTCAGCAGCTTGGGATCGCAGCTCCAGCGGATCTCGGCTGCGCGGC
>DAIRES010000338.1:0-2366 GCA_036795465.1 Hyphomonadaceae bacterium
GGTCGTAGAGCGCGAAGTTGCGACCGCCGCCCGCGCCGATTTCCAGCACGACGCCCGAGGCTTGCGGGATCAGTTTACGGCGTTGGTAGGCGATGGGCTTGGCTCCGCAGGCGCAGTCGACAAGACCGGGAGCGATGAAGCGGGAGTAGAAGCCCATGACGTTTCCTTCGCACTGGAGAGGCGATGCTAGACCGCCTCGGCAGCGCTGTCGCTACTTCCTGAGGGGAAGCATGGCGCGGAGGCGCGGGTCGCGGAGCCAGAGGCCGCCCCAGATCATCAGGGCGAGATAGACGCCGAACAGTTCATGGCTGAACAGCGGATTGTCGACGCGGACATTGGTGGCGATGGCGCCGCCGAGCAGCGCAGTTTCGAGGATGGCGCCGAGAACCGCCGTTTGCGGGATGATGTAGATCATGACGCAGACCGTCTCGATGATGCCGATGAAGAGATCGTGGTGGGCGGGCCAGTCGAGGCCGGACATGGTCTCGCGAACAATATCGGGCATCAAGAATTTCAGGCTGGCCGAGAAAGCGAGGAAGAGGGCGACGAAGCCGGAGACGGCCCAGCCGATCCAGAACATCTTGCCGCGCGATTTGGATGTGTCGGTCATGGGTGTTCTCCCTGTTGTGGCCATAGGACGGATCGGGAGGGCTCGCGCCGACATGGGCGCGGAGATTTCTGCGATTGCTTGTACCGGCGTGAAGTGCGGAATGTCATCCCGGCCGCAGCGAAGCGGAGAGCCGGGATCTATCGGGAGGCCGTCGTGTGGTCTTGATGGTTCCCGGGTCTCGCTGCGCTCGCCCGGGATGACAATCAGGGAAGTGGCGCGGGCGCCGCCCACAGATAGGCCGCGAAGGTCGCGACCATGATGCTGTCGATGATGACGGCGATGAGGCCCTGGCCTTTGAGGAAGCGGCCCGGCTGGGACACCATGAGCACGATGAAGGCGAGCTTGCCGGCGCCCACGGAGAGCAGGGCAGCGGGGCGCAGGGCGGGCGTGAAGGCGGCATAGACAAGGAACACGCCGCCGATGGTGACCAGCGCGCCCCAGTTGCGCATCAGCATTTCGGCGGCTGGGGTTGCGGCAGCCTCGCCGAAGTAGGCGCGCATCGTGTTGTTCGGGAAGAACACTGCCTGGATCATGCTGCAGGTCAGCAGGCCGCAGACGATCAACACCCACTGCATGTTGTCGACGAGAATGTTCATGGCGGTTCCCCCACGGGATGAGCATCTATCATGGTTGCGCTCCCTCGCAATCGTGTGAAGCCGGTACTGCCCGGCGGACGTGACGGGAGGCACGAGGCGGCATAACAATCGGGCCAACGCAGAGGGAAATTCGATGAAGCGATATGGATGTCTGGTGCTGGCAGTTGCCGCCGCGACAATCATCGCGCCCGCCGCATTCGCGCAGGAAACCGAGGAGGGCAAGCCGTGCATGTTTGGCGGCATTTCGTATTCCGCGGGGAATTACGAAGAGGCGCTGCCGAACCTGCGCGCGTGCTTTGAGGAAACGCGCCTGCCGGATCTCGACCGGGCGATGGGCTATGCGTATTTCGTGAGGTCGCTGGAAGGGGCGGGGCGGATCGACGAGACGATCGAGCACCTGCGCAAGATCACCTCGCCGCCATGGTCGCGCATGGATGGGTTCGTGCCGCCGACGCTGGCGATGGAGAAGCTGAAGGCGGACGAGACGTTTGTCGGCGTGTCGCAGCCGCAGCTTGTGATCGATCTCGCTGTTCTGCTGTTGCAGCAGGGCAGGACGGATGAGGCGCTGGTGGAAGCGAAGCGCGCCATTCGCGTGGCGCGGACGATGCGCGCGGATGTGCTGATCGAGGAAGCGGCGGCGTGGATGACGTATGCCGGCGTGATGCAGCAGAAGGGCGACGCCAAAGGCATGCTGGTCGGCATGATCCGGGCGTATGTGCGCGGCAGCAATGAGGCATCGCTGGAGCAGTACATAGCGCAGCAGTCGCCGGAGGCGCAGGCGCAACTGAAGAAGCTGCGCGCGACGATGATCGAGCAGCGGCCGCTGATGGCGCAGCGCGATGCGTGGGCGGCGAGCCTGGGCAAGCCTTTCGATCCGTCGACCGACGAGCAGGGCGGGGCGGCCCTGCTGAAGGTGCAGCAGGTCGAGGCGGAAGAAGCCGCGCTGGTTGGGCCGGTGGAGTATTAGGGCTAGAGCCCTTTGACGATCTCTTCGGTCATCTTCTTCGCGTCGCCGAGCAGCATCATCGTGTTCTCGCGGAAGAACAGCGGGTTCTCGACGCCGGCGTAGCCGCTGGCGAGGGAGCGCTTGATGAAGAAGACGGTTTTCGCGTTCCAGACTTTCAGCACGGGCATGCCGTAGATCGGGCTGGCCGTGTTGG
>DAIRES010000339.1:0-2352 GCA_036795465.1 Hyphomonadaceae bacterium
GATATCGAGGGCTGGCTGAAAACGCAGGCAGCCCCGGTCACGGCTGGTTAGGATCGTCGACCTTCTCGCCGCGCATCAGCTTCTCGAAGTACTCGCGGTTGGACACTGCCTTGATGGACTTGTTGAAGTCCGACTCGATGCCCAGCGGAATGCCCGAGCGGCCTGCATTGGTGATGACGCCCCAGATGGCGCGGAAGATGATGAGGCCGAGCACGCCCAGCATGGGCTGGCCCAGCACGAAGAGCGCGCCGGCGCCGACGAACAGGCCGAAGTGCAGCACGATGATGCGGCTGTAGGGCGCGAACATTTCCGCCATCGGGTTTGTGTTCTTCCACTCGCCCTTGATGAGGAATTCCCAGAGGAACACGATCACCTGGAAGGTCGCGATCGCGTACAGCATCCAGTCGACGTGCAGGCCGCTGTTCAGGGAGAACGCGAACATGCCCGTTATATCCATGACCGGCATCGTGGCGACGGCTTGAGGGCCCTGCGCGAAAGCAGCGAAGCCCATGAGGAACGTGCCGTGGACCATACAGAACAGGCCGTAGTGGAAGACGAAGAAGGCGCTGAGCGCCAGTCCGAGCAGCATGCCCATGGCGCCATAGCTGGCGCCGGAAACGACGAGGCGCGGGATCGTCATCACGCCGGCGACGATGTTTTCCATCCAGTAGAGCAGCACCAGGGGAACGGCGGTCCAGCCCCAGGCGATGACGCCGTAGATGGGGAGGAGGTCGACGGCCAAGCCGAGCCAGACGACCGGCTGCGTCAGCGCGCGGCTCCAATAGCCCGGATCGAAAAGCCTGTTCACGTCCGCCCCTGCCCCGTCACTGTCATCTGATCGATTCTATCCCCGAAGCACCAGACAGCGTCGAGGGGGAAATAGCCATAGTCCTGCGTTCAGTCTTCGAGTTCCCACGCGACCGAATGGTGTTCGTGGACGATGAGCCATTCGCCATCGATCTTGCGGTAGCACAGGGTCAGGCGGATCGGCTTTTCGACCTCGGACGGGGTCGAGCCGATGCAGCGGACGAGGCAGTGGCTGAAAGCGACATCATCGCCGGCGGTAATGGTCAGCTCGCTCGGTTCAAAGATGCCCTTGGCGCCGAACCACGGGAAGAAGTTTTCCCAGATGTCGCGATACTCGTCGATGCCGTTGAGTTGCGGCGGGTCGGCGACATCGAACATGACAATGTCGTCGTCATGGCCGTCGGTGACGCCATCGAGGTTGCGGGTCTGAACGGCCTTCAGCCAGCGATCAAAAACGCCACGGACTTCGGCGAGATTTTGAGGACTGCCTGTGTGGGTCGTCATCGCGGCCTCCTTGGCCTGAGCAGATATCGATTGCGAGTTGATCAGAGACGGCGGGTCAATGCCGCCACGAACATGCGCCAGCGTTTGGACAGAGGCGTGCGCGGCTGTTCAGCGGTGTCGGCGGCCGCGACATGCAGGAGTGCGGGAAACATTATCGAGGGCAGCTTGCGCGCAGCCGAGCGTGCGGCCGTCCAGCGCGCCTGTGCATCGGAGAGATCAGCGGCGAGCGCCACGCGGGCTTCGCCACAACGTGCGAGCGTTTCGAGTTGGTCAGGCGCCGCCCTCGGATCGAGCGCCAGCCCGGCCAGTCTTGCGAGGGCGCCTTCAGTGGCGAGGTGGCGGGCTTCGTGGTCGCCGCCGGCGGTGTGGCCGCCATGCAGATGGTCGTCAATGATGTCGTCAAAGGTGTCGACCAGCGCCTGCATCGGCGGGATCAGATCGGGCCGGTCCTTCGTAACCCGGGCAAGTTCTTCGGCGAGGTCGTGGCGGCGTAGTGGCGCCTTGCCGGCGACCTGGTCGATCGTCTCTCGCCACCACTGGACGCGGATCTTGCCCAGCATCGCCTCTTTCGTGTGCAGGGTGCGCTGGAGCTCCTGATTCAGGAGATAGATCGCGACCAGAAGCTCGCGCCCGGCGGGGGCGGCATATCGGGTCGCAAGCCAGCGATCCTCGTCCGTCCGCTTGAGGCGGGCGTCGAATTCAGCCGCCTCACCAAGGGGGGCGCTTGCAAGATTTGTCGGATTGGACGTATCGCTCATGTTCAAATTCAGGTCCGAGGCCCTATTTCAGAGCCTGCAGAGATAAAACAGAGGGTATTTCCATGGCTTTCACGCTTCCCGCCCTGCCTTACGCCCGTGACGCCCTGGCGCCGCACATTTCCGAAAACACCCTGAACTTCCATTATGGCAAGCACCATCAGGCCTATGTGGACAACCTGAACAAGCTGGTCGCCGGCACGCCGCTGGAAAACGCACCGCTTGAGGAAGTCGTCAAGCAGAGCTGGGCCGAGAAAAAGACCCCGATCTTCAACAATGCCGGCCA
>DAIRES010000099.1:0-11834 GCA_036795465.1 Hyphomonadaceae bacterium
GTTCACGCCATCGCGCAGTCCAAGCGGGGCGACCTGCTCTCGCTTTGCATGGCCACGCTGCGCAACTGGGCGCCGGCGGCGCGCCATATCGGCTTGTCTGCAACTGTGCGCGATCCTGATGCGTTGGCCCGCTGGCTTGGTCCCGATACGCCGATCATCCGGCATCAGGGCGGCGCCAGCGCGAACATTTCCGTGCTGGACAGCGAGGCGCGCATTCCATGGTCTGGCCATACGGGCCGCCACAACATTCGCGAGGTTTATCAGGCCATCAGAGGCGCAAAGATGTCGCTCGTGTTCGTCAACACGCGCAGCCAGGCGGAGATGACGTTTCAGGAGCTATGGCGCGCCAACGAGGACTCTCTGCCGATCGCGCTGCACCATGGTTCGCTGGATGTGGAGCAGCGGCGCAAGGTCGAGGCGGCGATGGCCGCGGGCAAGCTGAAGGCGGTTGTGTGTACGTCAACGCTCGATCTCGGCATTGACTGGGGCGATGTTGATCTTGTCGTGCAGATGGGCGCGCCGAAGGGCTCGTCTCGCCTGATCCAGCGGATCGGGCGTTCAAATCACCGGATGGATGAGCCGAGCCGCGCGCTGCTCGCGCCATCCAACCGTTTCGAGGTGTTGGAATGCCGGGCAGCTGTCGAAGCGGTGGCGGCTGGCGAACTGGATGGTCCGGGCGCGCGGCGCGGTGGGCTCGACGTGCTGGCGCAGCATGTGATGGGTCGTGCATGCGGCGACGGGTTCGACGGGGTGAAGCTGTTTGACGAGATCACAGTTGCCGCGCCTTACCAGGATCTCGATTGGGAAACCTGGGAACGGGTTGTCGATCTCGTAGCGACCGGGGGATACGCGCTGAAGACGTATGACCGCTTCCGCAGGATCGTGAAATTTCCCGATGGCGTCTGGCGCGCACGTAACGACGATGTGCGCAGGCAGCATCGCATGAATGTCGGCACTATCATCGAAAGTCCGATGATCAGCGTGCGTATGGTCAGCTTCTATCGGGGCAGCGCGGAAGCGAAACGGCTCATGCGGCCCGGGCGAAAGCTGGGCGAGATGGAAGAATACTTCTTCGAGATGTTGACGCCGGGCGACACTTTTCTGTTCGCTGGCGAGGTCCTGAAATTCGAAGGTATCTCGGATACGGACGCGCTGGTGACGCGGACATTCGATCCCGATCCGGCGATACCGAGTTACAATGGCGGCAAGTTCCCGCTCACGACGTTTCTGGCGGACCGTGTGCGGCGTATCCTGCATGATCGGGAGAACTGGCGGCTCTTGCCCGATCAGGTGCGCGAATGGATCGAGGTTCAGGAGCGCAAGTCGATAATACCTGAAGCCGACCAGTTGCTGGTCGAGACATTTCCGCGGGGCGAACGCCATTACCTCGTCTGCTATCCGTTCGAGGGACGCCTGGCGCACCAGACGCTTGGCATGTTGCTGACGCGGAGAATGGAGCGCGCGGGGCTGAAGCCGCTGGGCTTTGTTGCATCCGAGTATGCGCTATCGGTCTGGGCGCTGGAGGACATGCGTGGCGAGGATCTGGATCAGCTGTTCCACGAGGATATGCTGGGGGATGATCTGGATGCGTGGCTGGAGGAAAGCGCGCTGATGAAGCGGACTTTCCGCAATAATGCGCTGATCGCAGGATTGATCGAGCGGCGAATGCCGAAGGGCGAAAAGACGGGGCGGCAGATAACGTTCTCGACGGACCTGATCTATGACGTGCTGCGTTCGCATGAGCCGGACCACCTGTTGCTCCAAGCCGCGCGGCAGGATGCGGGCGAAGGCCTGCTCGATATTCGACGACTTGCCGATGCGTTGAAGCGGATCAAGGGAAAGATCGTGCATTCGAAGCTCGATCAGATCTCGCCATTTGCAGTGCCGGTGATGCTGGAGATCGGCAAGGAGCCGGTGTTTTCGGGCGATGCGGCAGAGGCGATCCTGCGCGAAGCGGAAGATGATCTGGTGCGGGACGCGATGAGTTAGGCGTGGCGAAAAGTCCCCGGCTTGCACTGATTTCATGGCGTTGACGCGGGCCGCGGTTCTGGACACGTTCCGCCCATGTCTTCGATTTCCCCATCCAGCGGCCCACGCGCAGGCCTCGTTTTCGAGGTGGCTGGTCAACGGCTTTCCCTGCAGCAGTGCGGTGGACTGTGGTGGGAAGCGGCGAGCGTGCTGGTTGTTTCAGACCTGCATCTCGAGAAGGCTTCCTCCTACGCGGCGCGGGGCCAGATGCTTCCGCCCTATGACACGCGCGCAACATTGCGGCGGATCGGGGCGCTGGTTCGGACACTGAATCCGACGACGGTGATTTCGCTTGGCGACAGTTTCCATGATCGACGCGCGCGTGTGCGCTTGGCTGCGGATGATGTTGCGCTGGTTCGCGAGATGACCGGAGCGTGCGACTGGATATGGATCGAGGGAAACCACGATCCTAAACCTCCCAAGGACCTTGGTGGGCGTATGGCTCATGAACTTGTGCTGGGCGATCTGACGTTTCGGCATGAACCGTCGGCGGGCAGAGTCGCTGGCGAGATTGCTGGGCACCTTCATCCCTGCGCGCGCGTCGTGGGACGAGGCGGACGGACGGTTCGCGCGCGCTGCTTCGCGACGGATGGCGAGCGGCTGGTCATGCCTGCGTACGGCACGCTTACAGGTGGGCTGAACGTGCTGGACGTGGCTTTCAGCCAGCTGTTTCCGAAAGGCGTGCTGGCCGGCGTGGTTGGTCGTGATGGGGTGTATCTTGCTGCCGGAGAGCGTCTCGTCGGCGATGTCGCCAGAGCGGCAAGCTGATCGCGTCTATTTGCGGCCGAACCATGCGGCGATGCCGCCTACGCCAACACCAAGCAGCACGGCGACGAAGCCATAGATGAAGCCGTGCTGGCGCGAGAGGTCGAACAGCGTGGCGTCGAGACCGCTGCGCACCAGTGTAAGCACCTGCTCGCTTTCGCCCACGGGCACGCCATTGCGGAAAGCCACGGCACGAATGCGATACTCGCCCGGCGGCGCATTGAGAGGCAATGCAATCCTGGCGCGGCGCAGGCCGCCATCGAGTCGTTCGATCGTTGTGTCGCTGAAGGAATAAAGCCCTTGCTGCATCTTCAGATCGACGAAGGCGGCGCGCCACGAGTCCAGTTCTGGCGAGAGAAGCTGGTTCGACCGCGGCATAGCTGAGGCCTGTGCGTTCAGGCCGGCTTCGATCATCACTTCGGGAGCAACGCTGGTCGCCACCTGCGGCTCTGCCCCGACAGCGAACACAAGCGGGGCTGCGACGAACTCGATCGTCTTGTCGCCTGTGGCGGTGCGGTGGATCATCTTCTGTGGCGCCATCGGCCCGATCAGTGCGACCGCCATGCCGGACGTGTCGTTTTCCGGTTGCGGCGCTGTCGCGAACAGCACAATGCGCGAGCCCGAATAGTTGACCTTCACCTCGACCGTGTCTTCAGCAAGGCCAGCAGCCATGAAAGGCTTGTCTGCGCCTTCTACCCGCTGGGCGGTCGCCTGCGGAACGATCAGCGCGGCGAGCGCGAAGATGAGGATACGAAGCTTCATGTCGCTTCCTCAAGCCGGTATTCCGGCGTTGGAGCGACGTAGAGTTCGTAAACCAGTCGCCCCGCGATCGCGAGCACCAGCAGCGCAAGCAGAAGGCGAAGCTGGGCGGCCTTGAGCCTGCGGCCCGCCATCGCGCCGTAGCGGGCGCCAATAACGCCGCCGACCATCAGCACGCCCGCCAGCACCAGATCGACCGTGCCGTTGAACGTCGCCTGCAGGAAGGTGACGTAAGCGGTGAGGAAGATGATCTGGAAAAGCGAGGTTCCAACCATCACACGCGTCGGCACGCCGAGAAGATAGACCATCGCAGGCGCAAGGATGAAGCCGCCGCCTACGCCCAGCACGGCGGCCAGCACGCCCACAAAGAAGCCGATGCCGATCGGGGGAATGATAGAGATGTAGAGGCCGGAGCGCGGGAAGCGGCGCTTCATCGGCAGGCTGCGCATCCATACGCGCAGACGTGTCCTGCGCCCGGGATCGCCGCCTGCTCCCCCAAGAGCGCCCACGCTCTCCCACGCCATGAGGCCGCCGATCACGCCCAGGAAAACGATGTACAGCACAGCGATGGTCGCATCGACGACCCCGAAATACTTCAGCAGGCTGAACACGCCGACGCCCACCGTTGAGCCGGCAAGCCCGCCCATCAGCATCAGGGTGCCCAGTCGTGTATCGACCTGCCGCTCCCGCCAGTGGGCTGAAACCCCGGCGATTGATGTCGCGAGAACCTGATTAGCCTGGGTCGAGACGGCTACCGCAGCCGGTACGCCATAGAAGATCAGCAGGGGTGTCAGCAGGAAGCCGCCGCCCACTCCGAACAATCCTGACAGGAAGCCAACCAGCCCGCCGATCGCAATCAGGATCAGCGGGTCGACCGCGATCTGAGCGATGGGGAGGTGAATCAGCATCGGGCATTTCTACGCGCGAGAAACGCGCGCCGGAAGCGCAGATAAGGCCTCAATTGACGATGTATTCGCGCGCCAGCGACTTAAGGGCGGGATTGCCGGCTTTTGTCGCGCCTTGGTTGAGCGTCACTGACCCGCATTCAGCGTAGCCGCCCGAAGCTGTCGGAGCAGGGAAACGCTGGCTTCGCCGGTCACTGGCAGGTCGTTGTCGCGCTCGAACTGGCGGATGGCTTCGGCCGTTCGGGCGTTCATTTTCCCATCGGCTGTGCCAGGCGAAAAGCCGAGGCGGACCAGAAGGCGCTGAGCCTCCGTAATCTGCGTGGGTGAGGCGACATCCCACACGCGGCGGCCGAAATCGCCGTTTGCACGGGGAATGCCGGGTTTCGGAGCAAATGCACGCGCCTTGCGCTTGATGGCTTCGGCTTGCGTTGGCTGCATTTCGCCCAGGATTGTACGGGCGCGTCGGCCTGCATCCTGATCACCAGCACGGCCAGCGACTTCGTACCAGTATGCAGCTTCGGCCTTGTCCTGACTGAGACCGAGCCCCTGCTCGTACAGGACGGCAAGATTGTACTGGCTATCCACCAGGCCATGGTCGGAGGCCTGACGGAACCATTCAACGGCAGCAGCATAGCTCTGTGGGCCGGCATCGCCTTCGGCATAGAATACCGCGAGATCGTGCATGGCCTTCACGTTGCCGCCGACGGCGGCCTTTTCGGTCCATTGTCTAGAGGCGGCCATGTCGCGCGGAACGCCTTCACCGCGCTCATACAGTTTGGCCAGGCGATAATCCGCCATGACGAGGCCGCGTCCTGCTGCGTCCTTGAGCATCTGCACGCCCTTGGCCTTGTCGCCGCCCTGCAGCAATTCCAGCGCGTAATCGTGCAGCGCGACCGGGTCGCCGTTGCGAACTGAGTCGACCAGCGTTGTAGCGGGTGCGGCAGCCTTCGCTTCGGGCATGGCAGGCGCGGCGGCTGCGACCGCAGCCTTTGCCGGTGTTTCCTCGAACAGGTCGTTGGGCGACAGGGCCGCGGGAGCCGTCTCTGCTGTTTCGACAGACGGCTCGTTGAACAGGACGGCTTCAGTCGTGCCCGCCTCATTCGTGGCTTGGGTGGGGGCTGCCGGATCTTGTTTGGCGAAATCGTCGGCTTGAGCTTCCTGTTTGCCGCGCATGACGGTGAATGCAGCGCCGCCAGCAACGGCGACAGCCAGCATGCCTGATGCAATCAGCGGACCTTTGCCGATGCCCTTCTTGGCGGTGACGGGAGCAATGCGACGGCCCTGACGTGCTGCGCGGCGGGCTTCCTCCAGATAACCCGGCGCCAGCTTCTCGCGGCTGTCGTCAGACGGCAGGTCGGCAACGAACTCGCCGGCGGCAGGCGGCGGGCCCAGGAAGACATCGTCGGTCTCCAGCAGGTCTTCGATGCGCTTGGCGACCTCGCCCGATGCCGGCGGCATCGCCGCGGGGACAGGATCTGCTTCATCCGAAAACAAATGCGCGTCGCGTGGGTCAGTCTTCCGATCAAACGGCGGCGGCTCCACGCCAACGATATCCGCCGTGTCGATCTCCGCGTCCGCCAGTTCGATGGCCGCAAAAGCGGCGGGCGCTATCGGGCGCTCATCCGGCTGCGCTTCGGCCGGCTCATCGTCGAGGATGACATACTCGTCCGTTACGATCGGGATATCGCGGGTGACTGCTGGCGCGGCGTCATCCCGGCGAGCATCCTCAAGGCCTTCGAGGCGGCGGGCGAGCGATGACACCGTCTTCTGCATTGGCGCCAGGAACGCGGTTGACTGATCGCCAACCTCTTCCATGCGCCGCTGCACTTCAGACAAGACGTCTCCGAGCTTGGTCTCGTAGCTGCGGCCCGAGTCAGCGAGGCGTGTTTCGAAGGCGCGCAGCGATTCCGCGTGCTGCGTCTGCAGGCGATCCGCAACGCGCGCGACCTGCTCACCGATCTGGCCGATGGCTTCGGCGCTCCGGCGTTCGCTGTCTTTCACACGCTCATCGAGGCGATCAGCAAGGCGGTCGATCTCGGTATTGTCGAGCGGGCGCGCCGCATCGGCGGTTTCCGAAATGCGGTCGGAGAGTCGTTGAACGCTGTCGTCGTGACGTTTCTGCAGTCGTTCGGCCACCAGAGCGACCTGCTCGCCGACGGCATCAATCGCGCCAGCGCTGCGCTTTTCAAGAGCTTGCAGCTTGTCGTCCACGGCAGTGTTGAGGCGGCCCATTGCTTCCTGCGAAGAACGGCCTGAAGCCTCTACGTTGTCGAGGCGAGCATCTATTGTATCGGCAAGCCGGGTCATCTCGCGGCGAACATCGTCGATGGAGCGCTGATCGCTGCGGGCCTCGACCGAGCGCAGTCGATCGTCGACGGCACGCGACAGACGATCGACCTGTGAGCTCATCGCTTCGACGGCGTCGGCCTGACGAGCTTCCGCTACCTGGATCTGTTCCTGCAGTTGACGGATCGTACGCTCAAGTCGCTCAAGCTTTTCCGGGTTGGCGTTGCGCGTGGCCTCTTCAAGGCGGCGCTCGACATCGGCGCGCACGGCGTGAATTGGACGCGAAAGGTCTTCCGCGAGGCTGTCGAGCCGCTTCTGGAACGCGACCTGGAGCTGAGCGAAATCTTCCGCCTGCTGGCGGCCGCCGCCTTTTTGCACGCGCTCGTCGATATCTGTGACGGCGCGCTCCAGGACGTTCATGGCCGTGTCGGACTTGCGCTCGGCGCGTGTGACGCGTTCCGTTATGCGCGCAACCGCATCTCCCAGACCGTTCATGGCTTCGCGGGTTTTTTCCTCGATGCCGTCGACGCGGTCGAGAACTTCCTTCGACATCGCGCGCGAGCGGTTCAGCGTCGTTTCGAGGGCGCGCTCCATGCGCCACGTGGTGTCTCCCACGGCGCGTTCGGCTTTCGTCTCGAACAGTTCGAAGCGCGTGGCTGCGTCTGTTATCTTGTTGATGCCCGCTTCGATGCGGCGCTCGACCGAGGACATCTTCTCCTCGATCTGGTCAACACGCCCAGTGAGGTTGGCGGCGTTTGAGCGGATCGCGTTGCTGACGGTCGCATCCAGCGAACGAGCCACGTCGTCGACCTTGGATGAAACACGGTTGACCTTGTCGTCGAACAGCGTGCGGAGTTCGTCTTCCTCCTGCGCGCGCGACTGGACTGTTTCCGACAGACGGCCGAGTGAGGCTTCCAGCGCCTTCAGCGCTTCCAGCGTCGGCGCGTTGCCATGGCCGGATTCGATCGTCTCGATGCGGGAGCGCAGGGCGGTCTGGGTAGTTTCGATTTCGCCGAGGGCGCGGGTAACACGCTCAAGCGCCTGAAGTTGCGCTTTACCGGACGCATCCACTTTCCCCATCAGGCCGAGAATCGATTTGTCGATTCCCGACACCGCACGGGCCGAGCGGGAGGTCGAAGCCTCGAGACGCTGGGACAGCATGTCGATCTCTTGCGACATGCGACGAAGGTCGTGATCGGCCGACAGGCCAGACGAACCGGGAAGGGCGTCCGAAAGGTCAATTGCCTCGAAAGTTTGTGAATCCCCCTCCAGCAGAAGGGAATTGAGGTACTGGCCCAAGGTCACGCCCTGACGCTGGGCGCGTTCCCGAGCGAGTTCCCTCGCCTTGGGGTCAATTCCTTTTACACTCCAGGGTCCCTGGCTCATCACCGCTCCGAATCGATGCGGGAGCCTGTCTCACGCCCGCACCAACGGCCAGTTGGCCGGGATACGGTTAACGGGCTTTAAACGTTAATTCCTGGGAGCCTTCCAAAACGGGTAGGCCCCGAATTGACCCAAGGGGCAGCTAACGTTACGTATTACTGAGCGTTAATTAAAAGGCGCGCGCCCGTGCTCACCCACGGAGCAGAAAAAAACGAACGGGAGGTAGAGGTTGAAGACGTACACAATCAGCGAACTCGCGCGCGAATTTCAGGTCACGCCACGCGCATTGCGTTTCTACGAAGACAAGGGGCTGCTTTCGCCAACCCGCGACGGGCTAAACCGCGTTTATTCAACGCGGGATCGCGCCAGGCTGAAGCTGATCCTGCAGGGGAAGAGTGTCGGTTTCTCACTGTCTGACATCCGCGAGATCCTTGATCTCTATACGCTTGAGGGGCATCGCGCGCAGCTGAAGCTGTCGCTCAAGAAGTCCCGCGAGCAGATCAAGAATCTCGAGAAGCAGCGCGAGGATATCGAGGCGGCTCTTGAGACGCTCAACAAGGGCGTCAAATGGACCGAAGAGAAGCTTCAGGAGCTCGGACCGGGCGCTGAGGTGGAGCAGTCCGCGCGTGCCTACGAGCGCGTGGCGCGGGCCGGACTCGACGGCGACGCGGCTCACCTCGACAGCTGACGCAAAGACAGGCTCGACGACTGCTTGCTTGGTGGTATTTACGCCGGGAGTTTCGACTTCCGGAAACGTTGTCCTTTTCCTTGGGCGACGGTGAAACCGAAGAGTGAGGACAGATGCCCAAATATCAGGCGCCGCTCAGGGACATGAAGTTCCTGCTCAATGAAGTGCTTGAGATAGGCAGCTATTCCAACCTGCCGCGTTTCGCCGACGCGCCGGCTGACGTGATCGATGCGGTGCTCGATGGCGGCGCCAAGTTCGCCAGCGAAATCCTTCAGCCGATCAACGCGATCGGTGACAGGCAAGGCTGCAAGCGGAACCCGGACGGATCGGTCACGACACCGAAGGGGTTCCGCGAAGCCTACAAGCAGATGTCCGACGACGGCTGGATGGCGATCTCAGCAGATCAGGAGTGGGGCGGGCAGGGCCTTCCGCGCGTTGTTTCAATGCCGTTCCTTGAGATGTGCTCCTCCGCGAACATGGCCTTCTCCATGTATCCCGGTCTGACGCGCGGCGCGGCGGAAGCGATCCAGGTTGGCGGCTCCGACGAGCAAAAGAAGATCTACCTGACCAACATGATGACCGGCAAATGGTCGGGCACCATGAACCTGACCGAGCCGCAGTGCGGCACTGATCTCGGCCTCATTCGCACGAAAGCCGTTCCGCAGCCGGACGGGTCCTACAAGATCACCGGACAGAAAATCTGGATCTCGGGCGGCGAGCAGGATCTCGCGCCGAACATCATCCAGCTCGTCCTCGCGCGCATCGAAGGTGGGCCGGAAGGCATCAAGGGCATCTCGCTCTTCATCGTGCCCAAGTTCATGGTCAACGCTGATGGTTCGCTCGGCGCCCGCAACTCGTTCCAGTGTGGCGGCCTCGAAGAGAAGATGGGCATCCACGGCAACGCGACGTGCGTGATGAACTATGAGGGCGCCACCGGCTTCCTCGTCGGCGAAGCCCACAAGGGCATGCGCACCATGTTCGTCATGATGAACGAAGCGCGCCTCGGCGTCGGCATGCAGGGTCTCGCGCAGGCTGAAGTCGCATTCCAGAACGCGGCAGACTTTGCGCGTGAGCGTCTGCAAGGCCGCTCGATCACTGGCGCCAAGGCGCCGGACAAGCCCGCCGATCCGATCATCGTTCACCCCGATGTGCGGCGCATGCTGATGGACATGAAGTCCTTCACCGAGGGCGCGCGCGCGTTCACGTACTGGACTGCGCTGCAGGGCGATCTGCTGCACGTCTCGCCGGATGCGCATGTGCGCGAAAAGGCAGACGACCGGATGGCTCTACTCACCCCGGTCATCAAGGCGTTCCTCACCGACCGCGGCTTCAAGTGCGCGTCCGACGCGCTGCAGCTGCATGGCGGCACGGGCTACACGCTCGACCAGGGCGTCGAGCAATTTGTGCGGGATGCACGTATTGCCCTGATCTATGAAGGCACCAACGGCATCCAGGCGCTCGATCTGGTCGGCCGCAAGCTGGCAGCCAATGGCGGCCGGGCGGTGTTCGGCTTCTTCTCTGATCTCGAGGAGTTCGTCTCGGAGAACGAAGCGAACGAGAAGATGAAGCCGTATATCGACGGGCTCCGCACAGCGACTGCGCAGCTTCGGGAAGCGACGATGTGGCTGATGCAGAATGGCATGTCGAACTTCGACAATGCCGGCGCTTCAAGCCACGACTATCTGCAATTGTTCGGGCTGACCTCGTTCGCTCTGATGTGGGCCAAGATGGCGAAGGCCGCGCTCGCCAAGGAAGGTTCGAGCGACCGGTTCTATGCGGATAAACTTGCTACTGCTCGGTATTATTTTGATCGGGTCTTGCCTGACGCTACGTCACATCTCGCAAAGGTAAAGACAGGCGCGACGCCAGTCATGGCCCTGAGCGCAGACGCATTCTGACGGACGCCAATCCCTCGGCGTCCGCTTCCTTCCCGTTCGCGGGGCAGTGATTCAAGAGGAGGCCGACATGGCCGAAGCCTACATCTACGACGCCGTCCGTACGCCGCGCGGCAAGGGCAAGAACACCGGCTCGCTGCACGAGATCACCTCGTTGCAGTTGGCGACCCAGGCGCTCAGGGCGCTGAAGGAGCGCAACAACCTCGACACCTCGAAAGTGGATGACGTGATCCTGGGCTGCGTGACGCCTGTCGGCGAGCAAGGCTCGGACATTGCGCGCATCGCCGTGCTGAACGCCGACTACTCGGAAACGACGGCGGGTGTGCAGGTCGACCGCTTCTGCGCCTCGGGTCTCGAAGCCTGCAACATTGCGGCAGCCAAGGTCATGACCGGCGAAGCCGACATGGCGATCGGCGGCGGCGTCGAAGCAATGTCGCGTGTGCCGATGGGATCGAACGGCGGCGCCTGGGCGTCCAACCCAGAGATCGCGATGAAGTCCTACTTCGCTCCGCAAGGCATCGGCGCTGACCTGATCGCCACCAAATACGGCTTCTCCCGCGATGACGTGGATGCATACGCGGTCGAGAGCCAGCGCCGCGCCGCGAAAGCCTGGAAGGAAGGCCGTTTCAAGAAGTCTGTCGTTCCTGTGAAAGACCAACTCGGCGTGACGATCCTCGCTCACGACGAAACCGTCCGCGGCGACACGACGATGCAGACGCTCGCCGCGCTGAATCCGTCCTTCGAGCAGATGGGCGTCATGGCGTTCGATGATGTCGTGAAGCAGCGCTACCCCGAAGTCGAACGCGTGAACCACGTCCATCACGCCGGCAACTCGTCGGGCATCGTGGATGGCGCCTCGGCTGTGCTGATCGGCACCAAGGAAATGGGAGAGCAGCTCGGCCTCAAGGCGCGCGCGCGTATCAAGGGCTTCGCCTCTATCGGCTCCGAGCCTTCGATCATGCTCACGGGCCCGTCGCTGGTCACGCAGAAGCTGCTCGGCAAGCTCGGCATGACGCCGGAGGATATCGACCTCTACGAACTCAATGAGGCGTTCGCCTCGGTGGTCCTGCGCATGATGCAGCACCTCAACATCCCGCACGAGAAGATGAACGTGAACGGCGGCGC
>DAIRES010000340.1:0-2305 GCA_036795465.1 Hyphomonadaceae bacterium
GCGCTGCTGACGGTGTCGATGACCGATTTCAGTGGGACGCCGTAAAGCGCCATGCGACCCGGATCGGGCGAGATCCGGATTTCCTGGGGGCGACCGCCAACGATGAAGGTAAGACCAACGTCCTGGACCTTGGCCAGTTCGGTCTGCAGTTCCTCTGCCACTAGATAAAGCGCCTGATCGTTCCAGCGATCCGCAGCTGCCGCTTCGGGAGCAAGCGTAATCACAACGATGGGAACGTCGCTGATCCCACGGCCGACGATCAGCGGTTCGGGAATGCCGGTAGGAATCTTGTCGTAGTTCGCACGGATGCGCTCATGGATGCGGAGGATCGCATCGTCGCGGTCCGTCCCAACCTTGAAGCGGGCCGTGACGAGGACGCCATCATCCTGCGTCTGGCTATAGACGTGTTCGACGCCATCAATGGCCTTCACGATGGTTTCGAGCGGCTTGGTGATCAACTCGGCAGCATCGGGCGCCTTGAGGCCATCGGCGCGGACGGCGATATCCACCATAGGCACGCTGATTTGCGGCTCTTCTTCGCGCGGGATCGTAAAGAGGGCTAGCAGGCCGAGCGCAATCGCTGTGAGCAGGAAGAGAGGCGTCAGCGGCGAGCGGATGGTCGCCTCGGTCAGCTTGCCCGAAATGCCGAGTTTCACGATGCGCGCTCCACCGGCAGGATGACATCGCCAGCTCGCAGACCCGATAGAATCTCGACGCCATCGGGCATGTCCTCAAGCGGAACGCGCGATCCGCGCTGCACCGGGGCTTCGATCGTTGCCCCACCCTTTCGACTGAGCCGCACATAGTCGGCTCCGTAGCGCGTATCGATGTACGTGTCGGGAACAACGATTGCCAGGCGTTCGCCCGCCGGCGCCATCACGCGCACGCGACCCCCGATAAGCTGTCGATCAATGCCGGACCCATCGATGTCCGCCATCACGCGACCCGAGTTTACAGCGGGATAGACCTGACGGATCGTGGCCAACCGCGGCTCCTCGCTGTCGTCCGTCAGGAAGCGGATGGACTGACCCTGCTTCAGGTTTGCAGCCTCGGACTCTGGCAGCTCGATACGGAGGACGGGGGCGCCAGTCGTAATCTGCACCACCACCTCGCCGGGCATGATGACGGCGCCGCGAGGAGCCGGAATGCGGGTCACTTCGCCAGCGGATGGGGCAACGACCTGCCCCTGACTGTTCAGTGCGCGGGCGGCGCCCGCCTGCGCGCGTGCAGATTGCGTCTGCGCTTCCGCTCCCTTGGCAGCCGACCTTGCCTGATCGATTGCGGCCTTGGAGATGGCTCCGCTGGTGAAGAGCCGCTCGGCGCGCTGCAGATCCTGCTGGGCTTGCTGGCTAGCTGCCTCGGCGGCTCTGACTGAAGCAGCAGCGGCGTCCGCCTCCAGCGAAATGCGATCGTCCCCAATCACCGCGACCACCTGCCCGGCTCGCACCTTGTCGCCTTCCTTTACCAGGATCTGCGTGATGCGACCGCCAATCCGGGCGCGAGCGTCGCCAACATCACGATTGGTCAGAACGGCCGAGACCATTCGAAAATCTGGAACGGTGCGCTCAGTTACAGTTAGTGCGGTCGACGCAGCGCTCTGCTCTGCCACAGGGGCCTGCGTCGACGCTCCGCCACAGCCAGCGGTGAGTACGGTGGTCGCCAATACCAAACTTCCAAACAGGTAACGCATGCCCATCCCTACTGTTCTCTAGAAGCTGTCGCGAACGGCGCCGGTCGCTGGATCGGTTGAGACAACCGGAAGGCCGGCCGCCTTCCAGGCCATGATGCCGCCTCCCATATGGCTGCGAACAAGAACGCCGGCGGCGAACGCTTTGCGGAACGCCATCTCGGACCGCTTTCCAGACCCGCACTGCAAGACAACCTGTTTGCCCTGCGCGTCGGGAAGACCCGCAGGGTCAAAAGTTGAAAGCGGGAACAGCATGGCGCCGTGAATGCGTTCGACGGCGTACTCGGAAGGCTCGCGTACATCGATCAGGACAATCTCACCCCGCGCCATCGCATCATGGACCTGTTGTGGTGTTTCTGTCGGTACGGTGCGTGACTTGAACATTGAAAATTCCTCAACCTGCTCGAAGTTTCTTGGCGGGGATCGCGCAGAAATGCGCCGCTAGCGTCTCAGCAATTGCGCGCGCGACACCGCTGCTCAGACGGTAACGCATAGTCTGGCCTACGCGCTTCGCCTCCACGACACGCTGACGCCGCAGGATTGCCAGATGCTGCGACACCAGGGTCTGTTGCAGATCAAGGTCGGCTGCGAGACCGCCAACAGATTGATCTCCCTCAA
>DAIRES010000341.1:0-2299 GCA_036795465.1 Hyphomonadaceae bacterium
GCCGCCTTGTAAAGCGCGACGCCCATGCCGTGCAGGCGCTGGAACTCATAGGCGTTGTTGCCGGCACGTTTGGCCATCAACTCGATCGCCGCCAGCGAGTGCGCGTTGTGCGTGGCGAACTGCGGATAGATCGACGGGCCGGTTTCGAGCAGGGCCTTGGCGCATGAGAGATAGGAAACGTCTGTCGCCTGCTTGGTCGTGAAAACGGGATAGTCGGGCTGGCCATCGACCTGCGCCCGCTTCACTTCCGAATCCCAATAGGCGCCCTTCACGAGGCGCACCATCAGGCGGCGATCTGTCTCGCGCGCGAGATTGCCCAGCCAGCCGACCACCGATTCGCCACGCTTCTGATAGGCCTGAACGGCGAGGCCGAGACCCGTCCAGCCGGCCAGATCCTTCTCGCGCGCCAGCTTCTCCAGCAGCTGCAGCGACAGTGCGAGGCGATCCGCCTCTTCCGCGTCGAGCGTGAAGTTGATGTTCTGCTTCGCCGCCAGCTTCGCGAGTTCAACCACCATCGGATAAAGCTCGCGATGCACCCGCTCGCCCTGCACGGCGCGATAGGCGGGATGCAGCGCCGAGAGTTTCACGGAAATACCGTCGGCCGTCTCAGGCCGGTCGCCGGTCTTCGCCTTGCCGACTTCGCCGATGGCGTTGGCATAGCTGCGGAAATAGCGGTGCGCGTCCGCTGTCGTGCGCGCCCCCTCGCCCAGCATGTCGAACGAGTGCGAGGCAGCCTCGCCCTTCTTCACCGTGCGCTGGCCACGCTTCAGGGCTTCGCCGATCGTACGTCCCATCACGAACTGCCCGCCCATGATGCGCATCGCCTGCATCATCGCAGCGCGGATTACCGGCTCGCCCGCCTGACGTACCATGCGCCCCACAAATCCCGCCGGGTCGCTCGCCGCATCTTCCGGCGGCCGCACCAGACGGCCAGTGAGCATCAGCCCCCATGTCGAGGCGTTGACCAGAAGCGAGTCCGACTTGCCATTATGGTCGCCCCACTCACCGGTCGAGATTTTCTCCGCGATCAGGGCGTCAGCCGTATCCGCATCCGGCACGCGCAGCAGCGCCTCGGCGAGGCACATCAGGGCGAGCCCCTCCGGGTTCGACAGACCGAACTCCTCGAGGAAGCTTTCCATCAATCCGGACTGCCGCGTCTCCGCCCGGGCCTTGAGCACGATGTCGCGGGCCGCCGCGGCCGCCGCGCGGCGCTCCGCCGCATCCAGCGCAGGCGCCGTCAACAGCTCCGAGATACGGCGCGACTCATCCTCGAATTTCCCCGCGTCCAGCGCATCGGGAGACTGAAAGCCTGCGGCAATCTGCTTTGTCATGACGACCCTGACCCCACGGCGAAGCCCACGAATCGAGCTCTGACGCCATATTCTGACCTAACCATGGACGTAACCCGTCCCAGCCCGCTATCAAACGCCGCCGCAACGGAAAAAGGAACCGCGCCAGATATGCGGATCATGCTTGTCACAGACGCCTGGGATCCGCAGGTCAACGGCGTCGTGCGCACGATGAAGCGCGTGATTACCGAATGCGAGCAGATGGGCCATACCTGGGACATCGTCTCTCCCAACGGCTTCAAGACAATACCCCTGCCGACCTATTCCGAAATCCGGCTGGCTTTCGGCGCCAAGAAGGTGATCGAGGAGCGCTTCCTCGAATTCGAACCCGATGCCGTGCACATCGCGACCGAGGGGCCGCTGGGATGGGCTGCGCGCGCCGTCTGCCTGCGCCACAAGTTTCCCTACACCACGAGCTATCACACGCGCTTCCCGGAATACGTCAACGCGCGCTTCAAGTTTGTCCCCGTGTGGGCCGGCTACACGGTGTTCCGCGAGTTTCACAAATACTCCGGCCGCGTGATGGTGGCGACGCCGTCGATGCGCGACGAGCTGGCTGCGCGCGGCTTCAAGAATATCGCCCCTTGGTCACGCGGCGTCGATACCGATCTCTTTCATCCCTCGAAACGACGGGAGGATCGCGGCCCGTTCAAAGGCATGAAAGGCCCGATCTGGCTCAATGTCGGACGCGTGGCTGTCGAGAAGAACATATCAACCTTCCTTGAAACGCCGCTGCCCGGCACGAAAGTCATTGTAGGCGAAGGCCCGCAACTTGAAGCGCTGAGAGAGAAGCACAAAGACGCGCACTTCCTCGGCGTGAAGCAGGGCGAGGAACTGGCCGCCTGCTTTGCCAATGCCGACGTGTTCTGTTTCCCGAGCCTTACCGACACGTTCGGGCTTGTCGTTCTGGAAGCCATGGCGGCGGGCACACCCGTGGCCGGCTTCAACGT
>DAIRES010000342.1:0-2291 GCA_036795465.1 Hyphomonadaceae bacterium
CGCGGCCGGCGTCTCGGCTATGGCAAAGGCCATTATGATCGTGCGGTTACGCAATTGCGCGCCACGGGCAGGGTTTTCTATCTGGGTCTCGCCTATGCACAGCAACAAGTGGATGCGATCCCCGTTGAACGGCACGACCTCCTGCTGGATTGGGTGGAAACGCCTCTGAATTCGATCCCGCTTTTCCTCGGACGCGCCGTCGCCCGCTGACGTTGAGTCAGCCGGAGAGTGCTTCCAGATTCTATCTGGGTCCTTGACCCTTCCATCAGACGCGCGCCAGCATGCCATCCTGCATCGCACTTGATGCGAGGTGAGGCGCCCGTGTCCGAGGATCATGTCCCGTCTGTCGGAAAGGCTGTGCGGGCGGCGCTGTTGTTGTCGCTCGCCGCCTCAACGATGACGGCCTGCGCTGGTGGCGGCGGAGGCGGATCTCCGCCCGCTTCGCCGCCTCCTATCCTGCCGCCATCGCCCCCGCCAACGCCTCCATCCCCGCCTCCGCCGCCGCCTCCCGTGTCGCCTCCATCGACATTCGAAACGCGCGAGTATTTCGGCTCCGGCTTTACCGGCTCGAACCGCAGTGGCCTTGGCCAGATCCACGCATCGACGGCCTACTCCCTCGGCGCAACCGGGCAGGGCATCACCGTTGCGGTGATCGACACCGGCGTCGACAGCTCCATCAGCGAACTGCAGGGCCAGCTCGCCGGACAATACGATGTCCGCGCCTCCACCCGCACGTCAGGCGATATCGACACGGATGGCCACGGCACGATGGTCACCAGCGTCATCGCGGCGCTGAAGGACGGTCGGGGCGTGCATGGCGTCGCTTATGAATCCAAGGTCCTGGCCATTCGCGCCGATACGCCCGGCTCGTGCCAGACAACCGGCGAGGACGAGGGATGCTCGTTCGGCGACAACACGTTGGTGCAGGCGATCAACTACGCGGTCTCGCATGGCGCGAAGATCATCAACATGTCGCTCGGCGGCGATGTTGATGCTGATCAGACGCTTGAGAACGCTATCCGCAATGCGGCTGCGCAGGGTGTTCTTGTCGTTGTCGCCGCAGGCAACGATGGCGCCGCGCCAACCGGAACCGATCCCGCCGAAGGAACATCACCGGCCGAGCCTGCCTATATCGCAGGTCAGACCCAGTCTCTCGGCCGCGTCGTCGCCGTCGGCGCGGTCGACCGTAACGGCGCCATGCCCACCTTTTCCAATCGCGCCGGCGGCACGGCGAATTTCTATCTGCTCGCGCCCGGCGTTTCCGTGATCATGGCGGGTGTCGATGACAACATCCGGCTGCCTGACGGCACAACCAACGACACGGACAGCGACGGCAATTACTGGTCGGGCAGCGGCACGTCATTCGCAGCGCCCCATGTCGCAGGCGCGCTTGCGCTGATGCTTGATCTCTTCCCCAACATCACGCCCGAGAACGCACTCCTCGCGCTTCTTGAATCCGCTGACGATTATGTCACGACCACGCCCGACGCAGTCCTGGGCGTCAACGCGGGTACAGGCACGGACACGGTCAGCGGGCGCGGTGTTCTCAATCTGGAACGCGCCTTCTCCCCCATCGGTACGACCAGCTTCAATTTCGAGGGTGCGCAGGTCGAACTTGCAACCGCGCTCGCCCCCGCCCGTGGCGCACTGGGCGACTGGGCCGAGCATTCCGGCGCGTTCAATGGTCTCGTCTTCCAGGACAAGTTCCAGCGCGGCTTCCGCATCGACAACACGCACATGGCCGCGCCGCGCTCCACCTTCAGCGACTTCTCGCTCCGCGCCGACTACGCCCGCGGGCGTTCGCGGGCCATCGCTCTCGGCGACGCGCAGATCTCATGGTTCAACGCGCCGCGCCCGACTTACGATCCCCGCACGCCATGGATGGAAGACCCCGAGCCGACATTCCAGCTCAGCTACACCATGGCCAACACCGAAGTGTCGCTCGGCCGCGGCGGCGGGCCACAGCGCCTGACGCCCGGCCTTATGCTGATCGACGATCCATCCGGCCCCGCCACGCTGGGCACCGGCGACAGCTGGACCAGCTATGCCCAATCGTTCGGCCCGATGATGCTCGACGTCCGCACCTCCAGCGGCCTCACGCGAAGCGCCAGCAGTATCGGCGTCGGCGCCGGCGGTCAGGACTGGGCGATGCGCCTCGGCTACTCATCGCTGAAGGATACCGAAGCCACGCTCGGCGGAGCCTTCCAGAGCCGCTTCGGCGGCGACGATTCCACCCGCCTGTCCGCTGTCAGTCTCGAAGCAACACGCGATATCGGAACGTGGACCCTCTC
>DAIRES010000100.1:0-2112 GCA_036795465.1 Hyphomonadaceae bacterium
CTCCTCAATTCCCGCGGCTTCCCGCCGCTCAGCCCCCAGCGCGGGCATAATCTCTTACCCGTGCGAAAGCTTCATTACGGCCTAGCAAGGCCAGCACAAGAGCAATATCGGGCGAAGGCGCCCCACCGGTAAGTACGGCCCTCAAAACAGGGCCGATTTTGCCCATGCTGATGCCGTTTTGGTCGCAATACTGCGTGAGCACGGCCTTGATGGCGGCCTCGCTCCAGTCTCCCAGGGCTTCCAGAAGCGGAAGCAGGGTCGTCAGGCGGCCGCGAGCTTCGTCATTGACCTGATCAGCCGCCTTGCCGGTCAGCTGGATGGGCCTGATATCGGTCAGGAAGCGGGCCTGTTCGGCCAGCTGGACCAGATTCGCGGCGCGGGATTTCAGGACGGGCATGGCGCCCCGGATGCGCTGCATGGCCTCGCTTCCCTTGCCCTGCATTTCCTGTCGCTTCAGCAGCAGGTCGAAAAGCCGCTGATCGTCGGCTTCAGCCATGTAGTGTTTGTTGACCGAGTCGAGCTTGGCGAAGTCCAGCCGCGCCGGGGCCTTGTTCAGGCCGTCAAGGTCGAACCATTCGATGGCCTTCGCCTCAGGGATGATCTCGTCGTCGCCATGGCTCCATCCCAGCCTGAGCAGGTAGTTCTTCATCCCCTCGGGCAGGTAGCCCAGCACATCGCGATACTCGTCAACGGCGGTGGCTCCGTGGCGCTTAGACAGCTTCTTGCCGTCTGGCCCGTGGATAAGGGGGACGTGCGCGTATTCCGGTCGTGGCCAGTCCATGCCGATATAGATCGGCAATTGCCGGAACGTGTTCAGGAAATGGTCGTCACCGCGAATGACTTGCGTGACGCCCATGTCGTGATCGTCGACGACAACCGCCAGCATGTAGGTGGGCGTGCCGTCGGAGCGCAGAAGCACTAGATCGTCCAGATCTGCGAACTTGCGCGCGACCGTGCCCTGAACGTGGTCGTTGACGATCAGCTCGCCTGTGTCCGGCATTCGCAAGCGCACGACGGTCGGCGCCTCAGGTGGCAGGGATTTGGCAGGATCGCGCCATGGCGACCGGAAGGGTCGGGTCAGCTCGTCGAGCTGTTGTGCGTCTTCGGAGGAGAGGTGACCGTCAGCGGCCTTCTTTTTCTGAAGTAGCTCGGCGGCATCGCGTCTCTGTTGCAGCTCCTCCGGCGTCACCGGGCAAAGATACGCCGCGCCCCGGCTTACCAGTTCGTGTGCGACCTGCGCATGCCGCGCCGCGCGCGAGGATTGCAGAATCGGCTCGTCATCACCCCCGAGACCTAGCCAAGTCAGCCCGTCGAGGATCGCGTCCACCGCTTCCTGGGTGGAGCGGTCCTTATCCGTGTCCTCGATGCGAAGCAGGAACTTGCCGCCCTTAGCCCGTGCGTATAGCCAAGAAAACAGGGCAGTCCGGGCGCCTCCGATATGGAGATAGCCAGTGGGCGAGGGGGCGAAGCGGGTGACGACCGTCATCGGATTCCAGTACAGGGCTTGGCGTTGCGCCCCTGTGCGGGAGCGCGCGCTCTGAAGACCACATCCGCTCCTTCGCTGGCAAGTGCCGCCACGGAACCAGGGGCTGAGACCCAAAAACCGGGCGCCCTTACGCACCTGGGCCGATTTGTCAGCGGAGCTATCAACGATCAGGCCCTACGGTGGCCGCTGCTTGCGCCGCTGGCGCTGACGGTTGGCGCCGCCCTCTATATGAGCGCGCCGTTCGAGCCGGGGTGGGAATGGCTACTCGGGCCAACCCTGCCTGTCGTGGCGCTGTGGGCATTGGTGCGCCGGCGAGGCGTCAGCGGGTTCGCGCTACTACTGGCCATGTTGGCCGCCGTCGGCATTGGCGGGATCGCCGGCAAGATCCGGTCTTGTGTTGTGGCTGCGCCCATCCTCAAGGAGGAGATGGGGCCAGTTCGTATCGAAGGGATCGTCGCCGAGATCGACGCCAGCGAGCGCAGCCGGCGCGTTCGTATCGACGTTCGCGTCATCGAACGGCTCTCGCCCGAGCAGACGCCTGAGTTCGTGCGATTCAGTTACAAGGGTGAAATGCCGTTCGGGCCGGGGCGTGCGGTTGCCTGCCGCGCGATCCTCTCGCCGCCGCC
>DAIRES010000100.1:2212-11607 GCA_036795465.1 Hyphomonadaceae bacterium
TGTTGTCCATATCCGGCGTCCACATGGTGCTCGTCGGCGGGATGGTGTTTTTCCTTATCCGGTTTCTATGGCCCCTCATTGAGCCGCTAGCCTTGCGCATTCCATCTGTGCAGGCGGCGGCGTTGGGTGCCATCCTCACCTGTACTTTGTATTTTGCGATTTCCGGCATGGAGGTGGCGACACAGCGCGCCTTCATCATCGCGCTCATCGGCTTTGGCGCGAAGCTGTTTGACCGGCCAGCGCTATCGCTCCGCTCGCTCGCGGTAGCGTTGGGCGCGGTCGTCCTGTTTCAACCAGAGGCCGTGGTGACGCCGGGATTCCAGATGTCGTTTGCGGCATCCGGGGCGTTGATCGCGCTCTATGAAATCTGGCCGAAGATGGATCGGCCGGATCGACCTGGATTGTTCTCGCGTATGGGTGGCTGGATCGTGGCTGCTGCAGCGACGTCGCTTGTCGCTTCACTTGCGACGATGCCCTTCGCGCTCCATCACTTCGATCGCGCTGCGCTCTTCAGCGTTCTCGCGAACATTGTATCGACCCCGGTGATCACACTCTGGACGACGCCGGCCGCCGCGATGGCGGCAGTGGCGGCTCCCTTTGGCTTCGACGAGCCCTTCCTATGGCTGATGGGCAAAAGCCTTGAAGTTGTGCTCTTCATCGCGCGCTACTCGGTGGAAATTTCGCCGGAGTTTGACCTGCCGCGCCTCGGCGGCGGAGGCATGGCATTCGCCGCCGCCGCGATAGCGTTGTTCTGTGTGTTTACGCGGAGAGGACGGGCATTCGCATCAATTCCCGCGATAGCGGCGGTGGCAATCTGGCTTACGGCCCCGCAAGCTGTTGGTTACGTTTCGGACGATGGGTCTGTTTTCCTGCAAGACAGGGATGCGTGGCTGGAGTTGACCGATTGGCGCGCGGACAACGGCCTCAACCCGCTGATCATCGGGGATCAGATCAGCAAGGCGCCATGTCCCGGCAAAGGTAGCGCGTGCTGGCTGAACGTCATCGCAGGGCAAGCCGAGATCGAGCCGAGCGCCGAGATTCCTCCTGCAGACTGCCCAAGCTCTTCCACGCTCTCCATCCAGTCAGAAACAGGCGAGCGTCTAGTCGTTCATCCATGTGAAGCAATCGGTAAGGGCGGCGCCGCGATCGACATTTCTGACGGCGGGCTCGACCTTCGCACGGCTCAAATGCAAAACGGCCGGGCGTGGACCCAGCCGCTGTACACAAAACTGCCTAAACGGGCAAAGCCCGCCAAATCCAAGGATCAGTGATACTTGCGAACGAGCGCAACCAGCTTGCCCTGAATGCGTACGCGATCAGGTCCAAAAATCTGCGTGCCGAAGGCGGGGTTGGCTGCTTCGAGAGCAATCGAGCCACCCTTTTTGCGGAAGCGCTTCAGCGTAGCCGTTTCCTCGTTGATCAGCGCCACGACGATGTCGCCCGAAGCAGCATGATCGGTCTTCTTCAAGATCACCGTGTCGCCGTCGAGAATGCCGGCGTTGATCATGCTCTCGCCCGACACTTCCAGCGCGAAGTGCGTATCGGGATCGAAATCGTCGTCAGGCGCCGCAACCTTGTGGGTTTCGTGCTCGATAGCTTCAATCGATGTGCCCGCAGCAATGCGGCCCATGACGGGGATCATTGATGATCGAACCGCCGCCGCCACCTTGCGGCCAGCGTCCACCGCAGCTCCGGTAATGACACTGGGCCGGAACGGCGCCCGGCCTGCGGACTGCGGAACCGCGCTTTCGGGAAGTTTCAGGACTTCAAGCGCCCGCGCCCTGTGGGCCAGCCTGCGGAGAAAGCCGCGCTCTTCCAGTGCCGTGATCAAACGGTGGATGCCGGACTTGGACGCCAGATCCAGCGCTTCCTTCATTTCATCAAAAGACGGGGAAACGCCGGTTTCCTTGATCCTGTCGTTGATGAACAGGAGCAATTCGCGCTGTTTCTTCGTGAGCATCAGCTATCCGCCTAAATCCATGAGTCGCAGATAGTTCTACTATCGTTCACGCTTTGGGTCAATTGTGGACCAGGAGCGTTTACCGAACCCGGGCGAGCGACCTCACGGATTCGACGGGGTTTTCTGCCCGCATCAGGCTTTCGCCCACCAGAAACCCGCGCGCGCCGCAGATGCGCAGCCGGGCGATGTCTGCAGCCGACCTCACGCCGCTCTCGGCAATGAGGAGCTTCCCCTCAGGCGTCATGTCCGAAAGCCGCTCCGTCACGCCCAGATCGGTCGTGAACGTGCGCAGGTCGCGATTATTCACGCCCAGAAGCGGCGAGGGCAGGCCAAGCGCCCGTACAAGCTCTGCCTCGTCATGGGCTTCGAGCAGGACGGACATGCCCAGCCGGTCAGCCGTATCGTGGAGTTCACCGGCGAGGGCGTCATCGACGGCAGCCATGATGATCAGGATCGCATCGGCGCCGGCGGCGCGGGCCTCCACCACCTGGATCGGATCGATCATGAAATCCTTGCGCAACACGGGGATCGAAATCGCCGCCCGGACGCTGATCATGTCGTCAAGCGACCCGCCAAAGCTCGGACCATCCGTTAGCACCGAGATGCATGCAGCGCCGCCCGTCTCATAGTCGCGGGCCACCGCGACCTGATCGCGCCCAGGGCTGATATCGCCAGCCGAGGGACTTTTGCGCTTCACCTCGCAGATCAGCGCATTGCCGTCTGCTTCCGCAATCTTGAGCAGGGCATTCGCAAACCCGCGCGGGCTGGAGGCCGCTTTTGCATCGGCCTCCAACGAGGCCAGCGACCGCGCACGCTTCAGCGCAGCGACCTCGTCGTGCTTGTAGTCGATAATCGCCTGAAGCTTGTCCGGTAGGTTAGCCATTCGATGCACGCTTCAGCGCTTCGAGCGCGTTAAGGGCCTTGCCCGATGCAATGGATGCACGCGCTGCGGCGACGCCGTCAGACAAGGAGCCGACCAGACCAGCGACCTGAATGGCCGCGCCTGCGTTGACGACAACCAGATCGGCGAACGGACCGGGTTCGCCACGCAGCAAGCGCATCAGTGCTTCAGCATTTTCGGCGACAGAGCCGCCGCGCAACTGATCGAGACTGACGCGTGCGACGCCAATGTCTTCCGGCGTCATCTCTCGTACGTTCACGCCGCCGCCGTTTACTTCTGCAACCAGAGTGGCGCCGGTCGTTGAGATCTCGTCCATGCCATCGAGGCCATGAACCACCATAGCGCGTTCAGCGCCGAGCGCGAGCAGCGCGCGTGCGACGGGCTCGACCCACTCCGGCGCAAACACGCCCAGCACCTGACGCCTAACGCCCGCAGGGTTCGCGAGAGGACCGAGCATGTTGAAGATGGTGCGAATGCCAAGCGCCGTTCGCACCGGCGCAACGTGCTTCATCGCCGTGTGATGCTGCTGCGCAAACATGAACGCCACGCCGGCATCGCGGAAGCTCGCTTCGATCTGCGCATCTGTCGGGGACAGGTTCACGCCCAGCGCTTCCAGCACGTCCGCTGAACCGGCGCGGCTCTTCGAGCGGTTACCGTGTTTCGCGACGATCGCGCCCGCTCCGGCCGCGACAAGCGCCACTGCCGTCGATGTGTTGAGCGATGTCCATGACAGGCCGCCAGTGCCGCAAGTATCGATAGCGCCGGCCGGCGCCTGAACGCCTCGCACGTTGGCGCGCATCACGCGGGCGCCTGCTACAATATCCTCGACTGCCTCTCCGCGCGTGCGGAGTCCCATCAGGAAGGCAGCGATCAGAGCCGGCTCGGCTTCACCGGACAGGATGGACTGGAAAGCCACTCCGATTTCTGTCGGGGTTGGCCGGTCGCCATTCGCCAGCTTGCCCACGGCGCTGCGGACTGCATCGCTCACTTCACGCCCGCCCGCTTGAGGAAGTTCGCCAACATGACTTTGCCGAACTGCGAGCCAATCGACTCCGGGTGGAACTGCACGCCGAACACAGGGCGCGTGGCATGGCTGACCGCCATGATCTCGCCGTCGGCTGTTTCGGCATCCACCGTCAGGGTATTCGGCATTCCGTTCCGTCTGATCGCTAGCGAGTGATAGCGCACGGCTTCGAAATGCTCGGGCACGCCCTTGAACAGTTCTCCGCCGAGAACCTTCACGTCCCAGGCCTTGCCGTGGACGATGTCCTTCGCGCCCTCCACGATTCCGCCCATGGCTTGCCCAATCGCCTGATGGCCAAGGCACACGCCGAGGATCGGGAGATTGTCCGGCGCCAGCTTGATAAGCTCCAGACAGATGCCCGCATCATCAGGCGTACACGGTCCCGGCGACAGAACGATTGCGTCCGCGCCTTTCGCCAGAGCCTCGCTCGCGGTCAGCGCGTCATTGCGAACAACTTCGACTTCCACGTCAGGGCTCACGTCCTGCAGGTAGTGAACGAGGTTGTAGGTGAAGCTGTCGTAGTTATCGACGAGAAGAACCCGGGTCATCGGTTCCCCCTGTCATAGCGCGCTGCTTCTTCGGCCGCACGGAAGAGGGCGCTGGCCTTGTGGACGGTTTCCATGAACTCGCTTTCGGGATTGGAGTCGTAAACGACCCCTCCGCCGGCCTGCACATGGATGCTGCCTTTCGCGAAGACGGCGGTACGCAGCGCAATGCAGGTGTCCATGTCGCCACCGGCGCCGAAATAGCCGACGCCGCCGGCGTAAACACCGCGAGCGTGAGGCTCGAGTTCCGTGATGATCTCCATCGCCCGTATCTTGGGGGCACCCGATGTCGTTCCGGCCGGAAAGCCGGCGGCGAGAGCGGAGACCATGTCCTCGCCTGCCTTCAGCTTGCCCTGCACATTCGAAACGATGTGCATCACATGGCTGTAACGCTCAACCGTGAAGCTCTCGGTCACTTCAACCGAGCCACGCGCCGCAACCCGGCCAACGTCATTGCGGCCAAGGTCGAGCAACATCAGGTGCTCGGCCCGCTCCTTGGGATCAGCCAGCAGCTTCTGCTCATTCGCCAGATCGGCTTCCGGCGTTGCGCCGCGAGGCAACGTTCCGGCGATCGGGCGAACTGTGACTGTGCCGTTGCGCACACGGACGAGGATTTCGGGGCTCGACCCGGAAATCTGGAAGTCGCCGAAGTTTACGTAGAACATGAAGGGCGAGGGGTTCAGCCGCCGGAGCGCCCGATAGAACGCGAACGGTGAGCGCTGGAACGGCGCCGAGAAGCGCTGGCTTGGGACGACCTGGAAGATATCTCCCGCGTGGATGTATTTCTTGGCTTGTTCGACCATCGCGAGGTAGCGCGACTTCTCGGTGTTCGACGTGAAGGCGATCTTCTCGACCGGCGCGTCATTAGGCCGGGAAGGAGGCATGGTCTGATCGAGGCTCGCCTCGACCGCGTCCATTCTTGCCAGCGTAGCGGATTCCCCTTCGCGCTCGGGCGCGGCGATGATGATCTCCTGGCGGACGCCGTCGAAAATCAGCACAACGCCTGGCCGCATCAGCATTGCTTCCGGCACGCCGTTGGGATCGGGCTTCGCCGCAGGCAGCTTCTCGACATGGCGCACCATGTCATAGCCGAGATAGCCGAAGGCGCCCGCCGCCATCGGCGGCAGGCCTTCCATTCCCGAAACTTTGCATGCATCGATGAAGTCGCGCAGCGAACCCATCACATCGTCGGATGTCGACAGGATCGTCTTGAAGTCCTGCGTCGGCGACGTCTCTGCCTTGCCGGCTTTCACCCGCCACCAGAGATCAGGCGCCATGCCGATGAAGGAATAACGCCCACGGGTTTCGCCACCCATGACGCTTTCAAACAGCACAAGACCGGCAGACATCGGATTCAGCTTCAGCATCGCCGAAACCGGCGACTCCGTGTCGTCGACCCGGCGCCGGACGTGAAGCCGGGGCAGGGTCGCGCTCATGAACCCTCGGGCGTGAGATAGCTGTCGAAGTAGCGTTTGATCGCAACCTCGTCTCGCTTGACCTCGACTTCTTTCTGCAGGCCACGAATGAACACTTCCCGCAGATCATTCTGCAGCGACTCCGCAACCTGCGGCGCGACCTGCGCCCGCAAGGCGGCGGCAGTTGCTGTCGTCACCGGCTCAATCTTGTCGACACGAACGACCCAGGGCTCGCCCTGTTGACCGGGAACAACACCGGTCTCACCTGCTTTCAGCTCGAACGCGGCCTGGAGAGCCGCCGGATCGATCGCGGGCGTGCCCTGACGGGTTGCTGTAACGACCGGCAAGACCGTCATCTTCGATGCGGCTGCTGCCTGCTCAAAGGTCTTCCCGGCGTTCACCGCGGCAACCATGTCGGTCGCGGCCTTGGTCGCCGCGTTCTTGACCTGCTCCATCAGGTACATGTCACGCACGCGCGCTTTCACATCCGCGAAAGGCTGCGTGTAGGGCGGAACAATTTCATCGAGGCGGTACATCGCCCGAACGCTGTCGCCCTCGAACAGGTTGGTCATCTGTCCGGCTTGCAGCGTGAAGATCTCCGCAAGCGCCGGATTGTTCGCCAGCAGTTGCGTCTGGTCGCCGCGCACGGTGCGCGCGTTCTGATCCACGGGCATCAACTGGATCACCGGGAAGCCGAACTGCTTTCCGATTTCCTCAAGCGGCTGGCCGCCGGCGGCGTCACGGAACTTCTCGGACTCGTCCTCGTAAAGACGCGTCGCATCTGAAAGCGCCATGTCGCGACGAGCCCTTTCCGCAACCGTTTCGAACGGTTGAGGAATGCCCGGCGTCACGGATTTGATCGCGACCGCGAACCACGGCGTGGTCTCGCTGAGACGCAGAGGCAAAGTGTGAACTTTGCCCGCAGGCAGGCTGAACAGCAGGTCGCGATAGCGCTCGTCGCTGACTTCCTCCGGTTTGACCTTGAGGTCCTTCTGCACGATGCCCGGTGAACGCTTCAGCGCCTCTTCGGTCGCCAAGCCTTGTTGGGTAAGATCGATGAACGCCTGAACCGTGTTGCGGTCATTCGATGTGTATTCGACGACCTCGCGCGTTTCCGGTGTCGAGTAATCACGGATGCGCTTTTCGTACTCAGCCTTCACTTGCTCATCGGTCAGCTCGACACGATCGAGGAAATCATCCGGCGAATAGCTGAGAACGGAAATCCTGCGACGCTCGGGCTGGGCAAACTGCTCCTTGTGGGCGTTGTACCAGGTCTCAAGCTGAGCATCCGTCGGCTCGGCGGGTTTCGCGATCGCGGCGTCCGTGAGCCGGGCTGCCGTCAATGTCCGCGTTTCGCCGATATAGTTGATCACGGGCAGGGAAAGGATATCCGGCACCTTGATCGCATTGAACGCGGCCGAGGTAACGTAACCCGCCGTCAGGTCGTCACGAACCGCATCCTCGAAATCCTTCAGGGACATCTTCTGGTCGTTGGCGCGCGCGCGGACTGCGTCCAGATTGAACCGGCCAAGTGCGTCCTTGAACGCGCCGGCGCGGTTGATCAGAAGGTCCGCCACCGCCTGCTTGCTGGCCTGGATGCCGGTCTTCTCTGCGTAGGCGAGGATCATGTTGCGGTATTCAAGCCGCTGCAGAACCTGTTGGGCGATGCCCTGGCGGATCGCGTCTGCCTGCGTCAGCACACGGCCATCCTGCTCTCGAATCGCGTCGATCTCGGCGCTGAGTTCCTCGTTGAGGTCTCGCGCATGGATTTCGCGGTCACCCACGCGACTCAGCCCGCCGCCGGTGATGCCGCTGAACGGGTCCTGGAATCCGAAGATGCCAAAGCTGATGATCAGGGGAATGAACAGCAGGACGAGCGCCCACTTCGATTTGGCAAACTTGCGAATACCGCCGATCATCGGCGTAACTCCCTGATACTTGGCGGCTCGCCCCGAAGGTTGTCCGCTGGAACACGGCTTGCTAGAGCATTTTGCGGCGGAGGGGAAACCGTCTCGCCACAGGAAAATGCGACAATAAAGCGTGGCCTGGCGGGAGAGTTCTCCTGCCGAGACGCCGCCGTCGCCGCATCGGGGCAGGTGAATGACCTTTCGGAAGAAGCTGGTTGCCGGAAACTGGAAGATGAATGGCCTTGCGGCCTCGCTCCCGGAAGTCCGGGCCATGATTGACGGCGCGAGCGCTATTGGCGCCGTGGATCTGGCGATCTGCCCCCCCGCCACGCACGCGGCTCTGGTCGGCGAGACACTCCGTGGAACGGGAATCAGTATGGGCGGGCAGGACTGCCATGCCGAGAAGGCTGGGGCGTTTACCGGCGATGTCAGTGCCGAAATGTGGGCCGATATCGGCGCGAAATACGTTATTGTGGGCCATTCCGAGCGCCGGACGCTTCATGGAGAAACTGATGCCCTGGTGTCCGCGAAGGCCTCCGCCGTCCTCCGGGCCGGGCTGACCCCCATCATTTGCGTCGGCGAAAGCCTTGCGGAACGGGATGCGGGCCGGACCCTGGACGTCATCGCCAGCCAGCTCGCCGGTTCGATCCCTGCGGCCGCAGGCGAATCCCCGGTGATTGTGGCCTATGAGCCCGTCTGGGCCATCGGAACGGGGCGGACGCCGACGATTGAGCAGGTCGCGGAAGTCCACGGGGCTATCGGAAAAGCGCTGTCGCAGCGGTTTGGCGAGGCCGGAAAGGCGATCAGGCTGCTCTACGGCGGGTCTGTTAAGCCTGATAATGCCAAGGAACTCATGGCCGTGGCCGGGGTGGATGGGGCGCTGGTGGGCGGCGCGAGCCTCAAGGCGGTCGATTTCCTGAAGATAGCCCAGGGCGCCGCTTAGCGCCGGCGGACAGCCGCCCCCATATGAAAAGCGGGCAGGGGGCTTGGCCGCACCCCGCCAACGTGCTTTGACGCGGTCGAATTTACTCCACGGCGGCCCCAAGCATGCTCGCAGTCCTGCTCACCATTCACATGATCGCGTGCGTCGCGCTCGTCGTTGCTGTCATGCTTCAACGTTCTGAGGGCGGCGCCCTTGGTATGGGCGGCGGCGGCACCGGTGGCGTTATCTCGGGTCGCGGCGCTGCTGGCGTGCTCGTGAAGACCACCATGATCCTGGCCGGCGTGTTCTTCCTGACCAGCATTGTGATGACGCGTCTGAACAACGAACAGAATGCTGCTCCCAGCACGCTTGAGCAGCAGCAACAGCAGCTTCCGGTCGATCCGTTCGATCCGCTGGCGGGCGCTCCGGCCTCGACCACCGCACCGGCGCCGGCCACAACGATCCCTGCAACGACCGCCCCTGAAGCGACTGCGCCGGCCCCGACCGTGGATCCTCTGGCCCCCCGCACGACACCGGCTCCGGCGACCAATACCGCCCCGGCGCCTGCGACAACTACGCCCACCACCCCGGCTCCGACGCCGGAAAACGGTGGATCGAACAACTAGTCGCCCGAACTTCGACTTGGGGCCTCTCGCTTGAGGCCCGCGAATCATTAAACTGAGCATCCGTCATGAAGCGTTTCATCTTCATCACGGGAGGC
>DAIRES010000343.1:0-2286 GCA_036795465.1 Hyphomonadaceae bacterium
ACGTGAACGCCATCAACGGCGCCCGCGTCACGCTCGACGACGGCTCGTGGGTCCTCGTCCGCGCTTCCTCGAACAAGCCGGAGCTCGTCGTGGTCGTGGAGTCCATGCAGGGCGAAGACGACATGCGCGCCCTCTTCCGCACCGAAGTGAAGCCGCGCCTCGCGAAGTTCGAAGCCGTCGGCCACTACAACCAGGAAATCTGAGACGGCTCTCAAGCCCGCGCTCAGCACCCCAACGTGTCATCCCGGAAGCGCGCAGCGCTATCCGGGGCCTATTGCGCCAGCACGACAGCTCCCCGACGGGGTCCCGGCTCTCCGCTTCGCTGCGGCCGGGATGACAATAACGTCCGTCAAAAAGCAACTGCGACCTGCATCGTGTCGTGCAGCAACGCTCGCCGCTCCTCCTCCCTGTTTTCATTCACAATTCGAAAGCGGCCCGCCGCCCGGTTGATACAAATCGGCTGCGAACTAGGCAGAAATTGCCCATCCGAAGCAGTCGTTTAACCGCCCGTTAACCGGAACTCCTTCCAGTTGGTTAACTGAGGGCCTCCGCCTAGAACGAGGCCACCGCGTAAGTGATTCGGCCCTGGCGGGACGTGACGACCATGGACATGACCCTGACACAGCCGCTCGTCCTGCTCGTCGCAGGCGCGGCAGCATTCGGCATCGCCGCCCTGCTCTGGGCCCTGCGCATCTCCGACGGCGCGCGCGGCGCCGCCCGCAAATATCGCGAGGAAGAACAGAAGGCGCGCGAGCGTCTGGCCCGCGCCGAGAGCGTGTTCGGCGCCCACCCCGGCGTCATCATGGTCTGGGAAGACGAAGAGACCAACGAAGGCGACAAGCCGAAGCTGCCGACAGAGTGGGGCCTGCCCAATCTCTACGGTTCGCCCGTCGCGCTCATGGGCATCCTGCGCTTTGCCGACGATGGCACGTCCGATGATCCGGGCGTCCGCATCCTCGAAGGCCTCGCCGATCTCGAAGCCCGCGACGGCGCCGGCCAGGACGCAACCCTGCGCGAACGCCTGAAGCAGCTCCGTAATGACGGCGCGCCATTCTCGCTCACCATCATCGGGCCGTCAGGCCGCTTCCTTGAAGCCGATGGCCGCACAGCCGGCGCCCGCGCCGTGCTCTGGATCACCGACACTACCATCAAGGGTCTCGAAGAAAGCGGCGCCCGCGCCCGCTTTGAAGAAGCCCGCGTCGCCGTCGCACGTGATCCGATGGCCTTCCTCGAAATGCTCGGCAAGGCGCCTTTCCCCGCCTGGCGCATGTCCGGCGCCGGCAAGCTGCAATGGGTCAACCGCGCTTACCTGAAAGCCGTGGGCGCGCCGACCGTCGATCACGTTCTCGATCGCCAGATCATGCTCGACCAGCACGTCACGGGTCAGGCGCAGAAGACGATCTCGACCAACGCTGAAACCGACGACACGCGCCACGTCGTCGTCGATGGCGAACGCCGCGCCATGAAGGTGAAAATGTTCCCGCTTTCGGGCGGCCTCGGCGGCATGGCCTTCGACATCACCGAACTCGAGAATGCACGCGAGACGCTGGAAAAGAACTCCAAGGCGCACGACGACACGCTGAACCACGTCGCCGATGGCGTCGCCATCTTCGGGCCGGACCGCAAGCTGATCTTCAACAACCATGCCTTCCAGGAAATGTGGGGGCTCGACCCCTCCTACCTGCTCGACAAGCCCGACCATGGCTCGCTGCTCGACCGCCTGCGCGAGCGCCGCAAACTTCCCGCGCGCGCCAATTTCGCGGAATGGCGCGCCGACGAACTGAAATACTATCAGGGCGAGAAGGTCGACATCGTCGAGAACCTCTGGAACCTGCCCGACGGCCGCATCCTGCGCGTCACGCGCCAGCGCCACCCGCTCGGCGGCGCGCTGATGCTGTTCAAGGACATCACCGACGAACTCTCCCTCAAGGCCGAGTTCAACCGCCTCATCAACGTCCAGAAGGCGACGCTCGACAACCTGCGCGAAGCCATCGTGGTGTTCAGCGCCGACGGCCGCCTGCGCCTGCACAATGACGCATTCGCCGAACTGTGGACGCTCAAGAAGGAATCGCTCAGCGACGCGCCGGATTTCGACGACGTCGTCGCTCAGTGCGCGCGCCTCTATCACGACCGCAATGTGTGGGCGACGATCAAGAGCCGCGTCACCAATCCCTCGCCGGAATACCGCCAGCAGGATCAGGGCGTGATGCGCACGTCCAACGATCTCACCATCACCTGGATCACCCAGCCGCTGCCCAACGGCGCGACGCTGATCGCCTTCATGGA
>DAIRES010000344.1:0-2280 GCA_036795465.1 Hyphomonadaceae bacterium
GGACTTCCTGCGCACCAACGGGCTGACCGTTGTGGATGCGCGCGGGATCGGCGAGTTGGACGGGCTGGACGACAACCAGAACTGCGCAAACCAGCGGCGCGTGGACGTGTTCGTGAAGGGCGGTCCGGGCGAGACGCCGAGCCGGACCTGCGCACCGGAGCCAGAAGTTGAAGAGCTGGTTTGCGGATAGCGCCTAGCGCGGGCGGACGTAGATCGGATTGCCCAGCAGCAGGAGCTTGCCGGTTTCGTCGCGGACTTCGGGGCGGATGTAGCCGAAGGCTGAGCCGGGTTTCAGGGTGAACCTTACCTGGGAGGCGCTCCTCACATATCCTGCGGGCGTGGGCACCGGATTGGCATCCTGCACGGTGAGGTTTTCCGAAACGAACGCGAAGCGTGCGCGCACGGGGACGTCTGACGTCGAGACGACGATGGCGCCTGTTTCACCCTCAGCGAGCTGCAACTCTCCGCCCATCACGGCGCGCTGCGTACCGGCGGCGGCTTCAACGTCCAGTATGGCGCCGGGCATTCCGGCTACGTCAATAAAGACGCGGCCGGACTTTACGCCCGCGATGACGGCCTTCGTGGACAGTTCGGTGGCGTAAACGACCGTGGCGGGTTTGCCGATGGGGCTTTGCTTGGCGCCGGCGGTGTCGGTGGCGTCGTGGTTGTCGCTGCCGCCGATGGCCGTGATGCGGCGGCCCTGCTTGAGGAGATTGTCCCAGAAGCGGATGCCGGAGGTGGGGCCTTCTGCGCCGCCTGTGCGCAGGGTCGAGCCATTGATGACTTCGATGGCGGTGACGCGCGACCAGTCCGTGTCCTTCACGGTCCAGCCGCAGCCCATGCAGATTTCGCCCGAGGGCAGGCCGGGATGGTTCACGGAGATGAAGGCGTCCTGCTGTTTCACCTGGTCGAACAGTGGGGCGGGCGTGGGCAGGCGCGGCGAGCCGAGCTGGAAGTCGAGGAAGCTGGTGTTGCCGATGACGTTGGCGTGGCCGTTGAAGGTGGTGATTTCCGTACCGGGGATCAGAAGGGTTTTCGGGAAGTTCTTCTGCTGCGCGGCGATGTCGGCCAGTTGCGTGATCGTGTTGTGGTCGGTGATCGCGACGAAATCGAGGTTGGCGTCGCGGGCCGCCTCGAACGTGTTGATGGCGGGACAGGGGACGCGGGCGCCCGCGACATCGCAGGAGCCGTCGGAATGCGCGGTGTGGGCGTGGAAGTCGCCGCGGCGCCAGTTGGCGTTGACCCGCAAGGGCGAGGCAAGCGTGGGAGCGGCGTAGGCGGGCTTTGATGTGAGCTTATCAGCGCCGCCGGAGAAGGTGATGGTGGCTTCGTAGCTGGATATCTGGCCATCGCGGATATTGGGGATGCCGAGGACGAGCTTCCATTCCCCGGGCTGGATCTTGCCGGGTTTGTAGGACGGCGTGGCGTTGGTGTCGCTGATTTCGATATGAGTCTTGTTGCCGCCGCTCCAGCCGCGCTGGCCTTGTGGGTCTCGCAGGCCGAGGTCGATTACGGTGCGGTTGTCCTTGTTGTAGCTGAAGTCGATGGCGATGTGCCGCGTGCCAGGCGGCACGGTGAACGGGAGTTCGCGATAGGTCTGATGGTCGGCGCGGGTTATCTCGCCACTGAGAGTGACCGGCGGCGTGTCTGGCGCGAGCGTGGGCTCGGTCGTGCAGGCGGCGAGGGCGAGCAGGGCCGTGATGAAGATGCGCCGCATGATTCCGTCCCACGTGTTTCGGGCGAGACTAGTCTCGCTGCATGACAGAACCAACTAGTCCCGGGGCGGCAACGCTTCCCGCACCACCGCTTCTATCTTGAAGCCGTCGGGGTCGAGGATGAAGCAGCCGTAGAAGCCGGCGGTGTATTGAGGGCGGATGCCGGGCGCGCCTGCGTCTGCGGCGCCGTGGCGTAGCGCGGTTTCGTGGAAGGCGTGGACTTCGGCGCGGTCTTTTGCCCGGAAGCTGATGTGCAAGCCGAGGCCTGCCGAAGCGGAGCCGGGCTTCTGCGCGATGATCCAGAAGATCGGCGCGGCGGTTTCCGGCGGCCCCCAGCCGATGCCGATATCGTTCTCCTTGCGGCGCTGCATGCCGAGTGTGGCGAGCACAGCGTCGTAGAATGCGGCTGACGTGGAGAAGTCGGCGACGGGGATCGAGACGTGGTCGATGAAGGTGGGCATGGGATGAGCATCTGCCTGCGCGACGCCGGGTTCAACTGTTCGATTTGAATAGCTGGCATGAAAACGCCGCCCCGTTTCCGGAGCGGCGTTTCATTGTTTCAGTC
>DAIRES010000345.1:0-2280 GCA_036795465.1 Hyphomonadaceae bacterium
GGACTTCCTGCGCACCAACGGGCTGACCGTTGTGGATGCGCGCGGGATCGGCGAGCTGGACGGTCTGGACGACAACCAGAACTGCGCGAACCAGCGGCGCGTGGACGTGTTCGTGAAGGGCGGCCCGGGCGAGACGCCGAGCCGGACCTGCGCGCCGGAGCCCGAGGTTGAAGAGCTGGTTTGCGGGTAGCGCCTAGCGCGGGCGGACGTAGATCGGATTGCCCAGCAGCAGGAGTTTGTCGGTTTCGTCGCGGACTTCGGGGCGGATGTAGCCGAAGGCCGCGCCGGTTTTCAGGGTGAACCTTACCTGAGAGGCGCTACTCACATATCCTGCAGGCGTGGGCACGGGATTGGCATCCTGCACGGTGAGGTTTTCCGAAACGAACGTGAAGCGTGTGCGCACGGCGACGTCTGATGTCGAGACGACGATGGCGCCTGTTTCACCCTCGGCGAGCCGCAACTCTCCGCCCATCACGGCGCGCTGCGTACCGGCGGCGGCTTCAACCTCCAGTATGGCGCCGGGCATTCCGCCGACATCAATGAAGACGCGGCCGGACTTTATGCCCGCGATGACGGCCTTCGTGGACAGCTCGGTGGCGTAAACGACCGTGGCGGGTTTGCCGATCGGGCTTTGCTTGGCGCCCGCTGTGTCGGTGGCGTCGTGGTTGTCGCTACCGCCGATGGCGGTGAGGCGGTGGCCCTGCTTGAGAAGATTGTCCCAGAAGCGAATGCCGGAAGTGGGGCCTTCCGCGCTGCCTGTGCGCAGGGTTGAGCCATTGATGACTTCGATTGCGGTGACGCGAGACCAGTCCGTGTCCTTCACCGTCCAGCCGCAGCCCATGCAGATTTCGCCCGAGGGCAGGCCGGGATGGTTCACGGAGATGAAGGCGTCCTGCTGTTTCACCTGGTCGAACAGTGGGGCGGGCGTGGGCAGGCGCGGCGAGCCGAGCTGGAAGTCGAGGAAGCTGGTGTTGCCGATGACGTTGGCGTGGCCGTTGAAGGTGGTGATTTCCGTACCGGGGATCAGAAGGGTTTTCGGGAAGTTCTTCTGCTGCGCGGCGATATCAGCCAGTTGGGTGATCGTGTTGTGGTCGGTGATGGCGACGAAATCGAGGTTGGCGTCGCGGGCCGCCGCGAACGTGTTGATGGCGGGACAGGGGGCGCGGGCGCCCGCGACATCGCAGGAGCCATCCGAATGCGCGGTGTGTGTGTGAAAGTCGCCACGGCGCCAGTTGGCGTTGGCCCGCAAGGGCGAGGCAAGCGTGGCAGCGGCGTAGGCAGGCTTTGATGTGGGCGTATCAGGGGCGCCGGAGAAGGTGATGGTGGCTTCGTAGCTGGATATCTGGCCCTCGCGGATGTTGGGGATACCGAGGACGAGCTTCCATTCCCCGGGCTGGATCTTGCCAGGTTTGTAGGACGGCGTGGCGTTGGTGTCGCTGATCTCGATATGGGTCTTGTTGCCGCCGCTCCAGCCGCGCTGGCCTTGTGGGTCTCGCAGGCCGAGGTCGATGACGGTGCGGTTGTCTTTGTCGTAGGTGAAGTCGATGGCGATGTGGCGCGTGCCGGGCGGCACGGTAAAGGGGAGTTCGCGATAGGTCTGATGGTCGGCGCGGGTGATATCGCCGGTGAGAGTGACCGGCGGCGTGTTCGGCGCCAGCATGGGTTCGGTTGTGCAGGCGGCTAGGGCGAGCAGGGCTGTTATGAAGATGCGCCGCATGTTTCCGTCCCACGGGTTTCGGGCGAGACTAGTCTCGCTGCTTGACAGAACCAACTAGTCCCGGGGCGGCAAAGCTTCACGCACCACCGCTTCTATCTTGAAGCCGTCCGGGTCGAGGATGAAGCAGCCGTAGAAGCCTGCGGTGTATTGAGGGCGGATGCCGGGCGCGCCTGCGTCTGCGCCGCCGTGGCGTAGCGCGGTTTCGTGGAAGGCGTGGACTTCGGCGCGATCTTTTGCCCGGAAGCTGATGTGCAAGCCGAGGCCTGCTGAAGCGGAGCCGGGCTTCTGCGCGATGATCCAGAAGATCGGCGCGGCGATTTCCGGCGGCCCCCAGCCGATGCCGATATCGTTCTGCTTGCGGCGCTGCATGCCGAGTGTGGCGAGGACAGCGTCATAGAAAGCGGCTGACGCGGAGAAGTCGGCGACGGGGATTGAAACGTGGTCGATGAAGGCGGGCATGGGATGAGCATCTGCCTGCGCGAGGCCGGGTTCAACTGTTCGATTTGATTAGCTGGCATGAAAACGCCGCCCCGTTTCCGGAGCGGCGTTTCATTGTTTCAGTC
>DAIRES010000101.1:0-9867 GCA_036795465.1 Hyphomonadaceae bacterium
GCGCGCATCTTGCCGGCTTCTTCCATGCCGACCTTCTGCAGGAACGGCGTCAGCAGGAATCCGCCCACGCCCCACGCCATGCCATAGGCTGCGCCGAGGATGGTCGGCTCCAGGCTAAGGCGGCCGTAGATATAGACCTGCTTGTGCGTGGACGAGCCGTAGCGGCTGTAGGCGCCGGGCTTCGAGTTAAGAGCGATTTCCATCGCGCCGAGGATCTGGCCGGCCAGCTTGCCGCCGCCAACGGCGTCGAAAGCAAGCGTCGCGCCGGTGGCGACCAGAGCGGCGATCAGGTCTTCGGTGAAGGTCGGCTTGGACGAGTCGACGATGTGCTTGGCGCCGATGTCCTTCAGGATTTTTGCCTGTTCGTCGCTGCGGACGATGTTCACCAGCTGGACGCCGTCCTTGATGCAGATCTTGTTGAGCATCTGACCGAGGTTCGAGGCGGCGGCCGTGTGAACGAGGGCGGTGTGGCCTTCGAGCTGCATCGTCTTGACCATCGCGAGCGCGGTCAGCGGGTTCACGAAGCACGAAGCGCCGTCAGTGGCGGTGGCGCCGGCGGGCAGCGGCAGGGCGGCCTTGGCTTTCACGGTGCGATAGGTGGCGTACATTTCGCCGCCGAGGATGGCGACAAGCTTGCCGAGCAGCGCCTGCGCTTCGGGCGAGGAGCCGGCGGCGACAACCGTGCCGGCGCCTTCGTTGCCGACGGGCATGGATTCATCGAGGCGGGCGGCCATCGCACGAAGGGCCATTTCCGGAACCTTCGCCGTAACGACCGGCAGGTCTTTCGAACCGGAGACGACAGCGGTGGACAGATCAGCAGGGCCAATCAGCAGGCCGAGGTCGGACGGGTTGATCGGCGATCCTTCGATGCGGACCACGATTTCGTCCGGGGCCGGATCAGCCACCTGAACCTTCGCCAGCGACAATTCCAGCTCGCCGCTCTTTTTCATCAGCGAACGAAGTTGAAGGCCTTCAAGCGCCATGGGTCACTCCCTCGTGTTGTTCTGGCTCGTGCAATTACGATTTCCCGCATCCCTAGCATGAAGCTGGGCGAGGGCCAGACTGACGTGGGGTGAAATGAGGCTTTAGACCAGAGCGCGGATCGAACGTTTTCGCCAGACCAGCATGTAGAACGACCCCTGAAGGATAAACATCGCGCAGAAGGCCGACGGATAAGCCCACCAGACGCCCGAAATCCCGATCGTGCCGGACAGGTAAACCGCAACCGGCACTTCGACCGCAATGATCGAGAAGATGGCGATCGCCGTTGGGGCGAGCACTGTGCCGGACGAGCGCATCATGCTGGAGAACACCACGGCCATGCCGAACACCACCGTGCTCCAGAGCACGATGTGGAGCAGGTACTGGGTCAGCTCGATGACTTCCGGCGCGGTGATGAACATCGCCACGATGGGGCCGGAGAGCAGGTAAACGATCAGCACGCCTGCGCCAGTAATGATGGCGTTGAGGATGAGGGCTGTGCGGGTGATGGCGCCAAGCTGATGAGCCCTGCCGCCGCCGATGGCTTGCGCCCCCAGGATCGATGCGGCGATGCCGATCGACATGGCGGGGAACTGCACATAGGCGAGGATCTGGTTGATCGCGCCGTAGGCGGCCGTGGCGCTTGAGCCATAGCCATTGGCAAGGCCGAGCAGGGCGAGTTCTGCAACAGCCATGATGACCATCTGAATGCCCGTAGGCACGCCGAGGCGCAGGACGAGGCCCAGCACTTTCGGATCAAGCCTGATCCTGGCGATGAAGGCGGCGCTCGGTGCGAGAGGGTGTTTCCGGCGGAGCAGGTACCAGCCAAGCCAGATCAACGCGAACACCATCGAAACAAGCGAGGCGACCGCTGCGCTGGCAACGCCAAGCTTCGGCAGACCGAACCAGCCTTCGATCAGGGCGGGCGTTACGATCAGGCCGATGAAGGTCGAGAAGGCCAGTGTCCACAGTGGCGTCACGCTGTCGCCGACGCCGCGCAGCATCGATGTGAAGAGGATGAAGATGAAGAAGGCCGGCATCGTCACCATCATGATGCGGGCGTATTTGACCGCTTCGTCCACGATGTCCGCGGGCGTTTGCAGCCAGTGCATCAGCTCGTCAGCGTAGATGCCGCCGAAGATCGCGACGATGATGCCGAAGATCAGTGACAGGGCCAGCGTCGCGCCTGCAATTGCTCGCACGCGTTCGTGGTCGCCCTTGCCATAAGCCTGTCCGATCAAGATCGATGCGCCCGCGCCGAGGCCCATGACGAAGGCGATGAAGAAGAACATCACCGGGAAGAACACGGTGGCGGCGGCAAGCGCCTCGACACCGATCATGTGCCCGAGGAAGACGTTGTTGATGGTGCCCGACAGCGATTGCAGCACGTTGGCCAGCATCATCGGCGTCAGGAACACCAGGAAGGTGCGCCACAGTGGCTTGGCCGGTGTTGTCCGCGCCTGCAGGGGCGCCTTTGCGGTTTCGAGCGTGTCGGTCACGAACGGGTCCGATCAGGTCTTGCGGGAGGAAAAAGCGGCGGAGGCGAGATGACGGGCGTGGTCGCGAACGTCGATCGGCCAGGACTCAGTGAGATCCCGGAAGCGAACAGCGTCGCCGGCGAACAGTGCGCGGTTAGCTTCCTCGTAGTTGCGCCAGTCCCCAGCGATGGCGGAAAGGAAGCGATAGGCCGCTTCCTGCCGTGCGCGCAATGTGTCGCTTTGGCCACGCGTCTTGCGTGCTTCCTCGACGAGCTTGCGCAAGGCGACGGAGGCGCCTCCTGGTTGGGCATTGAGCCAGTCCCAGTGGCGGGGAAGCAGCGTGACCTCGCGCGGCACCACACCCAATTTCGGTCGTCCCGGTCCGCGCGGCGCTGCGGGCGACGTTTCCTCGATGGCGGATGACACGGCTGCAGGCGAGGCGGCGGCTAACCTGGTGCGGAAATCCTTCTCCGATCCGCTGAAATCGAGGTGCAGGGTCTTTCCCGTCGTGTAATCGAACACCTGGATATTCTCATGCGTTGGCTTGGCGGCGCGCTTGCGCACGGCCATGGCGACATCGATCAGGTCGCCAGCGGCGATGCGTTTGTCGCCCTCGAAGGCGATGGCCGCGGGTGTTGGTGTCATGGAAGCAGCCTCCTGTTGGGCGGGTATATCGTCCGGGTAAAATCATCTGTCAATTATATCCGGATGAAACTGGGCGGCATTATTCAGAGCGGCAATACTGTGCGATCGGGGGTCGCCTTGACCGGGCAGGGGCGCGCGCTGACATTGCGCCCGAATCCGCGAGGAGAAGCGGCGATGAAGCATCTGGTGATCGGTCTCGCGGTGCTCGCGCTTGCTGCGTGCGAGGAGAACGCGCGCGTGCAGGCGACCGTCGTGCCGGAGCTGACCAAGGAAGTCGCCGCCGTGAAGCTGTTCGCGATTGATTGCGGGCGGTTCCACGTCAAGGACGCGGCGATGTTTTCTGACGAGCATGCCTATGATGGCAAGGCGCGGGACCTTGTCGATCCCTGCTATCTGGTCCGCCATCAAAGAGGCGACCTGATCTGGGATGCAGGCATATCGCCCGCGCTTGCTGCTGCGCCTGCGGAAAAGGGCGCCACGGAAACGGTGACGCAGAAAGAGACGCTTGAGCAGCAGCTGGCTGAGCTTGGCGTGGCGCCGGCGGACATTGATTACTTCTCGATCTCCCACAGTCACTACGACCATGTTGGCAATGCAGCATTGTTCGCCGGAGCGACATGGATCGTCGACAAGGACGAACGCGACTGGATGTTCCGGGACGAGGCGCGCAAGGAGCCGGATTTTTCAAACTATGCGGCGCTGGAGTCGGCGAAGACAAAGCTGATCGAAGGCGATGGCGACTATGACGTGTTTGGCGACGGCTCGGCGATCATCGTGCAGGCGCCGGGACATACGCCAGGTCATGCTGTGTTGCTGTTGACCACCGCCAGATCAGGCAAGGTGCTGCTGACGGGCGACATGTGGCACCTGGCCGAGGCGCGCAAGAAACGCACCGTGCCGGCCTTCAATTTCAACCGGGAGCAGACGCTGGCGTCCATGGACAAGGTCGAGGCGCTAGCGGAGGCCACCGGGGCAAAAGTCATTCGCCAGCACGTGCCGGAAGACTTCGCCTCGTTGCCGAAGTTCCCCAAAGCGCTGGAATAGTGCATACCGCCGGAAGGCGTAGGAGACTGCCATGAAGATGAATATCACCGTCGAGTGCACGCCGGAGGAAGCGCGCGCTTTCCTCGGCCTGCCGGACATCCGGCCCGTCAACGAGGCGCTGGTAAATTCGGTCAAGCAGCGCATCGAGCAGAACATCGAGATGGTCAGCCCGGAATTCTACCTGAAGCAGTGGTACTCCATGGGCGGTCAGGCGACCGACAGCTTCATGCAGATGATGACGGCCGGCGCCCGCGCCGCAACCGGCGAGAAAACCTGACGCTGGGCCGCACTGGTCGCGCAACCTGATTCCAGCTTAAGAGGCCGCGAGGAAGAGGGGCTGACCATGTCTGACATCGCAAAGCAGAACGCCGCCGAGGCTGCGCTGAAACTGGTCGAGCCGGACATGATCCTCGGGCTGGGTACCGGATCGACAGCTGCGATCTTTGTGCGGCTGCTGGCCGAGCGGGTGAAGGCTGGGCTGAAGATCGTGGGTACGCCGACCTCCGAAGCAACGGACAAACTGGCGCGTTCGCTTGGCATCCGCATCGTCGTGCCGGATGAACTGGAGCGGATCGATCTGACGATCGATGGCGCGGACGAGTTCGATCCTGCGCTCAACCTCATCAAGGGCGGCGGTGCGGCTCTGCTGCGCGAGAAGATAATCGCGGAAGCGTCCGACCGGATGGTCGTGATCGCGGATGCGGGCAAGGAAGTGAAATCGCTCGGCAAGTTTCCGTTGCCGATCGAGGTCAACGCGTTCGGGTCGGAGCTGACCCGCCGCCGCATCCATCATCACATCGCATCCCTTGGCCTCGGGCAGGCGCCCAGCTCATGGCGAATGGCGACCGGGGAAAGCCTGCTGCACACCGATGGCGGGCATCTGATCCTTGACCTTTCATGCGGCGTGATTCCCGACCCGAAGGCGCTGGGCGAGGCGCTGGATGACATACCGGGCGTGGTCGAGCACGGGCTGTTCATCGGTTATGCGGATCAGGTGATCGTTGGGGAAGCTGGTGGGGCGCGGCTGGTCGGGAAGCGGTAACGCTCCTGCGACCGGAAAGTCCTATGGAATACGGGCGACGGATGCTAAACGCCTCGCCACAAGCGGGCCCCGCCCCGGAAGACAAAGAATTACGGACAGGGAACACGAGATGAGCAGAACGGTGATTGCGGTTGTGGCTGCGGCCGTTGCCTTGACGGCCTGCCAACCGGCCTCCGGCCCGCCGGCTGCCGAGGTCCGCCTCGCCACCAAGCTGGTCGAGGCCGGCGTTCCGATCCCGCTTGACGGCGAAGGCATGCAGCAGATCGCCTACCAGCAGGTTCAGGGCATGATGCAGCAGGATGGCCTTTCGCCCGAGCAGGCGCGTCAGGTGCTGATGGGCATCACCAAGAACCTCGAAGACGCGACCCCGGCGATCAAGGAAGCGCTGGTCACGTCTTTCACCGACGAATTCAACGTCAAGGAACTCGAGCTTCTGGTGAAGTTCGTCACCTCCAAGGAAGGCAAGGCCATCCAGGAGAAGATCCAGGTCGTAGGCCAGAAGGGCTCGGAGCAGTTCCAGGCGATGGCGCAAGAAGCCGGCGTGAAGGCGCTTGCCGATCTGCGCGCGGTCTGGCCCGTGCCGCCCGCGCCGGCTCCGGCAGCTCCGGCCCTGCCGCCGGGCGCTGCCCCGGCGCCTGCGCTTCCGAACTGACCCCGCATCGCCCAACGATCACGGCTGCGTTCCGGGCATTGTCTCGCCGGGCCTGAGTGATAGTTTTCCGGTTGCTCCCACACTGACGGGAACAAGCTGGAGAGACACATGCGGATCCTCGCTGGACTGATGACGGCAGGCGCGCTGGCGCTGATGGGCGCCGCCTGGGCCACGCCTCCGGGCGTGTCGGAAAAGGACGGCGCGTTCGTCGCGCCGGATGGAAAGCCGCTCTACACGTTTGCGCGTGATACAACGCCGGGCAAATCGGCCTGCAACGGCCAGTGCGCCACGAACTGGCCGCCGCTGGCTGCCGCTGCCGACGCGAAGGACGATGGCGCCTGGACCGTCGTGACGCGCGACGATGGCGCGAAGATGTGGGCGTACAAGGGCAAGCCGCTCTACACGTTCGCCCGCGATACGGCTGGCCAGCCCGCAAGCGGCGTCGGCCCGGCATGGCCGCTGGCGGTGAAATAGCCCAAGGCTTTTCGAGACAGGATGGGGCGGTTCCGGGATGCCGGAGCCGCCCTTTTCTGTTGCCGAGCGCCGATAGTCCGGGAACCGCACTTTTGTGTAGCCCGCAGACGCCCTAGATATGGACGCCTGCAGCCAGGGGTTCCTGATGGCCTATGACTACGATCTGTTCGTGATCGGCGCGGGCTCCGGCGGCGTGCGTGCGTCCCGGCTGGCGGCCATGACGGGCGCCAAGGTGCTGGTGGCGGAAGAGTATCGCGCGGGCGGAACCTGCGTGGTGCGCGGCTGCATTCCCAAGAAGTACATGGTCTATGCCAGCGAGTTCGGTCGCAGCCTTGAGCACATGAAGGGCTATGGCTGGAAGATCGAAGGCGCGAGCTACGACCACAACCTTTTCATGGACAAGATGCATCGCGAGATCGACCGGCTCTCCGGCATCTACGCGCGCAACCTGCGCAATGCGGGAGCGGAACTGGTGGATGATCGCGCCGAGCTGATCGACGTGCACACCGTGAAGCTGGTGAAGTCCGGCAAGACGGTGACGGCGGACAAGATCCTGATCGCTACGGGTGGAAGCCCTGCTATGCCGAAGGATGTTGAAGGCATCGAACTGGCGGTCACGTCCAACGAGATGTTTCATCTCGACAAGCTTCCCGAGCACATCGTCATCGTTGGAGGCGGATACATCGCTGTCGAGTTCGCCGGCATCATGAGCGGGCTGGGCGTGAAGGTGTGCATGGTGATCCGCAAGGAAACCGTGCTGCGCGGTTTCGACGAGGATGTGCGCACGCATGTTCACGAAGAGCTGAAGCGCAAGGGCGTGAAGGTCATCTCCAACGCGTCGCCCGTTCGTATCGAGAAGGAGGGCGAGAAGTTCCGCGTCCATCTCTCGAACGGCGAGAGCGCGGCGGGCGACAAGGTGCTGTTTGCGGTCGGGCGCAATCCACATACCGAGGGCCTTGGGCTGGAGAAGGCCGGCGTGAAGCTGGATGAGCATGGCGCGGTCGTGGTTGACGACAGCTCGCGCACCAGCGTCGCGAATATCTTCGCCATCGGCGATGTGACCAACCGGCTCAACCTGACGCCCGTGGCGATCCGCGAGGGGCAGGCTTTCGCGCAGAGCGAGTTCATGAATCGGCCGACGAGCTTCGACCATGCTGATGTTCCCCACGCCGTCTTTGCCCAGCCGCCCGTGGGCGTGGTGGGGCTGACCGAGGCGGAGGCCCGGAAAAAGTACGGGATTGTCGATATTTACAAGACGAAGTTCCGCCCGATGAAAGACATGCTCACGGGGGATGAGGAACGTGTGCTAATGAAGATCGTGGTGCGGGCCGAGGACGAGCGCGTTGTCGGCGTCCACATCGTCGGACCGGATGCGCCGGAAATCATCCAGGCCGTGGCGATCGCGGTGAAGATGGGCGCGACAAAGGCCGACTTTGACCGTACCTGCGCATTGCATCCCTCGATCGCCGAGGAGCTGGTGACGATGCGCGAGAAGTTTGTCCCGCCGGAACTGAAACCGGTTTGATGCGAGGAGACAGGGCCGTGCAGCTACGTTGGGACCCGAAAATCTTCGGCTGGAAATACCTGAACTATTTGATCGTCGTGATGGGCCTGATCGTGGGCCTTGGCGTCTGGTTCATGCCCAACAAATGGGCCGAGCCGGAGATCGCTGCCGGAATGGCCGAGCAGGAAGAGCTGCGGGCGCTGCGCAAGGCGAGGCTGGCGCGCGAGGCGGAGGAAAAGCGGTATCAGGAAGAGACCGGGCTGATCTACCTGACGCCAGGCGTGAACCCGTTCCCGACCGAGCCGCCGGACGGCAAAAAGAAATAGCTGCTGCGCATTTCCCGGTTGTAATCGACGCTTGGGCGGACCGACGCCTTGACCTGCGGGCCGAACCGGCCGACGCCTTTTGGAACGGGTTTTCCTGATCGACCAGTGGAGTTAGCCGGTGGCGCCGCGCACCGTTTCCGTCGTGAACATGAAGGGCGGCGTGGGTAAATCGACCACCGTTGCCAGCCTTGCCGAGACGCTGGCGTCCGAGGGCTTGCGCGTTCTGGTGATCGATCTCGATCCGCAATCGAACGTTTCGATGATGCTCGCGGGTCAGGATCGTTGGGTCGAACTGCGCCAGGCGAACCGGACGATCGACGAGTATTTCAATCAGTACGTTTACGGCGGCGAGCCGCGCTTCTTTCGCGAGTTCGTTGCGAACCGGGTGAGCGACATTGCTGGCGAGCCCTCGCTGGACCTGCTGATCTCGACGCCGGAGTTCCGGTACATCGAACGCCACGCGCTCGAGAAATGGGTCAGCCAGGGTTTTGATATCCGGCAGCTCAACACGCGGTTTTCGCGGCTGACGCATTCGGCGATCGAGAACGTGGCGGATAGTTACGACCTAGTGCTGTTCGATTGCCCGCCGGGCATTTCGATGTTCGCGGAAGCGGCGATCGAATTGTCCGAGTTCATCGTGATCCCGACCATTCCGGATTACGTCTCGCGGCTTGGCATCTTCGCGTTCCGCAAGCGCGCGTTGCGTTCGATGGAGCAGCGGCGGTTTACGGACGATCGGATCTACACGCTGATCACGAAGTACGAAGCGGGCAACTCGCTGCACCAGAGCGAGGCGGCGCTGTTGAAGGATCAGTTCAACGTGTTCGAGACGCGCATCCCGCAGGCCGAGCAGATCGCGCGCGCGGCCGAGTGGTCGGATCACAAGCGCACGCTTGAGCAGAAGTATGGCGATGCGGCTGCCGTGATCCGCAAGTTCGCTGGCGAGTTCAGGGAGCGGGTGGGGTTGATATGATCGACAAGACGCTGTCGAGCATGTTCAAGATCGTCACCGACGAAGCGGTGAACAATCCCGCTTTCGGAAAGAAGCTCGAAGACGTCGTCGCGAAGTTCGGACAGGAGCTTGCCGAGCGGCGGCTGGCTGAACGCAGCATCGAGGGCTTCCATCCATTCATCGAGTTCAGGAAAGGCACGCCTGAGGAATTCGAGGCGCGGCTGATGAAGTTCGATGCGCAGGAATTGCGTGTGCTGGTGCAGAAGCATCACCTCGATCCCGCCAACCTGCTGAAGGGCAAGGGCGCGAAGAAGGCGCTGGTCGCTCATGTTCTCGAAGCGTCTCGCAAGCGCGCTGAGCGGGACGCCAAGCTGTTCGAATACTGATCAGCGCAGGCGGCGCGCGAACAGGCTCAGCACGCGTTCCCAATGTTGTTCAGCGGCTAGCTTGTTGTAGGCGGGGCGTTTCGGGAAAGCGAAGCCGTGGTCGGTGTCGGGGTATTGCTCGACTTCGCCATTGGCACCTTTGAGATCCTTCACGAGCTGATCGACCATTTCCTGCGTCGCCCAATGATCGCGTTCGGCACAGGCGAAGTAGAATTCGGCCGGTGACTGCTTCGCGATCAGGTGTGGGCTGTCGCTGCTTTCGGTGACGAGGCGGACGCCATAGATCGAGGCGGTCGCTTTCACGCATTCGGGACGATGACCCGCTGCGCACACGGCGAAGCGGCCGCTCATGCAATAGCCGACCGTGCCGACGCTGTTCGCAT
>DAIRES010000101.1:9967-11537 GCA_036795465.1 Hyphomonadaceae bacterium
CACACGGCGAAGCGGCCGCTCATGCAATAGCCGACCGTGCCGACGCTGTTCGCATTGGCGGCGGGGTCGTTCTTTGCGAAGGCGAGCATTGCATCGACATCGCTGAGGACCATCGGGATTTCGAGCGTGTTCATCAGATCGAACATGCGTTTGCGGGAAGGATCGTTCGGATCCTGCGAGAGCGGGCCGATCTCCATGACGCCGGAGCGATAATAGAGATTCGGCAGCATCACGTAATAGCCGGAGCTGGCGAAGCGTCGGGCCATGTCGCGGAGTTCTTCGCGGATGGCGGGGGCGTCCATCAGGAAGACGATGACGGGGAAGGGGCCGTTGCGATCCGGATGCACGATAAAAGTGGAGCTGGCGCCATCTCTGGTGGCGATGTCGAGCTGGTGTTCAATCATTCGCGAGTTCCCCCGGTTTCCTGTGGGAATGAGTTTGGCATGCGGGCCGAAGCGGCGGCAATGTGCTTGCTCAACCGGCTTTTCCGTTTCTAGGTGGCGTCGGGCGAGACTGGTCCGTGGGAGAGGGCGATGAAGGCTGAAGCGGCAGCTTATGCGGCGATGGCGATGGGACTGTCTGTTCTGGTTGCCTGCGCGGGCGGGCCGAGTGCGGTCTCGGCTGTTGCGCAACAGGCGCCAGCCATGGCTGGCGAGGCGAAACCGGCGGCGATCAGCGGCGGGTTCCTGACGACGGCGACGCGGCCGGATGCTTTTGCGACCATTCCGCCGGCGCCGAAGGAGGGGCAGGCGCGTAATGATCTGGACTGGAAGATTTTCCGCGACACCCGCGCGCTTGAGGGATCGGATCGGTGGAAGCTGGCGCAGAGCGATAATTCCTATCTGCCGAAGGACCTGATCGCCGATTTTTCCTGCGCGGTGGGCGTGAGCCTGACGCCGGAAAATTCGCCCACGCTTATGGGCATTCTGGCGCGCACGACTTTCGATGCCGGCATAGCGGCCGAAGGGGCGAAGCAGATTTACAAGCGGACGCGGCCCTATCTGCACAACACCCCGAACAATACCTGCATCGAGAAGGCTGACGCGCTTTCGAAGAGTTTTGACTATCCGTCGGGGCATGCCTCGCTTGGTTGGATGGCGGGACTTGTGGTGGCGCAACTCGCGCCGGATCGGGCGAGCGCTGTGCTGGCGCGCGGGCGGGCTTATGGCGAAAGCCGGGTGGTTTGCGGCGTTCACAACATGAGCGCGATCGAGGCGGGGCGGACGAATGCGGCCGGCGTGTTCGCTGCGCTGCAATCGTCTGGCGAGTTCACGGCTGTGATGGCGAAGGCGCGGGGAGAGATCGATGCTGCGCGGGCTTCGGGCGCGAAGCCGGATGCGGCGTGGTGCGCGAAGGAAGCCGAGCTGGTGAAGCCGCTGGTGGTGGAGTAGGCGCGCGGGCGCGGCCTCGCGGGTGGCGAGTTGGGGTGGGCTTTGATTTTGAGCGCGGCTGCCTAGGCGGCCGCGTTTTTGTTTGTGGCGGTGAGTGATTCACCGCTCTTCCCGGCGCAAGCCGGGATCCAGGGCTGCGTGAGCAGGCCTGTTACGCAGATCACCCTTGATGCTCTGGG
>DAIRES010000346.1:0-2249 GCA_036795465.1 Hyphomonadaceae bacterium
CAAATACGCGCAGCGCAGCTGTCAGCCATTGCTGAGGAAGCTGCGGGGTTACCAGTCCAGTTTGCGCGTGTTTGTGCCGTGTCATGGGTTGGATAATAACCCCGGCTCAGGGCCCGGTTGAATCTGGAGGGCGCTATCCCCCATCTTTGTTGGCTAGTGGGTTGAATTCAGGAGCGAAGAATTTTCACCGTCCTACGAATTCGATATCGCCCTATCCCTCATTCTCGACATCACGCTTGTGACTCGCCCCCTCCGTCTTACGCGCAAGAGCGCGCAATCCACCTCCCCCGCGCTTTGCGCGGAGGAGGAAAGAGATCGATGGCGGTGAGTTGGAAGCAAAAGGCCCGCTGTTTCCAGCGGGCCTTTCAACTTCAGTGTTTCAGATCAGTGCGGAAGCTGGGCTTCCGAGCCTTTGGGGCCGCCGCGGCCGAGGAGTTCGGCGCGGTAGGCGGCTTCGTCGCTTTCGCTCCACTGGATCGGGGTCAGCGGGCGCACGAGGGCGCGCGCGAGAACCTGATCGATCGTGGACACGGGCACGATGGTGAGGCCCTGTTTCACGCTGTCCGGCAGGTCGACGAGATCCTTCTCGTTCTCTTCCGGGATCAGCACCGTCTTGATGCCGCCGCGCAGAGCCGCGAGTAGTTTCTCCTTCAGGCCGCCGATCGGGAGGACGCGACCGCGCAGGGTGATCTCACCCGTCATGGCGACGTCTTTCGAGATCGGGTTGCCGGTGAGCAGCGAGACGATTGCGGTCGTCATCGCGATACCCGCCGACGGGCCATCCTTCGGAGTTGCGCCTTCCGGCACGTGGACGTGGATGTCCGTCATGTCGAAGACAGGCGGACGGATGCCATACTGGACAGCGCGCGAGCGAACGAGGCTGTGCGCCGCCTGGATGGATTCCTTCATCACTTCCTTCAGGTTGCCCGTGACCGTGGTGCGGCCGCGGCCAGACATCTGGACAGCTTCGACAGTGAGCAGTTCGCCGCCGACTTCGGTCCAGGCGAGGCCTGTGACGACGCCGACCTGATCTTCGCGATCAGCCATGCCATAGCGGTACTTCCGCACGCCGGCATACTTGTCGAGGTTTTCAGCCGTGACCGTGACGGAGGTCGCCTTCTTGAGTTCGATTTCGCGAACGGCCTTGCGGGCCAGTTTCGCAATCTCGCGCTCGAGCGAGCGGACGCCGCTTTCGCGGGTGTAGTAACGGACCAAGTCACGCAGGCCTGAATCCTCGACCGTCCATTCGCCTTCGCGCAGGGAGTGGTTCTCGATGACTTTCGGCACGAGGTGGCGCTTGGCGATCTCGACCTTCTCATCCTCGGTGTAGCCTTCGAGGCGGATGATCTCCATCCGGTCGAGAAGCGGCTGAGGCATGTTGAGGCTGTTGGCCGTGGTGATGAACATCACGTCCGACAGGTCGTAGTCGACTTCGAGATAGTGGTCGTTGAAGTTGACGTTCTGTTCGGGGTCGAGGACCTCGAGCAGGGCCGATGACGGGTCACCACGATAGTCCTGGCCGAGCTTGTCGATCTCGTCGAGCAGGAAGAGCGGATTGCCCGTCTTCGCTTTCTTCATCGACTGGATCACGCGGCCCGGCATGGAGCCGATATACGTGCGGCGGTGACCGCGGATTTCGGCTTCGTCACGCACGCCGCCGAGCGACACGCGAACGAAGTCGCGATTCGTGGCTTTGGCGATCGACTTGCCGAGCGAGGTCTTGCCGACGCCCGGAGGGCCGACGAGGCACAGGATGGGACCGCGAACCTTGTTGGCGCGCGTCTGCACCGCGAGGTATTCGAGGATCCGCTCTTTGACTTTCTCGAGGCCGTAATGGTCTGCGTTGAGGACGTCTTCAGCGACCTGAAGGTCTTTGACGACTTCTTTCTTCTTGCCCCACGGGAGCGAGACCATCCAGTCGAGATAGTTGCGGACGACGGTGGACTCCGCAGACATCGGCGACATTTGGCGCAGCTTCTTCACTTCCTGTTCGGCCTTGGCGCGAGCCTCGTCCGACATCGGAGTGTTGGCGATCTTCTCTTCGAGCTCGCCGATCTCGTCACGCTCGCCGCCGCCGGAATCACCGTCGCCAAGCTCGCGCTGGATCGCCTTCATCTGCTCGTTGAGATAGTACTCGCGCTGCGTCTTCTCCATCTGCCGCTTCACGCGGTTGCGGATCTTGCGCTCCATCTGAAGCATGCCGATCTCGCCTTCCATCAGCGAGAAGACTTTTTCCAGACGCTCGGTCA
>DAIRES010000102.1:0-11418 GCA_036795465.1 Hyphomonadaceae bacterium
CCTGATGATACTCGTCGTCGCTGATTGAGCAGTGATGGTGGCCTTCCCGGTCGTAATATTTGTGCAGGCCGAAGCCGCAGTCGCCGTCGAGGTATTCGAGGTCGCTGTAGAGCGAGAGGGCCGTGCCTAACAGCGCCAGTTCATCGGTGGTGCACGCGCCGAGCGCGGGCGCGGCGGCGAGCGCGACTATTGCCGGTCTCAGTTTCATGAAAGCCCCCCGTGAACGCCATAGCGTCGCGTGCGATCATGAAGGATCGGTGAGCGGAAGGCGAGAGGCGGGGCAGGGCCGCCGATCTATTTCTCGATGGCCAGCCCCGCTTCGCGCCAGGATTTCATCCCGCCGTCGAGTGCGGTGGCGTGCATGTATCCCAGCGAGCGAAGGGTAGAGGCGGCGAGGGTCGAGATCTTGCCGAACTCGCAGACGGCGACGATGCGGACGGTGGGGTCGGGGAAGGCGTCGTTGACGCGCAATTCGAGCTGGCCGCGCGGCAGGAACGTTGCGCCGGGCATGTGGCCGGCATCGAACTGGTCGCGCTCGCGGACATCGAGGACGATGAGGTTGTTCTGGCGCGCGGCTATGCGTGTGGAGAGTTCGGATATCGACATGAAGGGCGTGGCCGACGTGGCTTCGGCGAGAAGCTGGGCGACGGATTTCTTGCCGCTCATGTTCACGCGCAGGGCTTCGGTCAAGTGGGTGGGGGCCTGGATGTTGAGGGTACGCATCATGGCGACGAATTCGGCGCGGTCGGTTTTCTGGAGGCGCGGGTTGGTAGCGATCTCTTCGCCGATCGTGGAGACTGTGCGGCCCTTGTATTCGTGGGCGGGGTGGATCTGCGTGGCCGGGTCGAGCTTCAGCAGTTTCTCGAACAGGCTTTCGTAAAGGCGTTCCGGATCGCCCGTGGGCAGGTCGGTTCGGCCGGTGCCGCCCATGAGAAGCGTGTCGCCGGTGAAGACGTGTTGCCCGTCCGCGCTGTTCACGACGAGGCAGGTGCTGTCTGCTGTGTGGCCGGGCGTGGCCATGGCCTGGATGCGGAGATCACCGACGATCAGCAGGTCGCCATCGTCGAGGCGCAGATCGACGAAGGGCGCCGCGGAAAGATGACTCATCACCACCTGCGCGCCGAGCGCTTTGCTGATCTCGCGGGCGGCGGAGAAATGATCGGCGTGCGTGTGCGTGTCGATGGCGTAGCGGAGGGCGAGGCCATGCTTCGAGGCGAGGCCGCGATAGCGCTCGATGGCGCTTATCTCCGGGTCGATGACGGCGGCGATGTTGGTTTTCGGACAGCCGAGAATGTAGGAGCGGCAGCCGCCCACTTCGATGGTTTCAAGGATCATGGCGCCAGCCTCCCGATGCCGGCGTTCTAGCGGGACAGCGTGGCGGACGCTAGTCGTCGCGCCGCCCGTCACGGTAACCGTCGCGATAGCCATCGGTGTATTCGTCATCGCTACGATCATCACGGCGGCGGTCGTGATCGCTGTGGCGGTGATGGTCATCGTAATACCCGACGCCGATCGGGTAGTCGCAATACGAATAGCCACCCAGCGGGTTCAGCCGGTAACCGACCTGGGCATAGGGATTGGCCGGGTAGGCGGAGTAGCCGCTGACGGACACGGTGTCGGGCGCAAACTGCCGGAACATGCCGTTTGGACATGGCGCGTTGATGTCGGCGTCGAGGTCGGTTGCGACCATGCTGAGGCCGTTGGCGAAGGCTTCGAGATCCTCGGTGGCGCACGCGCCCAGAGCCGCTGCAAGCGGCACGGTCAGAAGAAGGCGTTTCAAGGCAAGCTCCCCAGCTTTTCCCAATGCACGGAGTGAGACGCGATTTCGTGGCGAAATCCAGTCGGAGGCGCGGTGCTTGCGAGGAATTTTTCGCGGGCGCCCTAGTCGTGCAGCATGGTTTCGAGCTTGAGCACGGTATTCCAGTTGCGGGCTGTGCCGGTGACGAGCTTTTTCGGAAGGATCAGCTTCGATTCACCAATGGAGTCGCCATAGTCGATGTAGATTTCGCGGCCGACAATTTTCAGCTTTTCGCCCTTGTCGTATTTGGCGCGGAAACCTTCGAGCCAGGTATCGATTGCCTTGGCGTCGGGCGCTGTCTTGCAGACGAGGCAGACGAGATGCGCGGGGTCTTCCTTGGCTTTCTTCGGGAACGGATTGGCCTTGATGATGGCGGTCCATTCGTCCGGGTTGCGGACCATGACTTCCGAGAAGAGGTTGAAGGTCTTCTCGATGGCCGTTTCGAGCGTCGTTTCGAGTTTGATGTCTGGCGTTTTCTTTGTGTCAAAGACGAGATTGCCGCTGGCAACCAGCGTTCGCGCGTTCTCGTAACCGATGCCGCCGGCCATCTCCTTCAGCTCTTTCATCGTGACCTTGCGGCCGCCGACATTCACCGCGCGAAGGAGGGCGACGTATCTCATGCGAGGCTTTTCCGCATTTCTGCTAGGTGGAAATCGCGTGTGGTCTCGCCCGAGGTTTCGGTGAACGGGAAGGGCAGAGTTGCGCCGGTCAGGCGGTAGCCGCGGCGTTCATACCAGGCGATGAGCGCCGTGCGGACGTTGATGACAGTCATCACCATCTGGTTGGCGCGCCAGAGATCCTGCACGCGGCGTTCTGCTTCTGCGATCACCTGCTTGCCGAGACCTGTGCCGTGTGCGCCGGGCTGGATGGCGAACATGCCGAAATATGCGGCGTTGATGGTCTGCCCGCCCGAAGGCTCGGGGCTCAGGCCCTGGAGGAGACAGCAGCCGACAAGCTTGCCGTCGCTCTCGGCGAGCAGGAAGCGCGTGTCATCACGGGCGATGAGGCCGTCTATTTCCTCGTGATTGGTGCGTGGGCCGGTGAGCAGGTGGGCTTCCGACGTCCATTTGCCGGCAGCGTCGGAGCCGCGATAGGCTAACTCGATCAAGGCGACGAGCGCGGACGTGTCTGTTGCGGCGGCGTAGCGGAAGACGGGGTTGGACATGGCATTGGCTCCGTCGCTGGCTAATCCATGCCGGAGCGGCGAGGTCAAGCGCGGTTTTGTGAGGAGCCGGGATGGCTTGGCTGCTTGCGGGGCCTGAAAGGCGGGGGCTTAATCGCGGGCAGGTTGCTGCAGGAGACGGCCATGCGGATGCTTGGAGTTGCGATCTTGATGCTGGGTTTGGCGGCTCCGGCACTGGCGCAGCAGCCTTTGCCGCCCGAGCCGATGTTCTGCAATCCGGCGAGCTATCCCTATGACGCCGTGGCGGCCGCGCCGTATTCGCATCGCGTGCTGTTCGAGGACGAGCATGTGCGGATACTTGAGATCAATCTGCCTGCGCTGGCGACCGAGCCGATCCACATTCATGCGCTGCCGAGCGTCATCATGGGCGAGACCGGCGGGGATGGCGGCGGCAAGTTTCGCTACACGCAATACCGGATGGAGGACGGCAAGTTCATCGAGGTGTCGCACAATGATATCGAGCCCACCGGCGGATATCGCGCCGTCTGGTCCGGGCCGGAGGGGCCGCACGCAATTACCAATATTGGCCAGGTCGGCGTGAAGTTCACGCGGGTCGAGATCAAGCCGGAGAGCTGCGCGAAGTAGCTAGGGCGCTTCGACGAATTTCTCTCCGGTGCCCGGCATATAGACCGGGCCGAGCGGGCCTGTTGCGCCGCGCAGGAATGTCACCTTTGTCTCCAGCGTCAGCGACTGGCGCACGGCGAGGGCGGCCTGCAGGGCGGCATAGTCTGGCCCGTCTCCGCCCATCGCGGCAGCGTCGCGCGTGGCGGCCCAGTGTTCGACGCTGGCATAGCGCGTGGTGAGATAGACTTCGTCATAGTCGGGCGAGGCCTGCTTGCCGTTTGGGGGCGGGATCACCTGCCACATGCCGACGATGCGGGCGCCGATCTTTTCGAAGAAGGGCCAGATGCCTTTTTCCGACGCCTCGAGGAATTGCGGGAATGTGCCCTTCTTGATCTTCCAGTAGCGGATGGTGACGATTTCATCGCCGGGCTGCGCGGTGAGGTTGCGCACCGGGCCGCGCGATGCGGCGGCGTCGCGGTTCATCTGGAGCGGATTGTTGTTGGCGGGAAGCTGTGAGGCTGGCGCCGGCGGCTGGGCTGTGGTGCAGGCGGTGAGGAGGAAGAAGGCCGAAAGGAGTGCGCGCATGTCCGGGTCCCGTGCTTTGGCGCATAGCAGCGGGGTATTGGCGCGGATGCAAGCGGCGAACTTGCGTTTCGGGGGCGGACCGTATCAGGGCTTGGGCGCGGGGCGCTGATACAGCTCGATCTTGTAGCCATCCGGGTCGCGGACGATGTTTGTGCCGTCCACAATTTTGGCGGGCGGATAGCCGGCGGCGGCGACGCGCTCGGCCATCTTGCGGCCGTCGGGGACCACGATGACGATATTGCCGAACTCCGTGGCGCCGGGGGCGACCTCGCCCTTGCGGATGACGATGAGCGTATCGGCGCGGATGTCTCCGGTCAGGCCGAGAAGGTATTCGACGGGTTCGCCCTGCGCGGGGACCTTTGCGTTGACCTTGAGCCCGAGGACTTCGGTGTAGAATTTCTTCGAGCGCTCAAGATCGCTGACCCGGAGACCGACGCCGGAAATGCGGATTGGCTTGATGTCGTCGGCAGAGGCGGTGGGGGGCGTCTGCGCAAAGACCGGGAGGACGGCCGCGAGGCTGGCGGCGGCGAGCGGAGCAGCGATTGAGAGACGAAGGTTCACGATGCGGTTCCTCGCGGCTATTGGCCGGCGCTGGTGGGGGCGACAGTTGGCGGAAGGATGATGGCGGTTGGCCCGGCCTGAACCTTCGCGTTGCGGTCGGGCACAAGGCCGTCGATCACTGTGAAGGTGGTGGCCGATGGTTTGCTCGGCGGCGGGGCGCTGGCCTTGTAGGACGCAATCTCCGTCACCTGCTTGCCGCCATCCGGCGTCATGACAAAGGCGGGAAGAGCGTCAACGCGCATCGCGTAGGAGATGTGGGTCTTTTCGCCGGCGGGGCCGGTGGGGCTGAAGTCGGCATTGCGCTGGAGCGCGTAATAGACGCCCGGCAGTTGCACCCAGGTCAGCGCTTCGATGACGGGACCGCGCGCATCGACCCAGCCTTTGTAAACCGGCGCCCATGCGCGATAGCCGCCGACATAACCCTGCAGAGAGCCATCGGGTTTCATCTTCAGGCTGATACGGGCCCGCAGGAGATCGAGATCCTGAGAGTAGCTGGGATCGCGCAGCATCACGTCGGAGGGGGCTGTCGAGGCGATGACGCCATTCTGTGTGCGGGCGGTGTAGAGAGCCTCGTACTTTGCATCCGGCTTGATGCGGAAGGTGTAGTCGAGCGCGACGCCGCCATTGCCGTCTTTCACGATCTTGTCGGCGCTCATGTAGAAGCCGACCTTCACGTCCTTGTCGTTCATCGGATCGGCGCCCTTGCCCGTGGCCACGATCACCGTGGTCCACGAGCCGTTGCGCATCGCGTCGTTGAACTGGAGAGCGCCGCTGGAGAGGCGCTGCGGGCCGCGATAGGTTTTCCAGCAACCGAGGGTCCTGTAGAAATTGTTGTCGATGCCCTTTTCGCCGCCGAGGCCGGTGAAGCCGTTCTTCGTGTTGCCGTCGAGATCGACGCCTTCGCCGGTCGTGCCGGAAACGGGGGTCAGCCCCGGGTCAGGCGTGGAGGTAGGATTGATATAGACGTTCGCGCGATCCTTGCCGCGGAAGGCCATCTGGTTCTGGCCGTGGACCGGGCTGCGCGTGGGGTTCGCGGGATTGCGGAGCCAGGTGGCTTCCTCGCGGGTGTAGCCCGCATTGACCATGATCTGGACCCAATCGATGTCCGGGTTCGTGCCTTTCGGACAATCCGTGCCGGGATCGATGACGCCGCTCTTGGCGCCATAATACATGGCCGGCTCGTTCCATTCGACGACCCAGGTTTTCGTCCATTCCGCCGACGCTGCGGCGGGGAAGGCGGCGGCGAGCGCGAAAGCGGCTATGGCTGTTCCGGTTGAATACCGCATCGGGTGATCCCCTACGCCATGACTTCGGTGATGGGGCGCGACGTCTTCATGCCGCCCGCGCCGAATTCGCCGACGGGCGCGCCAACCAGCTGCTGGGCCGTGAGAGAGATACGCGTCACGGATTCGCCCTTGGCGGCGATGTGCTGGCCGGCCTTGTGCTTGCCGTTGGCGCCACCGGCGAGGAACATCGGAATGTTCTCGATCGCATGGATCTTGGCGTAACCCGTGTCGCTGAAGCCCATGATGAGGCTGTGATCGAGCAGCGTGCCGTCGCCTTCCTTGATCGCGTCCATCTCGACGAGGAAATCGCCGAAAGCCTGCATCACCATGCCAGCGATCTTGCTGGTCATCGGCTGGTAGCCGAGTTTTGCGTCGGTCGGTTCATCGTGCGTGATCTGGTGATAGATCTTGGAGTCGCCCGCGATGTAGGTCTCGGATGAGCCGGCCGTATGGACGAAGTTGAAGACCTTCGTCTGATTGCAGGCCATCGCCATGGCCAGCATCTTGGCCATCGCCTTGGTGTTGGCGTTGACGACGTCGACGGATGCCGAGCGGTGCGGCTCTTTCGGCGGCGGTGGGACGACGCAGGCTTCGCACTTCTCCGGCTTCTGCAGCCCGATTGCGAGCTGGTTTTCCATTTCGCGGAGCGAGGTGAAATACTGGTCGAGCTTGACCTGGTCGGCCTTGCCGACATTGGCCATCAGGGATTGTCGCTGTTCGGTGATCGCGGAGAGAACGCTCTGGCGCAGCATGATGGAGGGATCGGGCTTCCAGTTGTCGCTGTTCGGATCCTGGAAGCCTTCGCCGAAGATGCGCTCGTAGAGTGCAAGCGGCGTCGTTTCCGATGTGGCGAAGCTGTTGCCGGTTCGCGTGGAATAGCTGACAGGTTTGCGCGAGACGGAGGCGTCGACATCCAGCACCTTGAAGCGCGTGCCGCCGCCGATGGCGTCAGCGATCTTCGTGTCGAAGGTCGGGCCGTCAAACTTGGTCGAGCCGGCTGGGGCGATGCCAGTGAGGATCGAAGCGTGGCCGCTCCAGTGGACGAGGTTGGGACGGCCATCGCCGATGACGCGGAAGCCGGAGAAGACGGAGACCTTGTCCTTCACCGACTTCAGGGATGCGAGTTCAGGCGTGATCTCGTAGCCGGCGCCAGTGGTCTTCGGCACCCAGCGCGTGCCGCCTGTGGGCGTGTCGGTCAGGCCGAGGCCCCAGAAGTAGGTGCCGAAGCGCGTCGGGAGCTTTGCCCCTTCTGCGTAAGCTGTGCCGTTCCCGTTCAGGAAGGTGTCCAGCGCGGGCAGGCCGACGCAGACGCCGGCGCCGCCGAGCAGTCCGCGCATCAGTGAGCGGCGATTGAAACGGAGAGACATGAGCGGCTCCTGGCTTAAAGCGGCTTCGCGGCGGCGGATGGGGATGCAAGCCGGGGAATGACCGGCTTGAAGAATTCCGGACTGGAGGCGATCTGCGCCATCAGGCTCGGGAGAACATATCCGCTGCTTGCGAACGCGGCGGTCTGGTCGGCGATGTAGTCTTCGTCCCGTTCATCGGTCGGGCGGCCGACGCCATAGGCATAGACGTTCCGCACCAGACAGGCCGGGATTTTCGGATCATCGCGGAGATATTTCGCGAGCCCCTGTGCGCCCTCGAACTTCTTGCCGTCGAGATCGGCGCTCACATCGATGCGGGCGCCATTCTCCATCGTGCGGAGCTGGCCGAGGCCGTCGAAGTGTTCCAGCGCAAGGCCCGGCGGGTCGCTGCGGCGATGGCAGGCGGTGCAGCCGGTGTTTTCCATGTGATCGAGCAGGCGGCCGCGGACGGTGCCTTTCGAGCTGTCCTGCACTTTCGAGAAATCCACATCGGCGGGCGGCTCCGGCGTGGGCTCGCACATGAAGATCTCATGCACCTTCACGCCGCGCCGAGTCGGGGACGAGCCGGCGGGGTGGGCGAACAGCGAGAGGAAGCTGACCTGCGTGAGAATGCCCGCGCGCTCGGACGATTCGGGGAAGGTGTAGGGCGCCCAGTCGTTCGACGAGCTGTAGGGCACCTTATAGACCGAGGCGAGGTAGCGGTTGATGAAGGTCTCGTTCGAGGAGAACAGATCGCGGTAATCACGCTTTTTGCTGACCAGCAGGTCGATGGTCGTTTTCAGCGTCTGTTCTTTCGCGCTGTCGGCGATGGCCTGATTGAATTTGGGATAAGTGGCGGGATCCTTGATCAGGTTGTCGAAGCCATCGAGCTGCAGCATATCGGCGAAGAACGCCCGCGCGCCATCTTCAAAGCGTGGTGATGCGACCAAACGGTCGAGTTGCTTGTGGAGGCCGGCCGACGTGTGGATGTCGCCGCTGCTGGCCGCGGCTAGTAGCTCCGCGTCGGGTGTTGTGTCCCACAGCAGGTACGAGATGCGTGATGCCTTGGAATATCCGTCGAGGCGGTAGGCGCGGGGGTTGGCGGGGTCAGCCTCCGCCGTTTCCATGCGGAAGACGAAATCCGGGTCCATCAGCAGGCTGGTGAGAGCCAGTTTGATGCCTGCGTAGAAGTCGCCTGACTGCTGCGTGCCGACCGACGCGGTCTTGAGGCGCGCAGCTGTTTCAGCTTCGGAGAGCGGGCGGCGGAAAAGTTGCTGGCCGTATCTGCCGACAAACTGGCGTGCGCAGGCCTCGTCTGTCTTGCGTACATCTTTCGGTGCGCACGTGACGGTGGTTGCGCGCCGTGGCTCGGCAAGGGCCTGCTCCGAGATCGAGCTGGCGAGGGCGAAGTATTGTTCGAAGCCGGATGCAGTGAGTGAGAGGTGGCTGCTGCCGACAGCGAGCAGGCCGTCTTCGCGTTTCTCCGGCTCGAACCGTGCATTGATCTTGATGTCTGCGCCGAAGACGTCCGCGATGGTGCGACGATACTGGGTTTCGGTGATCCTGCGGACGCCGACCTTGACAGGGGCGAGGGGCGTGGACGCCTGCGCCCAGACGGGTGATGGCGTCGTGGTTGTAAAAGTGGCCGCCCCGAGAAGCGCCGTTATCGCAAGCGTTGCGCAGACGAGGCCTGCTTTGGTAGCCAACGGTGTTCCCTCCGCAAAGCGCTGCGCGCGGGCCTTGCGCCTCTTTTGCGGTCCAACTAGACCGTAAGTGCGTCAGGTAGTCAATAAGGCCACGTCGCAAGTAAGGTTGGCGGAGGGGCTTGGAATGGAGCGTTCGATGGCGAGATTGCGTGGGTGCATCATTGCAGCGGCAATCGCGGCGACGCCGGTGGCTATGGCGCAGCCGCCATCTGTCGATGCGCTGCCGGGCGATCCCGAAGCGGGCGCTGAATTCTACGCGACTGAATGCAAGGGGTGTCATGCGGTGTCGATCGCGCCGACGCTGCGGGGCGTGATCGGGCGGCCGGTCGCAAGCGTTGCGACCTTCCCGGGTTACAGCGATGGCCTGAAAGCCAAGGCGGGCCTTGCCTGGACGCCCGAGACTCTCGACACCTTTCTGAAAGCGCCGGCGGATTTTGCGCCGGGCACGCTGATGACCAAGGCGATTGCCGATCCGCACGTTCGCGCGGACGTGATCGCCTATATTGCGACATTGCCGCCGCCGCGCTCCTGAAATTCAGGCAGATCCGCCCAAGCCCGGGCGGCGCTTATGGACTTTGCGCAGGCAATCTTCCATCGTGGCTCATGGCGTGGCCGGAGTGGTCGCCTGCTGGTGGAAGCTGAAGATGGCAAGCAAGCGCGGGGCGCGAACCAAGGACAGCGACAACGTCGTGGCGATCCGCGGCCCTCATGCCGAGCGCACGGCAGCCATGCGCAAGCGATTGATCGATGCCGCGATCGAGTGCCTTCAGAAGTCGGGATATGGCGCGACCACGCTACAGCTTGTGACGGATCGGGCTGGCGCGAGCCGGGGTGCAATCCTGCATCACTTTCCGAACAAGGTGGACCTGATGATCGCGGTGGCTGAGTACGCCGCCGAGAAGCAGAACCGCCATGTCGCCCGCCTGTTGGCCAACACACAGCCCGGCATGGATCGGTTTCTTGCGATCACGATGGCGACCTGGGACGCGATGCAGCGCCCACCCGCCATCGCGCTGCTGGAGATCATGATGGGCTCGCGCAGCGATCCGGATCTTGGCGCGCGGTTTCCCGCAGTGATTGCGGCGCTGGAGAAGCGCCAGCGTGAAGGCGTGTGGGAACAGGCCCAGAGCATTGGCATTACTGACAGGTCGCAGATCGAAGCGATGACATGGCTCCACAACGCCGCCATGCGCGGGCTGGCCATGGAGCTGATGTTCTCCAGGGATGTGCCGAGAACAAACGCGGCCATGAAGCTGTTGCGGCGCTACAAGAGCCTGCTCACGGCCGAGCTTGTCGTCAAACCCTACGAATAGGGTTCAGTCGTCCGATCCTGCGGCCCCCTGCGCCCAAAGTTCGCGGAAGGCGCGTCGCGGATCAGCAACGGCGTTGCTGGGGCTTCCGAACACCATCGTGTTGCGCGTCTTCTGATCGTAGGCGGGCCAATGCGGCGTGCGCGGGTTGTTCGGGTCGCCGGTAGCGGCCAGCGATACCCAGGCACCGGCGAGCTGATCGGCAAGGCGAACGTGCTCGGCATTTGGTCCGAGCAGGGGGAAGCGCAGGTCGTGCATGGATGGCGACACGTCAATGCCGTGCGTTGCGCCGTAGCGATCTCCGTAGGCCGGTGACGGCGTCGTCCAGAGATATGTCCACACGGGCGCGCCGCCCTGTGCGGCCTTGCGCTCCGCCATTGTGAATGCGTTCTGGCGGAAGGAGCGATCGGTGATGACGCGGGCGTTGATGATGAAGGGCGATGCGCGCGAGTCTTCGTCGCGGTACATCTGCAGAACCTTGTCCGCCTTGTCGCCGACAAGCGGGGTCAGCATCTTCTTGACGTCGTCCCAGCTCATGTCGAAGCGTGACTCACGATAGGAGCGCTCATCCAGCACCGTGGAGACGACGAGCGGGATGTCTTTCGACAGATCAGGCGCGCCGGGAGCGTAGGGGTGCGTCGGAATCGATACGCCCATCACTGGCGCGAAAGAGCGAGGGGCTTCGCCGCGTGAGCGTTCCACTGCTTCTACGTCTGCTTGCGCAGAGAGCAGGGCGGTGAAGGGCAGGTCCTGCAGCTTGCGGATATCCTTTCGCGACAGGCCGAGCTTGGCGAGAAGCTGATCCGATGGCTTCACGGCGTCGGCGCGGGTCATGGCCGTCACGCGCGAGCCGCTCATGACGCCGGCTCGGTGGAACAGGCCTTTTGCCGATGGCATGGCGAGCAGGTGGCTGACCTTTGCGCCGCCGCCTGACTGACCGACGATCAGCACACGGGCGGGATCGCCGCCGAACGCTGAAATGTTGGTCCTGATCCAGTTGAGGCAGGCGACCAGATCCTGCATGCCTGCGGCGCCGGAGTCCGCGAAGGCGCCATCATCGCCAAGCCAGAGATAGCCAAGTG
>DAIRES010000103.1:0-5068 GCA_036795465.1 Hyphomonadaceae bacterium
AACCCCCTCCGTCTTGCGCCTTCGGCGCAATCCACCTCCCCCAGTCTCCGACTGGTGGAGGCAAACCACCGCGCTCTTGCCTCCCTCAGTGCGCAGCACTGGGGGAGGTGGATTGCGCACCCTTGCGCGCAAGACGGAGGGGGCCTCGCGCAACCGCGCGGACCTCCGCCCACATCACAAGCCAAAAGAAAACGCCCGCGCCTTGCTGCACCAGCAGCGAGGTCGCGGGCGTTTGTTTCGTCCGTGGAGAACCTAGGCCGCGATCAGGTCGCCGCAGTCCAGGCGCAGCGCCATGTCGACACGCAGCGCCGCACGGTCCGGATCAGCCAGCGCTTCAGCCGGAAGATAACGGTCGTGGCACAGAACCATGTCGGCCTCGACGCCATTCGAAGACACCGGCAGGCGCAGCCAGAAATGCACCGTGCCATCCGACATCTCGGTCATGCCTGAAACCGGCATGGCTCGCAGCATGGCGCGGGTCGCAAGCTCGGCCCACATCGAGCCGCCGCGGCAGGCGTCGATCTCGTTCGTGGCCTTGCCGCGTGCTTCGCCGCCGAAAACATTCTGAAGCCCCGTGCCCGCAAGGCGGAACCGGAACTGGCCATCCTCGCAACCGAGCAGGCTGATATACGCCAGCTCGCGGTTGATCGCCGGGATGTCGATATCTTCGCAGGTGATGAAGTTGCGGCCGCGGAGACGCTTGCTCCACGCATCAAGAACTTTTTGCTGCCCGCGAGGGGCAGACACGTTTGGGTCGATAGACATTCTCAGCCCCTTGGTGAGTCCAAACCGACACGATCCGAAGGACCGGCAACCAGCTGGACTTCTATCTGTTTTTCGAATCTGCGCTGGCCAGCCCGACCAATTGCGCGAACGATCCGTACTGAGGGAGCCGCCCCAACACAAACGCCACAAACCCGGCGCGGCTCAGTGATTCGCATCACTGTCCCTGAGGGTGATTCGGTTCGCCGAATCTGGCAAGAGTCCGTGGCGACGAATTCTTCATCTGCGTCAACAAAGTGCAAAGAAGTCACATTTCGGGAGCGATTCAATTGGCTCTCGCGCGCGCATTCCAAGCAAAGCGCATCAACGCGACGCGCGCACATTGCGCTTCATCTATCTGAGACCTGGATTCATTCCAGCAACGACCATCAAGATGCAGTAGGCGCGACGCGCTCCGCGACTACGTCTTGGCGTCGGCTACTTCTTGGCTTGGCCGAGGCCCATCTTGCGCGCGAGTTCGGAGCGCTGCTTTGCATAGGCTGGCGCCACCATCGGGTAGTCAGCGGCGAGGCCCCACTTCTCCCGATACTCTTCCGGCGACATGTCATAGCGCGTGCGCAGGTGCCGCTTCAGCGATTTGAACTTCTTCCCGTCCTCGAGGCAGACGATGTGATCGTCCGTCACCGATTTCCTGACCGGAACCGCAGGCTTCAGTTCCTGCTTGGCCTCGACCGTTCCCCCGCCATCAATCTCGGTGAGCGTGGCGTGAACACGTTCGATAAGTCTGGGCAGTTCCGCCACCGGCACCGGATTGTGCGCGACATAGGCGGACACGATGTCCGACACCATTTCGATAAGATAAGAACCCGAGCGTGATTCGCGTTCCATGCGCTGAACTTTTTCCGGACCAGCAGAATCGACTTCAGTCGATGCCTATACTGTCCGTATATTCAGGGAGTTCTCGCGCACTGTAAATACCGGAGCTTTCCGGGTCTCACACTTGTGTATCGAATGCTGTGTTGAGCTACCTGAATAGCGAAATCAGCAAAACGACGCCCAGTAAACACAGGGCCCAGATCGCCGCACCGCTGAGCGGAAGCTTGCGCGATACCATGCCTTCCGCCGCGAAGACCTGACGACCAGCCGATTGCAGCCCCGCAATCGCGCTCGATGTTACCCCCGAAACGATCCGCCCCCCTGCCCGCATCGGCCGCGCCAGCACCCGGCCCAAGGCCGGCCCGCCTTTCCGCCAGATCCACTCGACGTCGATAATCACCCCCGGCCGCTCCGCCGGATAAATCCTGAACCACCACAGCACCATGAACGCGAGCACCGCAAAGGTCAGAAGCTGCATCTGCTGGAGCAGGTGCGAGATCGAGAACAGGTCCTGCACCAGGAATTCCTGCGCCTGATCCCGGAACGGCAGCAGTGCATAGAACCAGCCGGGATAGAGTCCGATGATCAGACAAAGCCCTGACGACAGCCCCATCGCAAGCAACATATTGAACGGCGCTTCTTCCGGCCGCTTCCCGCTATCGTGCGAGAAGAAAGCCATGAACGGCACCTTGATGCCCGAATGCTCCAGCACGCCGGCCGATGCGAACAACAGCATGAGCCAGACCACCATCATGCCCGGCCCCGCTTCAGCCGCCGTCATGATCATGGTCTTCGAAGTATAGCCCGCGAGAAACGGCATCGCCGAAATCGAAGCCGCGCCAACAAGACACGCAAGCGCGGTCCACGGCATCGTCCGATGCAATCCGCCCAGCTCGCTCGCCTTCGTCGTTCCAAGCCGCAGCTGCACCGCGCCCATGGTCATGAACAGCAGGCCCTTGAACACAATATGCGCAACCGCATGCGCCGCCGCACCATTGATCGAAAGCGTCGACCCGATCCCGATCGCGCACACCATGAAGCCGATCTGGTTGTTGGTCGAATACGCCAGCACCTTGCGGAGATCGTTCTCCATCACGGCGAAGAACACCGGATAAACCGTCATCGCCGCGCCGATCCAGATCAGCGGCTCGTATCCGGCAAAGAACCGCGCCAGCAGATAAACCGCCATCGTGGTGGTGTATGGCGAAAGCACGACAGCGCCTGTCTCGGTCGTGTTCGGATACGCATCCGTCAGCCAGTTATGCACGAACGGAAACGCCGCCTTGATGCCCACGCCTGCGAGGATCAGCATTCCACCTGCGGAGCCGGGATCGATAATGCCGATCACAAGCCCGTTCCACAGCCCACCCAGCTCCGCGATCAGGAACGTCCCCCGCTCCACGCCATACATCGCGGCGCCGGCTGTCAGCAGCAGCCCCGCAATGATCTGGATCGTCAGGAACCGCAGCCCCGCCCGATAAGCCGGCCCCGTCCGCGCAGCAAAAACCAGCAGCGCGGATGCCAGCGTCGCCAGCTCCGCAAACATCACCAGCGTGATCAGATCGCCTGCAAACACGGCACCTAGCGCCGCACCCGCATAGACCAGCCCCGCCGCATCCTGCAGGCGATCGCGCCTGTGCAGCGAATAGATTCCACCCAGCGCCGACGCCAGAACGAAGCCGAGCCCGAATATCAACGACAGCGAGTCAGGCCGGTACAGCGACAGCTCGAAACCGAGGAACAGCTCGCGCGAAACATCTGCACCCGACACCGGCGGATACAACATGGCCAACAGCGCCAGCACCGGCCCGCCAATCAGCGCGACCGCCCGCGTGAACGCATCCTTCGCCACCGCAACCAGCAAGGCCGCGATGATGAGATAGAATCCCGGATTGATCGTCACGGCGAAATCGAGAAGGCGATCAACGGTCACGGCCGGCCTCCCCGCTTCGGGTTTCGTAATAGTCCTCTGGTCGCCGCAGCAGCTTTCCGAGCGGCCACCCGCTCAGGACCGCGATTGCAAACGCGACAAATCCAAAAATCCCGAAGAAGCCCGGCACATTCAGAATGCTGGTCACCGCCCGGTGAGACAGCACGAACTCCAGCGCGATCAGCACGGCGCCAAGGGCCGCCAGCACAGCCATCAAAACGCGGAAGAAAAGCTTTCCGCGCATCCATGAGAACAGCAGCACCGACAGCGGATGCTCGCCCACTTCGCCCAGCTGTGGCGGCGCTTCAGGCACGGGATTCTGCTTGTCTTCGCTCACCGCACCCTCCCCGTCATCGGCGCAAGGTAAGCAACCACCGCATCAGCCAGAACGAACAGCACAACGCATGCTGCGGCCGTCACCATCACCGCCGCGACCACTGGCCCCGGCGCACCGCCCGGCCGAATGAAAGCGCGTGGCGAACCATCGCCAACGGGTTGCAGCAGCGCCCTCAACGCCACGGGCGCGAGATAGATCAGCCCGAGCAGCGACGACACGATCATGGCCGCTGCCGTCACCCATTCCTTCGTTCCGAACGCAGCGTTGAGCAGCAGGAACTTCGACCACATACCTGCGAATGGCGGCAGCCCGATCACGCAGAGCGCACCGACAAGGAAGCACGAGAACACGATCGGCATACTGCGCCCGAGGCCGCGCATTTCCGAAACCTTGCTCGCGCCCGTCGCAACATAAATGGCGCCTGCACACATGAAGAGCGTGATCTTCGCAAAGGCGTGCACCAGCATGTGCAGCCCGCCTGCCACCAGACCTGCCGCCGCAGGCAACAGCGCGGCGGAGGTCACATAGGCCAGCTGCCCGACCGTCGACCAGGCGAGCCGTGATTTCAGGTCATCCTTCGTCATCGCGACCAGCGAGGCCACAATGATGGAGCCCGCCGCGACCCAGAGCAGCCAGGTCGCCGCCGGCAGCGCGGAGATCAGGTCGGGGCCAAAAATGTAACCCGACACTTTCAGGATCACGAACACGCCGGCTTTCACGACCGCCACCGCATGCAACAACGCGGAGACCGGCGCGGGCGCGACCATCGCGCTGGGCAGCCATCCATGCAGCGGCATCAGCGCCGCCTTCGCCGAACCGAACACCAGCAACAGCAGCAGCGCGTTGCCAACGCCTTCACTCACCTTGCCGTCCAGCAGACCGCCCGGCATGAACGCGGTTGATCCAGCGGCGATCTGCACGCCGATGATCCCCGGCAGGAAAAGCACCAGCGAGGCGCCAACCAGCGTGGCAAGATAGACCCGCCCCGCCTTCCGCGCGCGCGCGTCGCCCGCATGCGTCACCAGCGGATAGGTCGAGAAGGTCAGCACTTCGTAGAAAACGAAAAGCGTGAACAGGTTCGCCGCCATCGCGATGCCCATCACGGCGAACATGGCGAGCGCGAAACACATGTAGAAGCGCGTCTGATGCGCTTCCCGCTTGCCGCGCATGTAGCCGATCGAGAACAGCGAGTTGACGCCCCA
>DAIRES010000103.1:5168-11310 GCA_036795465.1 Hyphomonadaceae bacterium
CCGATGGCGAAAGCCGCCGCGGACCAAGGCGCATCCCGCGCCACGCCCGCCAGTTCGTCCAGCCGCCGCGCGCCGATGCTGATCGCGAGGCCACCCAGCGCCATGAACAGCGTCATCTTCATCAGCGCATGCGCCGCCAGGTAGAACAGACCGGCAGACGCGCCCGCAACGGTCGCCAGTGACAGACCGAGCAGGATGAACCCCACCTGCGCCACGGACGAGAAGGCCAGCATGCGCCGGATCTCCTTCTCGAACACAGCCTGGATCGAACAGACGATCGCCGCCGTCGCCGCAAGCGGGGCAAGAACCCAGGCGATGAAGCCCTGCCCGAACGCTGCGCCGTCCGGAAAGACGTCGAACACGAAGCGCGCCATCAGGTAGATCGACGCCTTGGTGGCGGTCGCCGCAAGGAAGATCGTGATCAGCGAAGGCGCATACGAATAAGCGCCGGGCAGCCAGCCATGCAGCGGAAACATCGCTGCCTTGATGCCAAGCCCCACGACGATGAACGCGAACCCGGCCTGAACCACCGGGCTGTCGCCCAGCGTCGCCAGCCGTCCGCCCATGTCCGCCATGTTGAGCGTTCCGGTCGCGGCAAACAGGAAGCCCACGCCCACGACATAGAAGGTCGCGCCGATCGTTCCCATGATAAGGTAGTTGAACGCGGCCGGCAGCGCCCGGCGGTCTCGCTTCTCGCCGATCGCGATCAGGGCATAGGTTCCGATCGACGACACCTCTAGGAACACGAACGCGTTGAACGCATCGCCCGTGGACACCATGCCCAGCAGGCCCGCCTGGCAAAGCAGGAATCCCGCCTGCGTCAGCGTATGCTTCTCCGCCCTCACTTCGGCCGGCAGGGCGTGGCCGGAATAGAGCGACGCCATCACACCAGCAGACGAGATGAGTAGCGCCATCAGCACGCCGGCTGCATCGATGTGGAAGGCGATTCCCAGCGGCGGCGCAAAGCCGCCCATGAAGTAGTCGACGGCGCCATGACGCGCGACTTCGCCAAGCAGAGCCAGCGCCATCCACGCAGCGAAGATCGACCCCGTGACCGAGATCATCCAGCTGGTGCGCGAGGTTGGCGCGAGCGCCGCGGCGCACGCGGCAATCAGCGGCCCCACTACCAGCAACATCGGCGCATGCGCCGTCAGTGCCGGCGGCGCGGCATGGAGGGCTTCAAACGATATCACGCCCGTGGCCCCGGTTGCGTGGACTCGACCCGGCTCAACACCTCGATCTCGTCTGCTTCGACCGACCCGTAGGCTTCGCGAATACGTACGGCGATGGCGAGCCCGACGGCCAGCGTTGCGACGCCGACCACAATGGCGGTGAGGATCAGGACGCTCGGCAGCGGGTTGGAATACACCACTCCGTCGACGCCATGCTGCGCGAGATAGGCGGGATCCAGCCGGCTCGCGAGTTCACGCGCCTCCGCGCTGCCCGGCTCAACCACGATAGGCGCTGTACCGCCCGTGACCTTGCCGAGGCTGATGTAGAACAGGCCGGTTGCGGTCTGGAAGATCGCGAGCCCGATCATGCGCTTGATCAGGTTGCCGCTCGAGAAAACGATGAACAGCCCCGCCATCATCAGGACGGCGACGGCGAAATAATTGAAGTGTGACAGGAAGAAGGTCATCGCTTCGCCTCCCGCTGCGCATCGTCAACGCTGCGGCCGGCGAAGCCGTAGAAGATCGTCACCATCGTCGCCGCGACTGTGAGAAGCACGCCGAGTTCGATGAGCATGATGCCGAAATGCTGGCCCCAATGATGCGCGCCCTCCGGCCCGCCCAACAGCCAGCCAGGTATCTCTTTCTCGATGTGGGGCGGGAACAGGTAGTCATAATCCAGGAAGAGGCCGCCATTCATCATGCAGACGACGCCGACGCCTGCATAAAGCAGCACGCCAAGCGACGCGACGCTGCGCGCGACCTTTGGGGTCACGGCGGCCATTGTCTCGCGCAGGCCAAATACCAGCGCGTGCAGGATGACGGCAGCCGCCATGATGACGCCCGCCTGGAACCCGCCGCCCGCGCCAAGGTCGCCATGGAACTGAACGTAGAGCGCATACAATGCGATAAGCGGGATCAGCAGCTTCGCTGCCACGCGCAGCACCACATGATGATCGCCCATGACCTGCGGCGGCGGAGCGAGGCTGGCGCGCGGACCAAAGCCGAGCATCAACGCAACGCCGACACCCGCCGCGAAGATCACCACCACCTCGCCGAAAGTGTCGAAGCCACGATAGCTGGCCAGCACGGCCGTGACCGTGTTCGGCACGCCGATGTCGTTGGGGGCCGCTTCAAGATAAGCCCGGCCGACATACGCATTGACCGGCGAAGATGCATCGCCCAGCGCGGGCAGCCCCGTCGCAGCGTAGATCAGCACGCCGCCGACGGTGACGCACACCAGCGCCGGCGCAATCAGCCTGCGCCAGTCCCCTCTTTCCGCTTCTCCGCGCGTGAGCAGGATCGCGCCCAGCAGCACGATTGTAGAAATGCCCGCCCCGACGACAGCCTCGGTGAAAGCGACGTCAGGCGCATCCATCACCACCAGCCACACCGCGCTGACCAGCGAATAGATGCCGAACAGGATGATAGCCGTCAGCAAGCTGCGCGTGCGCACGATTGCGCCCGCGACAACCAGCAACATGACCAGCAGCACGATGTCGATCGCCAGATTGACGTCGAAGAATGTTGGCTCAGCGATCATGTCGCGTCCGTTCCGCGCGGTGTTTTTCGGCGCTCATCGGTTCGCACGATCTGGAACGCGCCGATGCGCGGCTTGTGGCCCGATCCGAACGCGGCGTTGGCCAGCGCATTCGCCGCCACTGGCGCCGTCAGCATGACGAATGCCCAGATCAGCGCCAGCTTGAGTGTTACGAGACTGAACCCCGAGATCAGACACAGGCCCAGCAGCACGAGGCTGGCGCCGCCGGTATCCGTTATGCTTGCGGCATGGATGCGCGTGTAAACATCCGGAAAGCGCAGGACGCCGACCGCGCCCAGCACGGACAACGCGACCCCCACGACAACGAAGCCGCCGCCGATCCAAGCGAGCACGTCAGCCATGACGCGCCTCCTCGTCCGCCCGTGTTGCGAGTGGCTGCGCCAGCGAGCGATAGCGGAAGAACTTCATCAGCGCGATCGTGGTGACGAAATTGATCAACGCATAGACAATCGCGATATCGAGGAACGCCGGTCGCCCGAAAAGGAAGCCGACAAGCGCCAGCAGCAGCACCGTTTTTGTGCCGAACGAGTTCACCGCCAGGATGCGATCATAATGCGACGGCCCCATGATCGCGCGCACGATCATCATCGCCATGGCCGCGAGTAGCCCAGCCGCGCCCGCTGCCAGCAGCATGGTCAGCCCTTTCCGCCATCGGCTGCGGCCGCGGCTTTGCGATCCATCGGCGCGAAGCTTGCCGCCGCCGAGGTTTCCCGCACCAGCGCATGCACCTTCAGCTTGTCGCCATCAACGTCGACGGTGACAGTGCCGGGCGTCAGCGTGATCGAATTGGCGAACAACGCCCGCCCCAGATCGGTGCGCGCTGTCGTGGTGACATTCACCATCACCGGATCAATCGCGTGCGACGACCCAACGATGCGCCGGATCACGGCTGCATTGGCCTTGACGATCTCGACCAGCAGCCAGCCGCCATAGATCATGATGTTGGGAGCACGATGATAAGGCGACGCATCCCGATCCACGATCTTGAGACGCAGCGCCAACCACAGCGTCAGCAAGACAGACAGCGCACCAAGCATAAGGAACAGAGGCGAGGTTTCGCCGGACAGCGCGAACCAGAACGCCGCAAGCGCGAGTAAGAGGCCGGGAATATAGATCACGTCACTCGGCCCTCCTCTGCAGGCAACCCGAATTGACTTGAACCACTCTGCCGCAAATTGCCAGCAAAACCGGACACGCCTCGGCCTATTTCGGCTAGCGCCCGTATGCCGTTTTGGGACGCTGCGAGTCGATCATCCGAAGCTCGCGTGCGAACCCCGCTTCTTCGCCATCTTCCTCTTCGGAGATCAGCGCTTCGGGCGCGAATGCGGAGGAGAGAGACCAGTTCCAGTAACGCAGCACAGTCTGCGCCTTGGCGACCGCGATCGTTTCATAGACCTCTGACACGCGTCCGAAGTCGGCATCGTCAACCGGGCGGCGCAGCGCGATCCAGAGATCGCGCAGGAATGGACGCTTGAGGCCCGTGGCCTTGCAGAGCACAGCGACGCCCTCGCCGCCAATGTCCTGGAAGATGCGCTCGCCGGTCGTGGCCTTGATGCCAGACAGGGCGGAGATATCCACGATCGTTTCGGCGTTCATCCCGTTGATGGCTGCGGCCTGGATCGCCGACTCCAGACCATCATGCTCGGAGCGATCGATGGCCACGCGATCGCGCTGGCGGCGCTCGATCACCTGCAGCGCCTTGCGCACGACGGGGTCGGCGTCAGACGACGCATAGCGGAAGATGTCTGCGCACATGTCGATGAGCAGCGTGCGTTCAGCCGAGAAGCGGATGAGGATCTGCTTGCGTTCGATATGGGCCGACCACCAGAACATGGCGAGCGCGTGTGCGGGGCGGACTTCCTCGCGATTGATCAGCAATGGTGGCAGGGCCGGCGCATTGCGCGAGGCCCCCACCATCAGCTCGACGGAACGGTCAGACAGTTTCGATTGCGAATTTTCGAGCAGCGCCTTCATCGCGACCGCATCGCCGGACGCTGCAATGGCGGAAGCGACGGCCGGGCCAATATCGCGGCGCTGGGCGACGGAGACGCGGTGCGGCGTGCTGCCATTCTCGACAATGTGGCAGAGGTCGGCATCGTCGAACGCGCGATTGTCCGCAAGAATGATCTGGGCGACGTGCGGCGCATCAAGCGCAAGGAAACGCAGAAGGCGCTTGGGCGCCTGGCTCATCTCCTGAAGACGGCGCGCGCAAAGCTCGCGGGCGGCGACGTCAGACTCGAGCAGGATTTCCAGAAGCAGGTCGCCGGCGATTGCGCGGTCCTGCAGGTTGCCGCGCGACGACGGCAGGGCGACCACATCCATCAGCCTGCGGAGAAGTGAACGGCGCGCAAAGCCGTCAGACGTCGCTTGCGCGACGCCGCTGGAGGCCAGCGCCTCTGCGGATGACGGCACGTCCGACATGGAACCCCTCGCCACAGTCAGGGGTCAGGATGGGCGCGCGCGGTTAATGGACCCTCAACCTGAGAGACATTCGCGAAAACGTCACCTCGCGTTATTGGCCGCTTTTTGGCGTAATATCGCTTACTGGCCGTCATCCTTGCCGGGATGGACAAAGATCAGGACGAGCGAGGCCACCAGCAGCCCGATCACCAGATAGAACAGCGCGCCCGGGTCGGTCAGGGTCGTGGTGACCGCCCCGCCCTCGCCGACCGCGTCCACGGGAACCTGAATCTGCAGCATCATCAGCTGGATCACCAAGGCCGCCAGCGCAGTCATCAGAAGCAGGCTGAGGATCGCGCCGGCCCGGCGCGTCACGGGCAGGATGACCAGAAGCGCGAACAGTATTTCCAGAGCGCCAAAGGCAAACCGCCCGGTCGGCTCGAAATACGCGATGCCGGATGTTTCGGCGAACAGCGGAAACAGATGGTTCCGGGTTCCGGCCGCCGGGGCGAGCGTATCGACCGCCACCCAGACCAGCATTGCCGCCAGAAACAGGGCGACAACCCAACTCCCCAAAGTCCGGGCCTCACGCATATTTTCAGGCTCCCTCACGCTGGCGGGCACCATGGCGCCGAATTGTCCGGGCGCCAAATGCGCGTGGCGGTTGAGTGGGCGGTTGGCGAGCTGCGCGTCGGCGCTGGTGACCTGCTTCCCATGCGGGCTTCCTTCAACTTGTCATCCCGGAAGCGCGCAGCGCTATCCGGGAACCATGGTCGGACTGTCGTGGTCGATGAATGGATCCCGGCTCTCCGCTTCGCTTCGGCCGGGATGACAGCCGGTGGGCGCAAACTCTCTTTCGGACCAGCGCGCGCTGTCCGTGATGCCGTAGCTCGGCCCTCAAGGAGGGCTGGGGACGCGGGATGGCCCCGCGTGGTTTGGGCTGGCTGCTGGTGCAGCCTGCCGGCAGATAAGAGAAACGCGACATCCCGCGTCCCCGCGATCGTTTGCGCGC
>DAIRES010000104.1:0-9530 GCA_036795465.1 Hyphomonadaceae bacterium
GTCTCATACCGCTCGCGGTTCTGCACGCGCCGCTTCGCCTGCCCTGCGGGATCGAGGAACGGCACCTGGCCATTGGGCGGATCGACGATGTTCGACGTGCGCCACTCACCCTTCACGATCGCAAGGCGCGCGCCCGGATCCATCCAGAACGAGTCATACGCCTGCACGCCGAAATCCTTGCCGCCCTTCGGCGGCGCGCCCTTGGTCGGGTCGGAATAGGTCGCGCCCTTGAAGCCCTCTTCCGTCACGCCAGCCATCGCGACACCGGCGGCCAGCTTGTGCGCCTCCGCTTCATCGACCACGAGCGACTTCACATTCGGCGCCCGCGCAAGCGGCGTCAGCGACGCATTGCTCCAGAACCCGCTCAGGTCCGGTTTGCCATCCGCAGCTTTTGGTATCTGCGCCATTGCGGGCGCCGCCATGATCGCTGCAACTAGTGCGATCAGCGCTGGTTTCAGCGTCCGCATGGTCTCTTCCTCCTGTTGGCGGCGCACCATCTGCGTGGCGCACTCGTTTGGAGAAAGCTTACCCTTGCTACCGGGCGCAGATAGCGCCTCACCCAAATGTGCGCAGCATCTGTCCCGGCTCACGGAAAAAGGGCGCGCCTTCCCCGGAAAGCGCGCCCTTCATCGTGTAATTGCGATTTCTCGCGTCAGTCAGGGCCTATTGGCCGCCCTTGACCGCCTTGGTTTTGGTCGGCTTGGCCTTCGCCGCAGCTTCAGCCGCCTGACGTTCCTTCTCGCGGGCGCCGGCCAGGATGCCGTGCATCCCGTAATTGCCCTCGTGGCAGGCGTACTCATAGAGCTGCGTCGTCGGGTAGAAGCTCAGCTCGGCTTTCCAGTCCTGCGTGTATGTCTCCGGATCGTGGACGGTGAACTGGTAGTTGATTTCCTTCTCGCCCAGCCGCGTCAGGCGCTCGGTGACGACGCCATTGTCGGAGATCGGGAACGACTGGTTCTCGGCCTGCAACGGGTTGATGTTGATCGTCTCCATCACGAACGTGTCGCCTTCCCACCAGCCGACCGTGTCGCCAAGCCAGGGCTTGATCGCGTCGGGGCGATGGTTCTTCCGGGCTTCATCGGCGTTCGCGAAGATCGGAATGGCGCGCACATCGTGCGCCATCTCGACGAGGATCATCATGTGCTTCGGCGTCTGCACGAACTGGTAGTTGTTGTTGTACAGCACGCTCAGCATGCCCGGCCCGCCCGTCTGGCCGAAACCGATCAGGCAGCGCTCGGAGATCGCGGTCTCTTCCGGGCCTTCATACGGCGCGTTGCCGGTCATGTAGCGCTGGAAGCCGGCCATGGCCTTCTTCGCCTGCGCACCCGGGTCCTTGAACGGCAGCTGGCCGTTGGCGGGCTCGACGATGTTCGAGGTGCGGTATTCGCCTTTCACGTTGGCGAGCATCGTGCCGGGCGTGACCCAGAAGCTGTCATAGCCCTTGAGGCCAAAGTCCGAACCGCCCTTCGGCGGCGCGCCCTTGTTCGGATCCGAATAACGGGCGTTACGATTGAACTCGGGATCGTCAGCCGCGACCCCGGCGATCGCCGTGCCATCGGCCATCTTCTGCGCGACGTCCTTGGGCACGACCAGCGCGGTCACGCCACGGGCGCGCGACAGCGGCGTGAGCGAAGCATTGCTCCAGATTCCTGTCAGGTCCGGCTTGCCATCTGGCGCACGTGGAACCTGTGCAAGGGCGGGCGCTGCCGTGAGCGCGATTGCGAGAGCAGTAAGCGCGGGCTTGAGCATGCGCATGGTAGTCCTCCTGTGGGATGACGCGTCTTCTGAACAGCGCGTTCGGTTTGACGTGAGAGTAACCCCAAAGCGGGTTCCACCGGAACTGTTTCCTCAGCGTAAAGTGATCGTATTTGTGTGAACCACACGAAAGATTTGAACGGCTGGTCCGGCATCGGCTCCCGTGTATGTTCCGGCCCAGCGGCGGGATGGCGCCTGCAAGGAGAAGATCATGACCAACAATCTCTGGAAAATAGCGGGCGCGTCGCTGGCGGCCCTGGCTTTCGCAACGGCCTGCGGCGGCGAAACGCCCGCCCCTGTCGAGCCCGCGCCCGTCGCGGAAACGCCCGCACCGCCGCCGGGACCGGACTACGCTTCATTCGTCGCTTCGACCGCCCGCACCGCTGAAGACACGGCGAAAGACGCAAACCGCAAGCCCGCAGAAGTCTTGGCCTTCACGAAGGTCGGTCCCGGCCAGACCGTGTTCGAGATGGAAGCCGGCGCCGGCTACTACACCGAACTCCTGTCGCAAGCCGTCGGCCCGACCGGCAAGGTCATCATGCAGGCCCCGAAAGAGTTCGAAGGCTATTACAAGGACCCGCTCGCGGCTCGCCTGAAGGACAACCGCCTCGCCAACGTCACCGTCTCATGGTCGCCCTTCGACAAGCTCGACGCGGCTGACGGCTCCGTCGATGTCGTCACCTGGTTCCAGGGCCCGCACGAACTCTATTGCGCCAAGGCCTGCGGCAACGCCGTGATGGGTGACCCGGCAAAAGCCTTTGCGGAAGTCGCGCGTATCCTGAAATCGGGAGGCTCCTTTATCATCATGGACCACGTCGCTCCCGCCGGCACGCCGACCACATCGGGCAACGACGCTCACCGCATCGACCCGCTGCCGGTGAAGGCGCTCGCCACCACCGCCGGCTTCGCACTCGATGAAGAGAGCACCCTGCTCGCCAACCCGGCTGACGATCACAGCAAGGGCGTCTTCGATCCCGCGATCCAGGGCAAGACGGATCAGTTCCTGCTGCGCTACACCAAGCCGTAGGATCTGCTAGACTGACCACAATAAGGCGCGGATCGCATACGCGGTCCGCGCCAATCTGTTTGCAAGATGTTTGTCCGGGGAGGGACACCACTATGAAACTCGCATTCGCCGCCAGCGCATTCGCGCTTCTCGCCATGGGCTGCAGCACGATGGGCGGCCCTGCTCCGCTCGCCGCCGCCGATTATTCCGCAATCCTCGCGGCTCCTGACCGCGCCGTGAAACTCGAAGCCCTGCAGGCCACCGACCAGGCTGACGACGCTGCACGCAAGCCGGCTGAAGTCCTCGCCTTCATGAACATCCGTCCGGGCGAAACCATCCTCGAGCTCGAAGGCGGTCGCGGCTGGTACTCGCGCATCCTCTCCGAAGCGATCGGACCGTCGGGCAAGCTCTACGCGCAATACCCGCCCGAGTTCGCTTACGGCGACGCCGCCTACAAGGGCCGTCAGGATGCTGGCCAGCTCAAGAACGCCACCATCGTGAAATCGCACTTCGACGATTACTCGGCGATCGCGAGCGGTTCCGTCGACAAGGTGATCTGGATCCTCGGACCGCACGAGATCTACTTCACGCCCGCAAACGCACCGGCCGGCCTTGGCGAAGAAACCAAGACCTATGCCGAGATCAAACGCGTGCTGAAACCGGGCGGCGAATTCATCGCCATGGACCACGCGGCCCCCGCTGGTGAAGACAAGAAAACCTCTGCCCAGACCAACCACCGCGTTGATCCGGCTGTGGTGCTCGCCGCCGCCAAGGCCGCCGGCTTCACATATGTCGACAAGAGCGACGTGCTCGCCAACCCGTCGGATGACCGCACCAAGCGTGCTTTCGACCCCACCGTCCGCCGCCACACGGACCAGTTCCTGTTCCGCTTCAAGAAGCCGGGCTGATCGGATCGGCGCCCCTGAACACTCAGAGGGCGCCGACTCTCGACTTTTTCGGGCGACGCACCTTAGACTTCGCCCCCATGACGGGGATCGGGCGCTTCCTCAGGGCATTTGCGATTGCGGCGGCTACTGCCGCGATCGTTTCTGCCTGCGCGCCGGCCGAACAGGGCGTCACGCAGGCGCAGAGCGGCGACGCTGTCGTCGTCCTCTCCGAAGGCGCGTGCGAGCAGACCTGCCCGGTTTACGACCTGACGCTCCACCCTGACGGCACCTACCTGCTCAACGGCGTGAAGTTCGTGAAGACGATGGGTGTCAGCGACGGCCAGCTCGGAACCGACGCGTGGACGGCGGCCGAAACCGCCCTCACCGAATCGAACTTCTGGACGCTCGCGTCCAACCAGACCAGCAACGCCTCGGAAAATTGCCATTCGGGCGCGCCGACCGCGAACGTCACCTGGCGGACGGACGCCGGGAAGCAGAAGACCATCGCCTACACCGCCGGTTGCGGCGGCCCGGAAATGCGCACGCTCGTCGTGGCCCTGCGCGAAGCAATGTCTTTCGACCAGCTGGTCTGGACCAACGACCGCTTCGCCCCGGACGGCAGCCGCTAGGACGCATGGCGTAACCGACGTTTCAGGCGTAGAACTGGCCTATGGAACTCTGGCTCTCATACGGCGTGTACGCCGCCATTGGCGCGGTTTTCATCGTGCTGGCCTTTGGCATAGCGAACCTTGTTCGCACCGACGCCAAAGCCTCTTCGCGCTCGAACAAACTGATGCGCCTCCGGGTGCTGGTGCAGTTCATAGCGATCATTCTGATCTGCGTGCTGGGCTGGGTTGCCGGGGCCTTCCGCTAGACCTGTTGCTTCCTCGCAACGCGAGCACCGCAACCCGCGCTCATCCCGGGAACAGCGAATAATTGCCTGCGTTCATCGCGGGTTGGGGTCAGATCGATGAAATTCGATGGATCGGATTCGCCAAGCCTGAAGCTGTGCATGCGAACATGGCTCTTGGTTCGTGCGGTGGGAGTTGAACAATGTTCGGACGTGGCGCCGTCGAGCTGAATCCCCGCAAGTTCTGGAGCTGGTTTGCTTCGGAATCGCAGGGCATCGCCAACGCTCTTGAAGCTCTCCAGCGCGGCGAAGCCGATGCGGAATGGGCCATTATCGGCCTGAACGAGCGTATCCGCCGCTTCGACGCCACCCTGGAAGCCGACGTCGTCCGCACGCTGGACGGCCAGTGCCACATGACAATTCTGGGCGAACCGCACTCGGTCGCCCTGCTGCTGGATGCCGCCCCGCGCCTGCGCGGCTGGCAGTTCTCGCGCCGCGCCGCCTCCATGGACCCGCGTCGCGTGCCCTTCCGCACCGCCCCGCGCCCCTCGATGGATACGCTTGGCGGCCGGATTTCGGCTCTGCACGAGGCTTACGCCTAGAGCGTTCGGTTCGGAGCGCCCGGTTCAGGCATTGACGGATTGATGCTGCGGGCGCGAAAACGCTGCCCATGGTTGTCCTGAACAAGATCTACACCCGCACCGGCGACAAGGGCACGACTGGCCTCGCCACCGGCGAACGCGTCAACAAATGGGATCTGCGCGTCGAAGCCTATGGCGCGGCCGACGAGACAAACTCGTCCCTCGGCGTCGCCCGCCTGCATTCCGCCGCCGACCCCGAACTCGACGCCATGCTGGGCCGCATCCAGAACGACCTGTTCGATCTGGGCGCCGACCTCGCCACGCCCCAGCGCGACAAGGAACTCGGCTGGGAACCGCTCCGCATCGTCGAAGCCCAGGTCACGCGCCTCGAAACCGAGATCGACCTGGTCAACGCCGCGATCCCACCCCTCAACAGCTTCATCCTGCCCGGCGGCTCCGCGCTCTCGGCGCATCTCCACGTCGCGCGCACCGTCTGCCGCCGCGCAGAGCGCCTGATCGCCCAACTGGCCGCCACCGAAGGCGAAGTGGTATCCGAGTTCGCGCTGATCTACGCCAACCGCCTGTCGGACTTCCTGTTCGTCGCCGCCCGCCGCGCCAACGACAACGGCGCCAGCGATATCCTCTGGGTTCCCGGCGCGAACCGCTAGCCGATGCCCGCTGTCCTTCTCTTCATGAAGGGCCCCTTCAGCCAGTTCCACCCGTCGCACTTCACGGTCGAGGGCCACGCCTATGTCTGCGCCGAGCAGTACATGCACGAACAGAAGGCGCGCCTGTTCGGAGACGTTGCGATGGCGGAACGCATCCTGAAATCCGACAGCCCGCATGAGCACAAGCTGATGGGCGGCCGCGTCTCCGGCTTCGAGCAGGAGACATGGAACGCGCACCGCATCGCCATCGTCACCACCGGCAGCCACGCCAAGTTCAGCCAGAACGCCGGCCTGCGCCGCCGCCTGCTGGATACCGGCGACGCCATCCTCGCTGAAGCCAACCCCAAGGATTACATCTGGGGCATCGGCCTGGCCGAAGACGATCCCGCCGCCCTGAACCCCGCCAACTGGCAAGGTGAGAACCTGCTGGGCCAGATCCTCATGGCCGTGCGCAGTGAGCTGGCGGCAAACAGCAGCGCCTGACATCTTCCCGCCTAGTTCGGAATTAACCTGTTTCCCGAAGGATCGGCGCAACGCCGGTTGAGGGGGAACACAAACTCCTCGATAGTCAGACCAACCTCCGGGGACACCGCTTGAAGCTTGCCGCGCTCTTCCTGCCCGCCGCCCTGGCGCTCGCCGCGCCCATGGCCGCGCACGCGCAGCTCACCAAGGAATACCAGCGCCTCCAGGATTTCGGCGCCGAACTCGACCATGTCGCGACCGCGCCCGATTTCGTCGGTCTCGCTATCGCCGTCGTGAAGGATGGCCGCGTCGCCATGGTGAAAACCTATGGCGTGCGCGAAGCCGGCGGCACTGAGAAGGTCACGCCCGACACCGTCTTCCGCATCGCTTCGCTCTCGAAAGGCTTCGCCGGTACGCTCGCCGTCATGGAGCAGAGCGAAGGCAAGCTGAACCTGCAGACCCCCGTCGCCACCATCGTCCCCGAATTCAAGCTGAAGCGCGCCGCCGACGCTGCCCGCGTCACGCTGGAAGACGTGCTGTCCCAGCGCACCGGCCTGCCGCCCTATGCGTATGACAATCTGCTCGAAGCTGGCCGCCCGCCGTCAGCCATCCTCTCCGAATACGCCAAGGTGAAACAGACCTGCTCGCCCGGCGAATGCTTCACCTACCAGAACGTCGCCTTCAACATGATCGCCGCCGCGATCGAGAAAGCCTCGGGCAAGACCTACGCCGCCGAGGTGCAGTCCCGCATCTTCGAACCGCTCGGCATGAGAACCGCATCGATCGGCCTCAACCAGCTCAAGTCCACCGGCAACTGGGCCCGTCCCCACAAGCGCTTCGGCCCGCAGAACTGGGTCTCCACGCCCGTCACCGACTGGTACTATCGCGTGCCTGCCGCCGGCGGCGTCAACGCCTCGATCAACGACCTGTCGAAATGGCTGATCGCGCAGATCGGCCTCCGCCCCGACGTGATCCCCGTCGCCGTCCTCGACGAAGCCCACCGCAAGCGCATCGCAACGCCGCCTGAAACCGCACGCCAGCGCTCGCTGAAAACGCCGGTCACGGAAACGTCGTACGGTCTCGGATGGCGCAACTACACGTATGCCGGCCGCCCCGTCATCACGCACTCCGGCAGCGTCGAAGGCTACATCGCGCAGATCGCCTGGGTGCCGGAAAACAAATCAGGCATCGTCATCCTCTCAAACACGCGCGGCGCACGCGCCGCCCGCATCGTCCCCGCCTGGCTCGACTATGAGCTCGGCCTCCAGAAGACCGACTGGTTCAAGATGGACGAGATCACCACCGCCTCTGCCACGACAGCCAGCGGCGACTAACACCAACTTCATCTCGCATCCCTTGCAGTGCAAGCCGGCCACGTCCATCGTGCGCTCGCTCGTGGAGGGTCATATGCGTAATATCGGAATCATCAGCGGATTGGCGGCGATCGCGCTGGCAGCCTGCCAGCCTGCCGTTCAGGAAGAAGCCAAGGCGGCGCCCCATCAGGCTTACGACGCCAAGACCTTCTTCGACACGACCGCCGTGTCGATGGCGGCGGCGACGCCCTTTGCCTTCTCGTCCGATGGCGCGAATGTGCTGGTCGCAACCGACAAGTCCGGCGTGTTCAACGCCGCCGCCCTGCCCGTCGCAGGCGGCGACCTCGCCCCCCTCACCACCTCCACGACCAACGCAGTCTTCGCGATCAGCTACTTCCCCACCGATGACCGCGTCCTCGTCTCGTCGGATGGCGGCGGCAACGAGCTGACCCACATCTATGTCCGCAACGCTGACGCCACGCTGAAAGACCTCACGCCCGGCGACAAGCACGCCAGCGAATTCATCGGCTGGGCCGCCGACGGCAAGACCTTCTGGCTCGCCACCAACGAGCGCGACCCGCAGATGTTCGATCTCTACGCGTATGACGCGGCCACGTTCGCCCGCAAACTCGTCTTCCAGAACTCCGGCTTCTTCCCGTCCGCGGTCTCGCCGGATGGCAAATGGCTGGCGCTGTCCAAGCAGAACACCAGCGCTGACTCGGACGTCTATCTGGCAGACCTGACCAAGCCCGCCACGCAGAAGCCCGTCCTCATCACGCCGAACGACGGCGTCGTGGCCTATGGCATCTACGAATTCACGCCCGACTCCAAATCGCTGATCTACGCTACCGACGAGCACGGCGAATTCACGGAGGCCTGGACCCACGATCTCGCCACCGGCAAGAAAGCCGAACTGCTCAAGGCCGACTGGGACGTGATGTTCGTCACCTACTCGCCGACCGGCAAGTATCGCGTCGACGCCATCAACGCTGACGCCTCGACCAAAATCACCATCCACGACCAGACCGCCAACAAGCCTGTCGCCCTCACCGGCGTTCCGGCCGGCGATATCGGCTCGGTGCGTTTCAACCACGACGAAACGAAGATCGCCTTCACCGTTTCGTCCGACACCTCGCCCGCCGACGTGTTCGTGGCAGACCTCGCCACAGGCGCCGCCACGCGCCTGACGAAGAACCTCAACCCGGCGATCGACGAGCAGATGCTCGTTGAAACTGAAGTCGTTCGCTACAAGAGCTTCGACGGCCTCGATATCCCGGCCATCCTGTTCAAGCCGAAAGGCGCGAGCGCCGAGAACCCCGTCCCCGCTGTCGTGGACGTTCACGGCGGACCCGGCGGTCAGAACCGCAAGGGTTATTCGGCGATGTACCAGCACCTCGCCAACCACGGCTACGCCGTCCTGCGCGTGAACAACCGCGGCTCGTCGGGCTACGGCAAGACCTTCTTCCACATGGACGACAAGAAGCACGGCGAAGTCGATCTCGACGACGTCGTCCATGGCAAGAAGTACCTGCAATCGCTCGACTGGGTGCAGAAAGACAAGATCGCCATCATGGGCGGGTCCTACGGCGGCTACATGGTCGCCGCAGCCCTCGCCTTCCGCCCAGAAGAATTCAACGCCGGCATCGACATCTTCGGCGTCACCAACTGGACGCGCACGCTGCAGGAAATCCCCGCATGGTGGGGCGCCCAGAAACAGGCGCTCTTTGACGAGATGGGCGACCCGGCCACCGACGCCGAACGCCACACGCGTATCTCGCCGCTGTTCCACGCCGCCAACATCGTGAAGCCGCTGCTCGTCATCCAGGGCAAGAACGATCCGCGCGTGCTGCAGGTCGAAAGCGACGAACTCGTCGCCGCCGTGAAGAAGAACAACGTCCCCGTCGAATACATTATCTTCCCCGACGAAGGACACGGCTTCCTCCGCAAGGAGAACCGCATCACGGCGTCGAACGCCTATGTGGCCTTCCTAGACCAGCAACTGAAAGGC
>DAIRES010000104.1:9630-11219 GCA_036795465.1 Hyphomonadaceae bacterium
CTAAGCCGGAATACTCCCGCCACCCTGAACCTTCTGTCGCGCCAGCGCGCTATCCATCGGCGACAGCCCAAGCCGGTCCACGATCTGCCGCATCAGCGTGTCCTCATGCGGATCGCGCTCGCCGTCCGCCAGCACCACGCCCCACAATTCCTCGATGATCGCGATCCGGTCATCGAGCGGGATCGCCTCCTTGATGGCCTTGGTGAACTGATAGATGTCGATCGCTTCTGCTTCCGCCTCTTCGCCCTGCTCGCGCAGACCCCGCGCCAGCTCCGCGTTCAGGGCAAAACGCTTGCCCAGTACACGGTCGATGATCGCAGCCTCGGGGGCGTCGTACTTCCCGTCCGCGCGCGCCGCCATCACCAGCACGGAGGCTATCGCCAGCCGCGCATCCTCGGGCTGCAACTCCGCATGCCCGGTCGACATCAACAGGCGGCGCAGGAAACCGGAGACCATTGGATCAGTCCTCTTTCGGCTTCAGATAGGCATCGAAATTCCGGATGTAAGCGTCGAGATTGCCCTCCAGCATCTGACGGAACCCGGCCACGAAATACTCGACCGTCTCATCCCGCTTGGCCGCCATCGCCTCGCCCGACTTGAACCCGCGCGCCGACAGGAAAGCGCTGAACCGCGCCGAGGCGAACATCATCGAGGCGTTCACCGCCTCGTGCGAGGCCTCCTCGGCCTCTTCGTTCGCGAGGTTAATATGTGCGTCGGCTCGCGCGTAGAACGCATCGTCAAACGGGTCGGCCATGGGAACGGGTCTCTCCTGAACTCCCCCAAAGTTATCGTGCTGGCCGAAAAAACCACCCGAAATCCGCCGCCGCGCACGAATGTTTCATCCGCGCCCCGGCGGAACGCGCCAAATCGACGCTTTTTGCCCGGAATGACAACGGGAAACTTGATTCCCGCGCGCGTGCTGCATAACAGGTAGCGCGGTTCGCAGACGCACCATTGGGGGGCGTCAGGGCCGTATCTATCCGCCAGAAGACCGAAGAGTCCGGAGAATCCACCGATGAAGGTGCTCGTACCCGTCAAGCGGGTGATCGATTACAACGTCCGCCCGCGTGTGAAGGCCGACCAGAGCGGCATCGATCTCGCCAACGTCAAGATGGCGATGAACCCGTTCGACGAAATCTCCGTCGAGGAAGCCGTCCGCATGAAGGAGAAAGGTCTCGCCACCGAGATCGTCATCGTCTCCATCGGCCCTGCCCAGGCGCAGGAAACCATCCGCATCGGTCTCGCCATGGGCGGCGACCGCGGCATCCTCGTCCAGACCGACGCCACGGTTGAACCGCTGGCCGTCGCCAAGATCCTGAAAGCCATCGTCGACGCTGAACAGCCCGGCCTGGTGATCGCCGGCAAGCAGGCGATCGACGATGACTCCAACGCCACCGGCCAGATGCTGGCCGCCCTGCTCGACTGGCCGCAGGCGACCTTCGCCTCCGCCGTCTCGAAGGATGGCGACACGCTCAAGGTCACGCGCGAAGTTGATGGCGGCCTGCAGACGCTCGCGCTGCAGACCCCGGCTGTCGTCACCACCGACCTCCGCCTCAACGAGCCGCGCTTCGCTTCGCTGCCGAACATCA
>DAIRES010000347.1:0-2194 GCA_036795465.1 Hyphomonadaceae bacterium
ACCGTGCCGAACAGACCGACGAACGGGCAGATAGCGCCGACGGTCGCGAGGAAGGCCATGCCGCCCTGCAGACGCGTGTTGATGCGCTCGAGCTCGATACCAACCTGGTGAGACATGCGGTCCGAACGCGAGATGCGGGCGCCGAGACCGGCCTGAGCCGAGTTGGCCTGGGCGATTGCGCCTTCCGCTACAGCGCGGAACGCGTTGTTGCGGCCGAGAAGGTCGAGACCTTCGTCAAGCGTGTTGGCATCCCAGAAGGCCGGGATTTTCTTCATCTGGCCCGACAGGATGACCTGGTCGACCGCTTTGGTGGCGGCGATGTAGATCGAACCGGCGAACATGACGATCATGATGATCAGCGTGCCCTTGGCGACGATGTCGCCCTCTTCCCACACAGCGGTGAGCGAGAAGGCATTGGCGACGCTGTGGCCTTCGCCTTCAGCGGCAGCAGCACCTTCAGCCGGAGCCGCAGCCGGGGCTTCAACAGCCGGGGGAGCAGCAGGCTCTTCCATCGGCAGAGCCGGCGGAGCTTCGGCCGGCGGTTGCGCCATGGCGACCGCAGGCATGAACAACATCGCGATTGCGGCCAGCAGTGTTTTTACTGGAAAGGCCTGCCGCTTGCGACCATCCCCGAGATACGCCGTTTTCATTACCGTCTTCTCCTCATTCGGGTTTCCCCGAGACTGTAGTCCGGCGGGTCGAAGCTATCCCTTCGCCTGCCGGACCTTACTGCTCCAAGTTTTGACCGAGTCCCTTACCCCAGCCGGCCGGTCGCCGGGCCGCAACGCGCGAGGCGCGTGCGCTTACCTCTTCGCGTCCTCGAGATTCCAAGTGAACGTGAACTGATACGGCGGATTGCACATCGCAATCGGCTTGCCATCGGTGCCGACGGCCGGATCGAGACGCGTTCTCGCCAGACCTTTGACCGTCGCATCGTCGAGACGCTGGAAGCCAGACGACTTCACAAGCTTCACGTCCGACATGCGGCCGTCCTTGTCGACGCAAACCGACACGACAACATCGCCTTGCTCGCCAGCGCGAAGCGCGGCCGAGGGATATTCAGGTTTCTCGAAACGGCGGCCGGGCTTCGGGCGCGATTTCAGCGTGACAGCCGGCGGCGGGGCCGGCGCAACTTTCACGGCCGGCGGCGGAGCCGGATTGGGCACAGGGTCGGCCCTGATGGCAGCTTCCTGCGGCGGCGGCGTTTCGAAAACGAAATCCGGCAGGATGACTTGCGGCGGCGGCGGCGGCAGATCGACGTCGATCGGCGGCGGTGGCGGCGGCTCGTCCTCGAGCTCGGGGACTTCCTCGATGATCACAACTTCCGATTCGACCGGGCCATTCATGACCAGCGAACCGAAACCATTCATGACCGCAATGCCGGCACCGACGTTGACCAGCACAACGGTGGCCAGGCCGACCATGCGCGTCGTGTTATTATTCCGCTTTGTGGCGTAATACATGTCTCTCTCGCTCTCGACGCCCCAGATATTCCTGCCCCTGGCATCTAGGCCTTAGGTGGCGGAACCTGAAATTTATGCCTTCCTTTTGCCGCAAGCGCCAGTCTGACAGCAGTGATTTTTGCAGAACAGCGTTGCGCGCGATGTCGCATTCCGACGGAAATGGCACCGCTTTTCGGGGTCTTTCTGACAGCTGCTGATAGACCGCAACCGCTGCGCCGTGGGGAGCCGGCGACCCTCTGTCGGGCGGATATGCCCCTTACGTAATGTAGCTGTCAACGCGATCAGCAGTCATACACCTCACGATGAAGTGGAAACTGCCCGGTGCACGATCACGATTCCGATTCAGGTCAGGATTTCGAGGCAGGCGCCGATTCCGATTCCCCCGAACCGAGAACCGATTCAACCATTGGCGGGTCCTGTTTCGGGTCTGAGAGCAGGCCCTCCCACTTCGCGATCACAGCCGACGCGATCGAGTTGCCGATCACATTTGTCGCAGTCCGCCCCATGTCCATGAAGGCATCGACGGCGAGCACGAGCGCGATCCATTCGGGCTTCATGCCCATGGCCGGCAGCGTGGCGGAGATGACGACGAGAGATGCACGCGGAACGCCGGCGATTCCCTTCGATGTCACCATCAGAAGGAGAAGCATGCCGATCTGCTGGCCGATATCGAGGTGAATGCCCATCGCCTGCGCGATGAACATGACCGCGAAGGTGCAGTACATCATCGA
>DAIRES010000348.1:0-2188 GCA_036795465.1 Hyphomonadaceae bacterium
TCCGCGAACGCCGGCATCGCCGCGGCGAGCACCATCGTGCAGCCGAAGATCGCAGCAAGCCGTTTCAGCGGCTTGAGTTTCATATGATCTCGACCGGCTCGAACACGCCGGCTCCGACCTTGAACTTCGGGAACACTTTCGGCTTGGGCAGGGCCAGCATCGCGTCGATCGCCGCCTTGGCGCGAACGCGAACGTCCTCCGGCACCGTCACCTCGTGCTTCATGTTCAGGAGCGCGTCGTAGATGTTCTCCAGCGAGATGCGCTTCATGTGCGGGCACAGATTGCATGGCTTCACAAACTCCACGCCGGGATTGTCCGCGGCGACGTTATCGCTCATCGAACACTCGGTCAGGAGGACGACCTTCCGGGCGCCTGATTCCTTCACGTGGGCCGACAGGGCAGATGTTGAGCCCGCAAAGTCGGCTTCTTCAAGGACATCTGGCGGACATTCCGGGTGCGCCAGCACAATGGTTCCCGGATGCGCGTCACGGATTTGCCGCACATCCTCGCCGGTAAACTTCTCGTGGACCTCGCAATGACCCTTCCACGCGATGATCTTGATGGGCGTGTTGGCGGCCACGTTGCGGGCCAGGTACTCGTCCGGAACCATGATGACGCGGTCCACGCCCCATTTTTCGGCGACGTGTTCCACCACCTGCGTCGCGTTCGACGAGGTGCAGGTGATGTCGCATTCGGCTTTCACGTCGGCCGTCGTGTTAACATAGGTCACGATCGGCAGGCCGGGGTATCTCTTGCGGATCAGGCGCACGTCCTCGCCCGTGATCGACGACGCCAGCGAACAACCCGCACGCATGTCAGGGATAAGCACCGTCTTGTCCGGGCAAAGGATTTTCGAGGTTTCGGCCATGAAATGCACGCCGGCCTGGACGATCACTTTCGCGCTCGTGGTGGCCGCTTCACGAGCCAGCTGCAGCGAATCCCCACGGAAATCGCCCACCAGCGCGAACACGTCCGGCGTCATGTAATTGTGCGCGAGCACCACGGCGTCGCGCTGCTTCTTCAGCCGGTTGATGTGGAACACGAAGGGCGCGATGGCGGGCCACTCCATCGGCGTGATGAAGTCCTTCACCTGCGCATAGAGGGGATCGGTCGCGGCTTTGACTTCCGCGTCGTAGGCCAACCCACGCGCTTCAGCAGCCGACGGGCGGCGGCGGGCGGCAGGCACATCACAGCCAGGGCCAAACTCGATCACACGGGCCATTTTCAGTCCCTCCAGCTCAAGCAGGGCGGAGAACGCCCTTTTGCTCATAGTGAGCATAAGGTGGGCCCGAAAAAATGCCTTTCAATGGAAAGGCGGTCTCCGGTTCGATAGCCTCACTTAAGCTCAACTTGAGCATAACTAGGTTCTCATAAAACCGTCATTTCGTCGAGAGGAATAATCTGCCTGCTGAAACTAGCCGCGCGGCGTCTGCACGCCCGAAACATGCCCCTCACGCAGCGCCTCACGGCGAAAGCGGAAGAGTTCGGCAGGCCGCCCGCCAGTCGCCTGGGTGAACTGACCCAGACCGACGACCAGTTCCGACCGGTCGAGCGATCGCCGGAAGTTCTGCTTGTGCAGCGGCTGGCCCAGAAGCGCCTCTACGACCTTCTGCAGGTCGAGCAGGGTGAACTTGTCGGGCATCAGCTCGAACACGACGGGCCGGTATTTGATCTTCCCGCGCAACCGCCCGATGGCGGTCGCAAGGATGCGACGGTGATCCGAAATCATCGGCTCGCCCAGGGCTTCCGCCGGCGCCTTCATCGTCTTCCGCCCACCATCGCGAGCAGCCTCGAGCGCAAGCCCCGCTTCATAGAGAAGCTCATACCGCTCCAGCGTCCGCTCCTCGATCCATGGCTGGCCGTCGAGACCGAAGGCAATCTGTATGCGCGATGCCCGCGCCGTGGCGTTCTTGCCGCCAGCGTCCGCCCAGTTCAGCAGGGCAGGCGCGATCGCATGATCGATAATGTCGGGCCGTCCCTTGCGGTGATCTTCCCAAGGGAAATAGCGATGCCAGTCGCGCCACACGGCGTCGAAGGCGGAGATATCGGTCCGCTCCGGCGTGAGCCCGAGATACCCCACGGAGATAAGCCTCGCGTCGGTAGGCGCATCATCAAGCTCGGCCAGCGGCAGTTCGCGGCCAAGGTCTCCGAAGGTGTAGAGCTGTTCGACATAGCCGGGCTCGAAACC
>DAIRES010000105.1:0-9439 GCA_036795465.1 Hyphomonadaceae bacterium
TCGTCCAGCGAGCGGCCGTAACGGGTGCGCAGCCGGAACTCGCCGGCGGAGGTGGTAGCGCGGATGGAGTTGATCTGGACACGGCCGCTACCTGCAGAGACTTCGAAAGGTGAACAGTCTCGCCAGGCGTAGCGGGTGCGGCCGAACAGGTTGCCTTCGCTGAACCCGGTGGCGTCGAGGGTGAGCTGGCGCAGAGATGCGACGGCGACCAGCATGGCGATCAGGAAAATGACGGCAGTCGTGGCAACCCGCGTGGTCGCTTGATCGGGCGAGATGCGGGAGACGAACAGGAAGGCCAGGGCTGCGGCGGCAATGAGCAGAAGCACCGCTTCCAGGGGATTGCTGCGCAGTGTGATCCGCTCAGGCAGCAGTTCGGTCACTGCGCCAGCGCCCGCGCGCGGAAAAGGTTCATGAGGTCTGAGAGCTCCTCAGCGGAGAAACCGTAGGTCTCGGGCAGCATGCCGCTGGCGCCGATGAGAGCGCGGTTGACGGAGGCGGTGCGGGGATGCGCCGCTTCGTCCTGCTGTGTGGAGAAACCCACATACTGGCGGAAACCGGCGGAGACTGGATGGAAGATGGAGCATTCGCGCCATTCGCGGCGGAAGGAACGGGCCAGCGAGCGGCAGACGAAGCCTTCGCGATCAAGCGCAAGACTGGAGCCAACCCCGATCATGAGCGGAACGGCGATTAGTCCGCATAGGACGAAGAACCCGCCGGCGCCATAGAACAGCATCGGGTCAGAGGGACCGATCCAGATCGCGATGGCGACGAAACCGGCAGAGACAAGAAAGACGAACAGCCAACGCAGACGATCCGGCTTGAGCGTCATCGTCTCCGGCAACGGATCGCCATCAGAGTCGAGGTGCCCGCTCACCCCACTCTCCGCATGACGGCCATGTAGAAGCCATCCGTGCCCGCAGTGCGCGGCGTCAGGCGGACGGAGCCGTCGGGGCGGCGGCATTTGCGGAGGAGAGCGGCGCCCTTCTCCGTCAACTGACCGGAGCGGATGGCTGTGTCGGCGGCATCGTCAGCTTTGAAATCGGGGCGGTCGGCGAGGAAGCTGGCGAACTGGTCCTCGTTCTCTTCCATCAGGAAGGAGCAGGTGACGTAAACGAGGCGGCCGCCGGGCTTCACATAGTTGCAGGCGGCACGGAGGATCATCGCCTGATCGCCGATGCGTTTTTCGAGAGCGTTGGGCTGTACGCGCCATTTTGCGTCAGGCTTCCGGCGCCATGTGCCAACGCCGGTGCACGGCGCGTCGATCATCACGAGGTCCATCTTGCCTTCGAGATCGTCGAGCGAGGCGTTTTCCTTCGGGTGACGAAGCTGCACGTTGCGAATGCCGGCGCGCTCGATGCGGGGAATGAGCGCCGAGAGACGGCGACCGTCGATGTCGTGCGAGAATATCTGGCCCTTGTTTTCCATCATGGCGGCCATGGCGATGGTCTTGCCGCCCCCGCCTGCGCAGTAATCCAGCACCTGCTCGCCCGGTGCGGCACAGGAAACGGCGGCTGCGATCTGGCTGCCCATGTCCTGCACTTCGACCCAGCCTTTTGAATAGGCGGGGATGGCTTCGACAGCTTCGCCCCGTTCGATCGCATCAGGCGCGGGAATGCGGAAGCCGTTCTTTAGTTCGGGCATCTGGCGCGCCTTCACGCCTTCGAGCGCGCGCCCTGCTTTCTCCGGATCAGACTTGAGCGTGTTCACGCGAAGGTCGATAGGCGCGCGGGACGCCATAGCCATAGCCTCGGGAACAGCATCGGGACCGAAAGCGCGCTTCAGATGCGGCGCGAGCCATTCGGGATAATCGCCCTGCACATGCGGAGGCGCGGATGGATCGGGTGCGAGCAGAAGATTTTCGCGCTCCTTGCTTTGCAGCGGCGGTGGCGCGTGATCGTCTTTCAGCGCTTCCTCGATCTTGCGGACATCCCAGCCCCAAGCGTGCTTGAGTGCGCCAAGCGCGAGTACGCGAGGGCCAGTAGCTTCCATCGCAAACTCGATCGAGTTCTTGCGGCGGAGCGCATCGACCACGAGGCCTGATATCCACGCACGGTCACGCGAACCGGCGAAGCGTGAACGCTTGCCCCAGTCGCGCACGGCTTCCTTCACCGGCGTGCGGCGTTCGAGAACGTCGCGCAGAACTTCGATGGCAGCCTGGATTTTTCCGCCGTCTCTCATGGGTGGGGGCCTGCCCCGCCGTGGCGGCTGGTGAGCGCGCGGCCGATGGCGCGGACATCCTGCAGGATCGCGAAATCGCCGACGATGATAGCGTCACCGGGCGCACGCTCCTTGTCCATCACGAGCATGGGGAGGCCCTGATACTCGGAACCAATGAGATCGATCAGTTCCTGGCGCGGACGCGGGAAAGCGACGCGGCGGACATCGATCTTGTCGCTCCAGTGCGGATTAACCAGCAGCGCTCCTTCGAGGGTCGCGCAATCGTTGCAATACCATTCGAAGCCGCCATCGGGAAAAGGCGCGGCGAGGATGTAGAGACGGTCTTTCATGCCGCCCTCTTAGCCGGGGCGGCCTAGCTAAGCTAGACCGCCGCCAAAGCCTTTCCGATTGCGGCCGGCCGGTCGGCCTCCGGGAGCTTGAACAGTTCCAGCCATTGAACGCCTGCGAAGAAATACTCGAAATCCTCGGGCGGCTGCGCGTCGGCGATGAAGACCGGCAGCACGGGCTTCTTGTAGCGGTCGGCCAGATAGACTTCGCGCTTGATGTGGTCGCTTTCGAAAGCGCTGGGGCTGCACATGACCATGACGCCTTTTGCGCTCTTGATGCCCCGCACGATCTCGCCGGCCCAGTTTTCGCCGGGGCTGATACCGCCTTTGTCGATCCAGACATCCCGGCCTGCATCCCTGACCGCCGAGACGACGGGTTCGACAGCGGCATTGTCCGCGTGCGCGTAGGAGATGAACACCACGCTGGGCGGGGGCGGTGGCGGAGCAGCTTCGAGTTCGGCGACGGGCGGCGCTTGCGGTTCGGGCGCGGCGGAACTTGCGGCGCTCTCTGGAAGCGCAGCTTCCTTCTTGCGCGAGCCAAATATCCCGCCGCCGCTTCCACCGCCTGATCTTTCCGACTTGGGCGGCGGCCGGGCTGACCAGAATTTGTCGCTGCGCTCGGTCAGCGCACGGTTGATGATTTCGCGCGCGGCGCGTTCGACCTGGGGCCAGAATGCGAGCTTGCGGCCGCTTTCAAAACTGGCGTCGATGGCGGTGAGATCGCGAACGCCGACGGGAAGGAAACCGTTGTCGAGCTTCACGAGAACAAGGCGCCCGTCTGCCCATGCATCCAGCATGCGTTTTTCCATCAGCATGCGGTGCCGGCCGAAAACGCTCTTCTGCGACCACAGCGCGATGACGACGTCTGTTGCTTGCAGGAAGCGAAACCCGCGCGCGCCCGTTTCCGTTTCGGCAGCGAGACCACGTGTCTTCAGGAAGGCCTTGAGGTCGTCTGCCGCAGCCTGATCGGCTTCGGCGTGGGCGATAAAGGCGAACATGGCGTCCTCGCGGTTACGCCCCCACGTGAATCGTTACATGCGTCGCGTGACGATTTGAAGGGCCGCGCCCTCACCCCTTGCGCCGCGCCTTCAATTCCGACCTCACCGCGATGCCAAACAGGATAGGCACCACAACGAGAAAGACTGAAACGATCGCGGCGACGACGTTTATGCCCGGCGACGTGAACACAAGAACCAGCCCACCGACGGCAAGCAGTTCAGCCGCGACTATGCCGATAGCGAGCCACATCATTTGTGCCCGGCCTGGCCCGGATGGCGGCTGACTCATGCAGCTGCCCTGATCAACCGGTCGGCAGCGAATAGTTCGGAGCTTCGCGGGTCATCTTCACGTCGTGGACGTGAGACTCGCGCAGGCCGGCGCCGGTGATCTGGATGAACTTGGCTTTCTCGTGCAATTCGCTGACCGTCCTCGCGCCGACATAGCCCATGGCGGCGCGCAGACCGCCGGCCATCTGGTGCAGGATCGGGCCGACAGGTCCCTTGAACGGCACCTGCCCTTCAATGCCTTCCGGCACGAGCTTTTGTTGCGAGACATCTTTCTGGAAATAGCGATCGGCGGAACCGCGCCCCATGGCCCCGAGCGAACCCATGCCGCGATAATCCTTGTAGGCGCGGCCTTCATAGAGGAACACCTCGCCGGGAGCTTCTTCAGTTCCCGCGAGCATCGAGCCCATCATGGCGGAGGACGCACCGCCCGCGAGCGCCTTGGCGAAGTCGCCCGAGAACTTGATGCCGCCATCAGCGATGACGGGCGTGTTGGTTTTCTGGGCAGCGTTGGCGCAATCAGCAATAGCGGTCAGCTGCGGAACGCCGACGCCTGCAACGATGCGAGTGGTGCAGATCGAGCCGGGGCCTATGCCTACCTTCACGGCGTCGGCGCCTGCTTCGATCAGGGCCTTGCAGCCATCGGCCGTCGCGACGTTGCCGGCAATTACCTGCACGCGGTTCGAGAGTTTCTTCACGCGCTCGACGGCCATGAGGACCATTTTGGAGTGGCCGTGAGCTGTATCGATCACTAGCGCGTCGACACCTGCGTCGATGAGCGCCTGGCTGCGCTCGAATCCTGCATCGCCCACGGTGGAGGCGGCGGCGACGCGCAGGCGGCCCTGCTCATCCTTGCAGGCGTTCGGGTTGGCGACGCGCTTGTCCATATCCTTGACGGTGATGAGGCCGACGATGTTGTTGTTTTCGTCCACCACGATCAGACGCTCGATGCGGTGCTTGTGCAGCAATTTTCGCGCTTCGGCGGGATCGACGCCTTCGCGGACGGTGATGACCTTCTTGGTCATCAGTTCTGCGATGGGCTGGTTCTCGTTTTCAGCGAAACGGACGTCGCGGTTGGTGATGATGCCGATCAGCTTGCCGGCGCCGGAGCCGCCAGCTTCCACCACGGGAATGCCAGAAATCTGGTGGCGCTCCTTGAGCACCTTGAGCTGGCGCAGCGTGACGTCGGGCGTGATCGTGATGGGGTTCACCACCATGCCGCTTTCGAAGCGCTTCACCTGCCGGACCTGTTCGGCCTGCTGGTCGATGGTGAGGTTGCGGTGGATGACGCCGATGCCGCCGTATTGCGCCATGGCGATCGCGAGGGCTGTTTCAGTCACCGTATCCATGGCGGCGGACACGATCGGGACGTTGAGCGAGATTTCGCGTGTCAGGCGTGTGCGGATATCCACGTCGCCGGGCGTGACCTCGGACGGACCGGGCTCCAGCAGCACGTCGTCGAACGTGATGGCTTGGCGGATGCGGATTGAAGGGGGGTGCTGTTCCATAGACCCGTCTATCGATTCTCCCGGGCCTTGGGAAGTGGGTCAGAAAGGTATCGGCGCCGCAGCGGCCTGGACCGCCGCGGCGCCGTTAAATCAGGCGTAGCACTTGCGGATTTCGTCCGCGACTTTCTGTTGTTTGGCGCTGTCGTGGCCGTTGGTCTGCATCCAGTTCTTGCCACGGGCCTGGCCCATGCCGTTGCGGTTGATGAACCACTCATAGACCCAGTTGTAGAGACCTTCCGTCCCGATTTCCTTCACGAACGCCTTTGCGGCACAGGTGCAGACGGCTTCCGGGATGGCAGGGTCAGCGCCCTTGCAGGCAGTGACCCACTCGGCCTCGGTCGCCCAAGGAGCGGACATGCCCGGCAGCACGGTGGGCGCGGGTTCGGGAACAGGCTCGGGCTTTGGCGCGGGCGCAGCGGCGACCGGAGCGGGGGCTGCCGGCTCCTTGGGCGCATCGCAGCCGGTCAAGGCAAAAGCAGCAGCCGTAAGCGCGGCCAACAGAATACCCCTCATGCGTAGTCCTCCCAGTTCTGTTTGAGTCCTGTAAGACACTCTACAATCGACCGGGATACAGACTAGATGGCCGACGTGAACTAACCGAGAGATTTTGCCTTATGCCCGACGGCGCATACGCCGCGATTTTCGATCTCGACGGCGTGCTGACCTCCACGTCGGCGCGGCACGAGCAATCGTGGCGGGACGCGGCGGCTGAGTTCGGCTTCCCCGTAACGGCCGAAAGCCTGATGGCGACACGAAGTGTTCCACGCGCAACTTCCCTAGCGGCACTTCTAGCTCAGGCGGGAGTGGAGCTGGATCAGGCTGCGCGTGACAAGGTCATGGCGTTCAAGAATGCCCGGTACAAAGAACTGATCGCCGGGCTGAAGCCGTCCGATGCATTCGCTGGAGCGCGGGAGGCGCTGATCAGCTGTCGCTCTCTTGGGCTGAAGATTGGCGTTGCCTCGGCCAGCATGAACTCCCGTGAGGTGCTGGACCGGCTGGAACTGATCGAGCTGGTGCATCATGTGGCCGATCCGCGTGAAGCGGCGCCTAAACCCAGCGCGGAAATATACGGGATCAGCTGCGCAGCCCTCGGCGCGTTTCCGGGCAACGCCATCTGCATCGAAGACGGCAAGCCTATGATCGCAAACCTGCGCGCTGAAGGCATGCACACAGTTGGCGTTGGCGACACCAGCCTCGGCGCGCATGAGCATGTTGCAGCGATTGCGGACTGGGACGCCGCTGCAACGCTGGCGCGGTTGAAGCGCTAGCCGCGGAAGCCCCGCGCGATCACGAATGTCTCGGGGCTTTCAGGACGGCTGGCCGGCGGTTTCCAGTGCCGAACATCGTCGAAGTTGGCCTTGAGCAATTCAAGCAGTTCGCCCTGCGCCCCGCCCTGGAAAACCTTGGCGACGAACGTACCGTTCTTTGCGAGATTCTCGATAGCGAACTGTGCGGCAAGTTCAGCAAGACCGACCGTGCGAATGTGGTCGGTCTGCTTATGTCCAGATGTGTTGGCCGCCATATCCGACAGGACCAGCGACGGCTTTTCGCCAAGCGCGCGGACGAGCTTGTCCGTCATGCCAGGTTCGGCGATGTCGCCCATGAAGATCACGGCTTCGCCAACAGGCTCCACGGGTAGAAGATCGACGCCTGCTATCCTTGCGGCGCCCTTTTCGAAAGCGACCTGCAACCATCCGCCCGGAGCGCAACCAAGGTCGATGATGCGCGAGCCGCGCTTCAGAATGTGAAACTTCTCGTCGATCTCCAGCAGCTTGTAAGCCGCACGGGCGCGATAGCCGGCTTCTCTCGCGCGGATCACATAGGGATCATGGAGTTGGCGATCGACCCACTCGCGGGACGATTTGCCGAGCGTTTTCTTCCTGACCTTTTCCTTCTTGGCCATCGTGCGGCCGCCGGGTTGCGGGCGGCTGTCGACCGGCGCTTTCCAGCGCCGTTTGCCACTGCTGTCTTCTTCGACGCTCATACGGCGGCTCCTTCATCGGAGGGCGACCTGGAAGGCTCTCGCCTCGGGCCACGTTGTCCGCGCGGTTTCTGGTTAGTGGTTTGCCCGCCGCCTTTGGCGCCATGCATCATCGACAGCAAGATGCCTTCGCGCAGGCCGCGATCTCCGACGCGCAGGCGATCGGCGGGCCAAGTCTCCCAGATGGCGTCCAGAATGGCGAGGCCCGGAAGCATCAGGTCGGACCTGCCGCCGGTCAGACAGCCCTCCTTGGCGCGGTCTTCAGGAGAAAGATCATGGAGGCGCTGACGTGTAGCGATTGCATCCTCTCGCGCCAGCCACTGCCCGTCCACGAGCGAGCGGACATACCGGTCGAGCTTCATGTGGACGCCGACGAGGCTGGTCACAGTGCCCGAATTACCGATCAGCTGACCGCGACCGGCGCGGAACAGCGGACCAAAGCGCGTGGCGGCGTCGTTGGCTCGCAACAGCGCGGCTACGTACTCCACCATTCGCGGGTACCAGCCGGGCTCACGATCTGTGAAGGCGTCGTTGAGCGTCACCACGCCTACGGGAAAGGATGCCCAGCCAAGAATGGGCGGGCGAACCGCGCATCCCTTCACCCCGCGTGCCGCAGCGGACTTTGCATCGATCCAGCTGAGTTCCGTCGAGCCGCCGCCGATATCTATGACCAGCGCGAAATCGTGATTGGGGTCGACAAGGTCCAGCGAGCCCAGAAGCGCATACTTGGCCTCTTCCTTGGGTGTGATGGTTTCCATGCGCAGACCGATCTTGCGATGGACGTCGTTCAGGAACGCCTTGCCGTTGGCGGCCTGACGGCAGGCCTGCGTTGCGATGTAGCGTGTGCGCACGGGGCGATGCTTCTTCACCTTGTCCGAACACTTCCGCAGCGCTTCGATTGCGCGGCCCATCGCCTTCTCCGAGAGCTGGCCGGAATTGGCGAGCCCCTCGCCCAGCGTCACGATCTGGGAAAATGAATCGACAACGCGCAGCCCGCCTGAACGCGTAGGCTCCGCGATCAGCAGACGACAATTGTTAGTCCCTAGGTCCAGCGCCGCGTAGAGGTTCGATGCGCCGCCGGACCGCCCGCGCGATTTCCCGCGCCGGGAGGAATTGGCTGGCTTCGCCATTGGAGCGATCCGTAACTTGTTGCGTGTTTCATAGTCCGATCCGCGGGCGATAGCACGCGAGAAGCATGGTTTACTGTCATGCTTGGTTGCGGGCCTGTTATTCTTGAGTCAAATGGAACCACAGCTCAGGCGGGGCTCTTTCCAGCGCATCGGCGCGGTTGAGAATCGTTTGCGGCTCGCTGGGAATACTGTGGGCAAACAAGGCGAGGGGCGCCGCCAATCATGATGGACGTCAACAAGGCAGCCAAATTCGGGATCGGACAACAGGTCCGTCACCGCTTCTTCCCGTTTCGCGGCATCATCTTCGACGTGGATCCGCAATTCGCGAACACCGAGGAATGGTGGAGCTCCATTCCGGAAGAGATACGGCCGGTGAAGAACCAGCCGTTCTATCACCTGCTCGCCGAGAACGATTCGAGCTATTACGTAGCGTACGTCTCGGAGCAGAACCTGCTGCCGGATGACGCGCCGGAGCCAGTGAACCATCCGCAGGTGCCCGAGATGTTCGAGATCGATGACCACGGGATGTACAAGATCCGGACGTCGACGGCGCACTAGACGCGCTCTACATTCAGGTCATGAGCACTCACGCCGTCATACGTGACGATGACTATGTCATCGACCAGAACTGGGCCGGCTATACGGCGGACGACCATGCCGTCTGGGATTTCCTGTACCGGCGTCAGCGCACGATACTCGCGGACCGGGCTGACGAGGCGCTGCTGGCTGGGCATGAGGCACTGAACCTCAACCGCGGCGGCATTCCGGACTTCGCTGTCATAAACGAGGAGCTCAAGGCGCGCACGGGCTTCACCGTTGTCGCCGTGCCGGGGCTTGTGCCGGACGAGGTGTTCTTCAATCACCTGGCCAACAGGCGGTTCCCGGCGGGACAGTTTATCCGTGGACGTCACCAACTCGACTACCTGCAGGAGCCGGACATCTTTCATGATGTGTTCGGCCACGTCCCGTTGCTGACCAATCCGGTGTTTGCCGACTACATGGAGGCCTATGGCAAGGGCGGACTGCGGGCGAT
>DAIRES010000105.1:9539-11130 GCA_036795465.1 Hyphomonadaceae bacterium
TATCAGCGCCTGGCGGATGGCGTCAGTCATCAGCCGGAGGCGATTCTCCCCTCAGACGAGGTCATCACGACCGGCACCCAAGCCTATGCACGCGCCAAGGCGGCCGGAACCGCCATCTGATCCATATCCCCTTCTGACACGTAGATAGCTCGAAACGTCTTAAAAACGCGCGAGCAAGCTTGTCCGACCGGCCTATCATCTTCTGGTTTCGTGACGATCTGCGGCTGGCGGACAATCCCGGGTTGGCGGCCGCGCATGCGACGGGCCGTTCCATCATCCTGCTCTACGTACTCGACGAAGACAGCAAGGAGAGCCGTCCGCTGGGAGGCGCATCCAGATGGTGGCTGGACAAGTCCCTACGGGCGCTGGGCGAGCGGATTGCGCCCAAGAGCGGCAAACTGATCCTTCGCAGGGGCCAAGCGGAAACCGTGCTGGCGGAGATGGTTCGGGAAACCGCGCCGCACGCCGTGTATTGGAACCGCCGCTATGGGCCGGCTCGCAAGATTGATGAGCGCATCAAGAAAACGTTGAAGGCGAATGGGATCGAAGCGGAGAGCTTCAACGGAGCCCTCCTGGTCGAGCCGTTCGCGATGAAGACGGGTACGGGCGGAGACTACAAGGTCTTCACGCCTTTCTGGAAAGCACTTCAGGCCAGCATTGTTATTCCGCAAGCAGCAGCCGAGCCGCGCGAATTCAAGTCGTTCGGTAAAGTGAAGTGGGACGATCTTGTCGACTGGATGTTGCACCCGTCGAAGCCCGACTGGTCCGCCGGCATCGCGAAAGAATGGACGCCAGGCGAAATGGGCGCGCGCAAGCGCCTTCGGGATTTTCTCAAAGACGCAATCACCGGTTATGCAGAAGGGCGTGACAGGCCGGATCAGAATCACACCTCACGTCTCTCTCCGCATCTGCGTTTCGGCGAAATCAGTCCGCACCAGATCTGGCGGGCTGCCAGTCATGCGCAAGAGGCCGGAGAGGCTCCGGCGCGGGACATTCAGAAATTTCTCTCAGAAATTGCTTGGCGCGATTTCTCGTATCACCTGCTCTACAACGACCCGGAGATGGGCCATCTGAGCTGGCGCAGGCAGTTCGAGGACGTGGACTGGAGAACAGGATCGAAATCAGAGCTTGAAGCGTGGCGGCGTGGCCAGACAGGCTATCCGATCGTGGACGCCGGAATGCGTGAGCTCTGGACAACGGGATACATGCACAACCGTGTACGGATGATTGTCGCCTCCTTCTTCGCGAAGGACCTGCTCGTCCACTGGCGCAATGGCGAACAATGGTTCTGGGACACGCTGGTCGACGCGGACGAGGCCAACAACGCCAATGGCTGGCAATGGACAGCGGGAACAGGCGCGGACGCAGCGCCATACTTCCGCGTTTTCAACCCAGTGCTTCAGGGCGAGAAGTTCGACCCCAAGGGCGAGTATGTAAGCAAGTGGGTTCCCGAGCTTGGCAAGCTTCCCGCAAAGTGGGTCCATGCCCCCTGGGATGCGCCAACTTCGGTGTTGGCCGAAGCGGGCGTCACTATGGGCGAGACCTATCCGAAACCGATCGTCGACCATGACTTTGCACGCAAGCGCGCGCT
>DAIRES010000106.1:0-11076 GCA_036795465.1 Hyphomonadaceae bacterium
GTCGGCGTCACTTCACGCGGCGGCGTCTTGAACGAACCCGAAGTCGCCAGCTGCGGCGTCGCTTCCGGATCATCCGTCCGCACGCCTTCGCGATAGGCATTCCACACGACCACGCCAAACACGGCGACAATCACCAGCGCGCCTACCAGTAGGATCGGCCCACGGCTGCCCGCATCAGCGCCGCGATGCGGAGCGCCATTCTCGCGCAGCGGCACATAATCCGCGTTGCGGCGTCCATCCGCCTTCCGCCTGTCAGCTTTCGCCCGGCGCTCGCCACCGCCACCGCGGCGATCCTTGGTCGAGCGCTCGACCAGGAAACCGGCCTCGTCCACATCCATTTCCATCGGATCGGGATAGTCGTTGTCGCGATCATTCGCGGGCGGCATGATCGGCTTCTTCTTCGAGCCGAAAACGATGCGATCAAGATTGGCGCTATCGTCGCCTTCGCTGTGGCCATCCTCGTGCGGACGACCGGGGATCACAGATCGAGAGTAGCGTGTCATGGCCGGAACCAGAGCTTTCCTGAGCACGCGGGCGCCCACGTCCCGCCAGCATGGAACCCTGCCAAACGTGCGTTAACGAACAGGAAACACTTGGAGCGAGGTTGAGCGTCAAAGCCCAATCAACCCTCATCCGGGGAGGATACGAAGCATCCGTCTCGAAGGACGAGGGCGCGCCTACCCGCCGTGCTTCAGACCCACCGCTCCAGATTGAACAACCTGCGATGCTCGTCGATCGCATAAGTGTCCGTCATCCCGGCGATGTAATCGCACACCACGCGCGCGCGTTTCACCATGTCCTTGTCTGCAAGGTGCGCACGCTGCCGCCATGGCGCGGGCAGCGTGTCGGGCTCCGCGATGAACAGGCCGAACAGCTCGCGCACGATGCGGCGCGCCTGGCTCATCATCCGATTGACCTTGTGATGCCGGTACATGCGCTGGAACAAGAACTCGCGAAGCGGCTTCTGCTTCTCCGCAATGTCGTTCGAGAACGCCGCCAACGGATGATCGAGCGCGCGCACATCTTCCACCGAACCCGGCTTCGCGTGCGCAGCCCGCCGCTGGAATTCCCGTATCAGATCGCGCGTCCAGATGCCGATCAAGCGGCGCACAGCCTCCGCCACCAACCGGTCGCGTTCCAGACCGGGAAACTCCAGCATCACTTCGCGGAACACATTTCCCGTCAGCGGAATGTCCATCAGGTCATCGACCTCGAACAATCCCGCGCGCAAGCCGTCCTGAATGTCGTGATTGTTGTATGCGATGTCGTCGGCCAGCGCGGCCACCTGAGCCTCAGGCCCCGCAAACGTATCCAGCTCCAGCGACTGCAACGCCTCGTAATCGCGGAACGCCACCGGCAATTCATCCAGCGTCCGCTGCTTCGTCACCAGCGGACCATTGTGCTTGATGACGCCTTCCAGCGTCTCCCACGTCAGATTCAGCCCGTCGAATTTCGGATACTTCCGCTCCAGCTTGGTCAGCACGCGCAGCGCCTGCGCGTTGTGATCGAAGCCGTCATACAGCTTCATCACCTCGTTCAGCGCACTCTCGCCCGCATGTCCGAACGGCGGATGGCCAATATCGTGCGCCAGCGCCAGCACCTCGGCCAGATCCTCATCCAGCCCCAGCACGCGGGCCACCGTCCGCGCGATCTGCGACACCTCCAGCGAGTGCGTCAGCCGCGTGCGATAGTGGTCGCCCTCATGGGCCACGAACACCTGCGTCTTCTGCTTCAGCCGCCGGAAAGCATCCGAATGGATCACCCGGTCCCGGTCCCGCTGAAACTCCGTGCGCGTAGCGCTCGGCGGCTCGGCATGCAGCCGTCCGCGCGACGAATCCGGGTTCGTCGCAAACACCGCACGGGGCGGCGCGATGAAGCCCTTCGTGTGGGCTGGGGGCATGCTAGACTTCCCTTTAAGCTTCCGGCTTCATATCTGAGTTGCTGCGAACAACGAATTAAGGCTCCCGGAAAGGGAAAAGCGTGCCTGATACTGCAACAGCCACCCCTGAAATCGGCCTCAGCGCCTCTGCGGCGCGGCGGATCAACAAGATCACGGCTGGCCAGCCAGCCGGCACGATGCTTCGCGTCGAGGTGATCGGCGGGGGCTGTTCGGGCTTTTCCTACCGTTTCGGCTTCGCTGACAAGGCAAATGCCGACGACCGGGTGATCGAGCGTGACGGCGCGACGGTCGCCATTGACGAGGCCAGCGTACCCTTCCTGGCCGGGTCGGAGATCGACTTCGTGGAAGAGGTCATCGGCGCCTCATTTCGCATCCACAACCCGAACGCCACCAGCGCGTGCGGCTGTGGAACCAGCTTCTCGGTCTGAAGCCCGCAAAGCAGAACGTCCGCCCCCTGGGGGACGGACACTGCATGGTAGAACTTCATAATGTTGCGACGCGCTGGCCCGCCTAGTTGGGCCGGCCGCCGCGTTTGCCGCGATCGTTCCCGTTGCCGCCGCCACGACCACCGCGATCGTCGTCGGACTTCGGATTGTACCTGTTGCCACCGCGGCCGCCGCGATCGTCGTCCTTGCGGTCGTCATTACGCTGCTGCGGGGGAGGAGACGGTTGACTGCGCGGCTGTTGCGGCGGCGCTGCCTGCTGCTGCGGAGGGCCGCCCTGCGATCCCTGCTGGCGTCCGCCACGATCGTCACCGCGATCACCCCGATCTCCGCGACCATCGCCGCGTCCGCCATTGCCCGGGTTGTAGCGGTTGCCGCCATTGCCGCGCGGCCCACCATCAAGCTGCGGAGGCGGCGCGGGGGCGGCGCCATTGTTCCCGCCGCGTCCACCGCGATCATCATTGCCCCGGCCGCCGCGATCGTCGTTGCCATTGCCACGCCCACCACGTCCGTCGCCGTTCCATCCGCCCTGTTGTCCTCCAGGTCCCGGATTGGCGCGCGGTCTGTCGTTGTGATCACCACCACGATCGCGATCACGATCACGATCATTCTTCTGCCCGGGGAAAAGCGGGGGATAGGTGTTGCGAACCCGGTCACGTCCATCATGATCGCGCCCGTCACGGCCGCGCCCATCATGGCTGCGATTGTCCTGATAGCGATACTGCTTGTACCCGTTGTGATGATCGCGCCTGAAATGGCGGTTGTGATCCCGCTCATATCCGCCGCCGATACGCGTCTGGTACCAGAAGAACCCGTCCGACGCCCAATAGCCCCCGTAAACGGGACCATAGAAGTCGTCGTAGAACGCGTCGTACCAGATGCCCGAATACGACGGGCCGTACGACGAATAGCCGGAATAGCTGGGGCCGTAGTCGTTGTAGCCGTAACTGTCATAGCCGTAATCGCTGTAGCCATACCCGTAGTCATAGACCGACGAGCACGCGCTCAGACCGACGAGGGCCGCAGGAACGGCGGCAATTGCGAGGAGCTTTTTCATATGAACAGTTTCGCAGGCGAACCTGAACGCCACGCAACGGCCGGCGCCTAGACTGCTGAATCATCCGCATGCTGCTGTGCAGCTTCGCGCGGGGGGCTGCCCGGCCCGTAATAAGGCGCATAACCTGAAGCAAACCGGGAAACGCCGTCATATCCCCCGCCAGCCGACTCGCACGCTACAAGGGCGCATATCCCCCAGATCGTCACGACGGTTGCGAGAAATGTCCTCATAAAAGCCTCCGGGACCCGCCCCGGTTCAACCCCTTAGAGAGATGCTTGTTCCGGCATTGGGCGGAGCAGGCCTCAGGCCTGCATCGTCGGCCCCGCGCCAGACTTGTCGTCCTTCGGCGGCGCAGGAAGCTCAGGATAATCGACCAGCGTGATCCGCTTGGGGCGCATCAGTCCCAGCACCGCTAGAAACAAGACCGCGACAACCCCTACGGCAATCAATGCCGCAATCATCGGTTGTGTCATGCTGGACCCTCGACCTGTGGCTTGATTGAGCCGCAGGCTCGCTGTGATCCGCCGCGTGGGTCAAACGAACAAATGGTCATGTTCAAAGCCATGTTCTCGCCAGATTTGCCGAGGCGGCTTCCAACTCGCCCGCGGTCACGTCTATGGTTGGCGCGTAAAAGGGATACGCCATGAATGTGACTGAAGCGGTGCGCCAGCGAATCTCCACGCGCGCTTTCCTCGACAAACCCATCAGCAAGGCGGAATTGTCAGACCTGCTCGAAACCGCGCAACGCTCGCCCTCCGGCGGCAACCTGCAACCGTGGAAACTGATCGCCGTCACCGGCGCTGCGAAGGACGAGATCGTCTCCATCGCCCATCGCGTTCTGGCGGCGGACCCGATGGGCGCCGTGCCCGGCGACCGCCCCGTCTATCCTGACCTCAACGTCATCGACCCCGTCTATAACGCGCGGCGCAAGCGGGTAGGCGAGATGATGTACGACAAGGTCGGCATTCCGAAGGAAGACCGCGCCGGCCGGCTGATGTGGTTCGCGAACAATTATCGCTTCTTCGGCGCGCCCGTGGGCCTGTTCCTCATCATCGACAAACGCATGGGCCATGGCCAGTGGGCGCACATGGGCATGTACATGCAGACGATCGCCCTGCTCGCCGAGGAACGCGGCTGGGGCACATGCATGCAGGAATGCTGGGCGCGCCTGCGCAACGAACTGCATGACCATTTCGGCCTCGACGAACACCACATGCTCTATGCCGGCATCGCCTTAGGCGTTCCCGATCCCGACAGCGCGGTGAACGATCTCTACGCCGAGCGTGCGCCGCAGAGCGAAGTCGTGGAGTTCAAGGGTTGGTAGGCCTGTCGTCAGAACAGGTCGACCGCTTCATCGCGGACGGCTTCGTCAAGCTCGATAACGCTTTCCCGCGCGAAACGGCAGACGCCTGCGCCAGCATCATCTGGCGCGGCCTCGGCCTGTCGCCGGACAGTAATGGTCCGTGGCCCCAGCCCGTCATGCGCCTCAACTCGCCGCCCGCACTTCCATTCCGGGAAGCCGCAGCATCACCGCGCCTTGCCGGTGCGCTGGATCAACTCATCGGCGTGGGACGCTGGGCAATGCCGGGCCAGCTCGGCGCAATCGTCGCGCGTTTCCCCTCGACGGAAAAACCGAATGACGATGGCTGGCATCTGGACGCCAGCTTCCCGCCGCCGGACGATCCAAACTCCATGGACTACTTCCAGTGGCGCGTGAATTACCTATCGCATCGGCGATCCATGCTGTTGCTATTCCTGTTCACGGATTGCGGTCTCGATGACGCCCCAACGCGCGTGCGCGTCGGCTCGCACCTGCCAATGGCGCGCCAGTTGAAGCGGCACGGAGAGGCAGGCATCTCGCTGATCGACCTGGCCCGCGAAGGGTTCGCGAGCAGCGACGCCTGCGAAGTTGCGCTGGCCATGGGCGAGGCGGGAACCGTGTGGCTGCTACATCCCTTCACCGTACACGCCGCGCAGGCGCATCACGGAACACGGCCGCGTTTCATCGCCCAGCCTGGGCTCGGCTTCAACGCACCGTTGAGCCTCGACCGCGCGGACGGCGACTACTCTCCCGTCGAAGCCGCCGTCCGCAGGGCCTTCGCCTAACTCGACACGCTGCCGACGATCCCCATCTTCTTCATGCCCTGACGCTGCGCCGCGGCCATCACATGCGCGACCACGCCGTACTTCGCGCGCCGATGCGGCTGGATATGTACCTCCGCCTGCTCCGCCCGCTTCGACTCTTCGGCAAAGCGCAGATCCAATTCAGACACGGACACCGCCACCGCATTCCAGAGAATGGCGCCATCGAAATCGATCTGGATGAGAATTGGCCGTGGCGGCGCCTCTGGCGCGTCGCACGAGGGGCACGGCACAGGCGTGTCCAGCTTCACAGCGTGACGCTGTGGCGGCAGCGTTATCAGCAGCATGACGAGCAACACCAGCATCACATCGATCAGCGGTGTCGTGTTGATTTCAGATACGGGCTCGCCTTCCCGCAGATTACCAGCCTGCATGGCCATGGCCGACTCCATTTGTGAACACGCGCAACCCAGCGCGTATTACATACGTAATCTGCATTCATGCAATTGGCAAGGGATCGTCGATCGCGCGGCCATCTTCCGTTTCCGCTCAATCGCGCTATCAAGCACGGCATGAAGATCGCCACCTGGAACGTCAACTCCGTCAACGCCCGCCTGCCAGTGGTGCTGGACGTGCTCAAGACCTGCGACGCCGATGTGTGGTGCCTGCAGGAGATCAAGTGCGTCGACGAGAAGTTTCCGCGCGAGGAGATCGAGGCGCTTGGCTTCAACTGCGCCGTGTTCGGCCAGAAGACCTATAACGGGGTCGCCGTGCTATCGAAGTTCCGCATCTCCGATGAAGTGCGCCACCTTCCCGGCGAGCCCGAAGACGAACAGAGCCGTTACCTCGAAGTGCTGGTAGAGTCGCCGCGCCCTGTGCGCGTCGCGTCCGTCTATCTGCCAAACGGCAATCCGCGTCCCGGCGACAAGTACGAATACAAGCTGCGCTGGATGGACAGGCTGATCGAACGCGCCGCCGCCCTTTTGAAATCGGAAGAGGCCGTCGTGCTGGCTGGCGACTATAACTGCATCCCACGCGACGAGGATTGCTGGGACCCGCGTGCATGGGCCGAAGACGCGCTCGCCTATCCGCCCACGCGGGAGCGTTTCCGCAAGCTGCAATACCTTGGCTACACGGACGCCTTCATGGCGCGTGACGGCCGGATGCAGAAATACACCTTCTGGGATTATCAGGCCGGCGCCTGGCAGAAGGACTGGGGCATCCGCATCGATCATCTGATGTGCTCGCCTCACGCCGCCGACCGGCTGAAATCCATCGCCATCCACCGCGCCGCGCGCGGAACGGATGCGCTCGGCAAGCCTTCGGACCATGTGCCCGTGATCGGCACATTCGCGGACTGAGACGCCTTCAGCTCGAGGACGCCATGAACCTTCTCAGGATTTTTCCCGCAGCCCTCGTCGCCGGCGCCTGCGCGACCACACCCGCCGCCTCGTCCTACGTTCACATTGCCGACCCCGAGCAGCTCTTCTCCGCCGCAGACTGGACGCCAGACGTCGAACGCGCCGTCACAGCCGCCGGCTGGCAGGATCGCGCCGAGACCATAAAGGCGCGCATGAATGAGAAAGGCGGCTGGCCGAAAAACCTCGCGGACCAGAGCACGCGCTGGCTCCAGAAGGATCGCGTCAAAGACTACAACGCCGTCGAGATGGCGCGGCTGACATTCTACGGCCAGCCCGCCGTGCTGCTGCGCATCCCCGCCTCGGCCAACAAGCATATGCCGGATGGCTGGCGCCCCACCGAAGACTTCTTCATTCTCGTCGGAGAAGCCGCGCTTCCGGCGCGCTGAAAACTAGTTCGCCTGCGCCGCCGTATCCGCTCGTGCAGGCATCGGCGTACTGCCTGACGGCGTCAACGTAACGCTGACCCTCGGCGCATTGCGATCCGGCGGCTGCACGCCCATCAGCGCCGAGACGAAGAAATCCCATCGCCGCCGCTCGCCATACTGCCCACCCTCGGCATGGCCTACACCCGGCAGGAAAATAAACTCGAAAGACTTCCCGGCCTTCACCAGCGCATCGACCACCTGATACGTCGACGACGGATCAACATTGGTGTCCAGCTCGCCCACAACCAGCGCCAGCTTGCCCTGAAGCAGGTACGCGTTGTCGATGTTGGATGATGCGGAATACTGCGGCCCGATTGGCCAGCCCATGTACTGTTCATTCCACCAGATCTTGTCCATCCGGTTGTCGTGACTGCCGGCATAGGCCCACGCCGCCTTGTAAAAGTCGTGGTGGAACAACAGCGCGGCCATCGCATTCTGCCCGCCCGCCGACCCGCCATAAACGCCAAGGCGGGTCATGTCATACCACGGGTATTTAGCGGCCACTGCCTTGTGCCAGAGGATGCGATCGGGAAAGCCCGCATCCTTCAGGTTCTTCCACGCGACGTCGTGGAAAGCCTTGGAGCGATAGTTGGTGCCCATGCCATCCATCTGCACCACGATGAATCCAAGCTCCGCCATCGCCTGCATGGGCCGATAGGCGGCGAAGCTCTTGGGCGTGAACGCGCCCTGCGGCCCGGCATAGATGAACTCGACAACCGGATACTTGCGCGCCGGGTCGAAATTGGTCGGCTTGACGATGACGCCATAGATGTCCGTGACGCCATCCCGCCCCTTGGCCACGAACGCTTCCGGCGGCGACCATCCGGCGGCGATCAGATCATTGGTCGAGGCCGCCTCCAGCTCCATCAACACTGCCGCATCCGACGACCGGCGCAGCAGCGTGACAGGCGCCATATCCACGCGCGACCAGATATCGACATAGACCGAATAATTCGGCGCGAACGCCACGGTGTGCGTGCCGACGCCATCCGTCAGCGCAACCAACCCCGTGCCGTCGAAATTGATCCGGTAGTAATGCACGAAATACGGATCTTCCCCCGGGCGCATGCCATTGGCGCTGAACGTGATCTCGCGGCGCTTTTCATCCACATTGATGACGGCGCGCACCGCCCACGGCCCCTTGGTGATCTGCTTCTTCACCACGCCTTTGACGCCGTCATAGAGATAGAGATGGTTCCAGCCATCCCGCTCCGACATCCAGACGATCTCCTTGCCGTCATTCACCGGTTCGAACACGTTCTTGGCGCTGTATTCGACATAGGTGGGCGATTGCTCGTCGATGATCGTGCGCGCCGCGCCCTGCCGGTTCACCTCGATGATGCGATACGCCTGATGGCCGCGCTGGTTGTAGCGGATGTAAAAGCCACGACCGTCCCGCCACCAGCGCGGCTCGGACTGGAAGTACGCGTTCGGAAAAAGAGCGCGATCCACAACCTTGATCGCTCCCGTCGCCAGATCGATCAGAACCGGTTGGCGATCGGTCAGAACATCGCCAGGCTTCTGATAGAACAACTCCGTCAGCGCGGGCTCGCGCGAGCTTTCAGGCGAGCTTTCTATGTAATGGACATAGCGCTCTTGCCCCGGCCTGGTGCGCGACGCGGCGAGCATGAGGCTGTCCGGTGACCAGCTGTCGGTCGTGACGACGTAGTAATTCCCCTCCGCGCCATCGACCGTGATCTGACGCTCCGCCTGCGTCGCAAGATCGCGAACATGGATGTTGCCGTCCACGACGAACGCTTCGGATTTTCCATCGGGTGATTTCACCGGCTCCGGATCTGGCTTGTCGGGCCGCCCCGTGCCGACCGGATTGCGCGCGCCCATGCCCAGCACGGGCGGCGGGCGGTTCACGTCCTTCAGCTTTTCGCATGTCCAGCCGGCGAACAGGCAGCGCCACTTCGCGTCACTGGCCTCGAACTCCATCGAAACGCGATCCGCCGAAAGCTTGTAATTGGGGAAGGGAAGATGCCGCCCCTTCCACGGCCGCCCCGTCGCATCCGACAGCGCCTTGGCCACCGCCGTCTGATCGAACGCGGTCGACTTGGTCAGCGCGACGAGATCGACCTGCACGAACTCGACACCGCCACCTTTCAGCGTTCGCCTATAAACCAGCGTCCGGGAGTCTTCCGAAAATGTCGGCTCATCGACGCTACCTTCGACGAGGCCATAAACGCGAGTCCGCAGGCTTTCCGCGCGCGCATACTCAGCCTCCGTCCCTTGCGCCACGGCCGGCGCCATCGCTGGAACGAACGCCAGCATCAGCGCAACCAGACGCAGCACGGCCCTCATCCGTTTCCCCCTGTCTTGTGCAGGCTTCATGGGGGAATCCAGAACTTGCTACCGGCTGTGTCAACTGCCGCGCCGCAATTGCGCCTCAAACAATCCCGTCATCGCCCCTTTCCGGACGTGGCGTCGGCGCCTCAGGGGTCGAGAACACAATCATTCTCTCCCCCGAGAATCACTCTTTGGTCCCGTCGGCTCTGTCGACGGGACCTTTTTATTTCGGGATCCGGGTCGGAAAGCTCAGTGGTCTTTCTGGTGGCCAGTCAGCCAATCCATTAGCGCCAGCAGCACGCCAGAGACCACAAAGGTAACGTGGACGATGACCTGCCACATCAGCTTTTCACGGGCCATCGCGTCAAACTCGCCGCCATCGCCGAGAGCCAGGAAGCTCTTCAGCAGCGCAATGCCCGAGATCGCGACGATGGACGCGACCAGCTTCAACTTCAGCGCCGAGAAATCGACCGTGCCCATCCATTCGGGACGATCCTCATGCTCGCCCGTGTCGATCTTCGAGACGAAGTTCTCATAGCCGGAGAACATCACGATCACGACAAGGTTGGCCGCCAGCGACAGGTCGATCAGCGACAGCGCCAGCATGATCGCATCGTCCGCCGTCATGGCGTAGGCGTGCGTCACGGGATCGAACGTCCACAGCATCGGGATCTGGTGGATCAGCTCCTGGAAGAACACCACCAGCAACGCGACCACTGCCGCGATGAGGCCGACATAGAACGGCGCCATCAGCCAGCGCGCGCGGAAGAGGCCGTTCTCGAGGGCGCGTTCCAGAAATGGCTTCTTCATGTCGTGCATCCCGTTTGTTGGCCCGAGATAGGCGCGACTCGCCCGGCAATTCCAGCATTTTCGCGCTTGGCGTGAAGCTGGTTCCCGCTTGGCGCTGCAATCGTCCCGTTATGGCAGGACTTTAACCGTTCGGCCCGCGCAGCGCGTCCGGCGTCAGCCGCTGGCTCATCGCGTCGATCAGCAGGAAGATCGCCGCGAAGTCCTGAAGCATCTCACGCACCCTGCCGAGATCATCCATCTTCCGGTGCATTGATCCCGCTTCCAGCAGGTTCTTGCCCTCGCAGCACAGGAACATCTCCCCGCCCGAGAACGCACACCGCACCTGCTTGCCCTTGAACGTGCGCTCAAGGCCGAGCAGGCGCTCCATGAAGTCCGGCGTCAGAATGAACCGCGCCTCGATCTGGTCGGTCGAATAGACCTCGAACGCCTTCTCGAAAACCGGGTCTTCCAGCTTCACCTTCTGGGCCTTGCCCTGGCCGAGCTTTCCCAGCCAGTTCATCATGCCCATGTCGCGATAGACTTTCGTGACGCCGTTGAACTTCTTGTGGAACTTCACCACGAGGCACTGGCCGCGAAACACCGTCACCCACGTCGTGCGCGTGCGGCCCTTGGAATCCGTCGTCGTGCGCTTCTCTTCCAGATGCGC
>DAIRES010000107.1:0-10967 GCA_036795465.1 Hyphomonadaceae bacterium
GCCCATGCAGAGGATGACTGGAAGAATATCGAGGAAGTGATCCGGGCCAGCCGTGGCACGCTGTCGGAGATCGTTGGCGACAGCGGCGCAAAGTCCGACGATATGATCCTCGCCCTCGGCAACACCGAAATCGTCAATCGCGAATACGACACCAAGACGTCGCCGCAATCGAAGGCTGTGGCCGAGGGCTATGCTGCCGGCATCAACCTCTGGTGCGCCGAGCATCTGGCGACGGGCTGTGCTCGCACCATGCCCGTCACCGGGCGGGATATCATCGCGGGCTTCGTCAACCGCCCCATGTCGTTCTACGGCCTCGAAGGCGAGATCGACGCCCTGCTCTCCGGCCGCGCCAGCATGGAGATGTCCACCAAGTCCACGCGCGAGGCCTTCATCAACACGACTGACGATATCGAGCTTGGCTCCAACGGCCTCGCCGTCGCGCCGAGCCGTTCCGCTGATGGCCACACCCGCCTCTCGGCCAACTCGCACCAGCCGTATGAGGGCCGCGTCGCGTGGTATGAGGCGCGCCTGAAATCCGAGGAAGGCATCGACCTGATCGGCGGACTCTTCCCCGGCACGCCCATCATTCTCACCGGCGTCGGCCCGAATTTCGGATGGGCCTCAACCGTGAACAAGCCGGACCTGTTCGACACATTCAAGCTGGTGGTCGACGACGAGAAGAACCCCACGCAGTATCGCATGGATGGCGCGTGGAAATCTTTCGAGCGCAAGCAGATCAGATACAACGTCCTGCGTGATGGCGTGCTCGTTCCCGTCGAACGCACCGGCCTGTCTTCCGTGCACGGCCCGGCCTACATCACCGACAAAGGCGTGTTCGCCATGTCGTATGTCGGCAAGGGCGACTTCAAACACCTCGACCAGTATCTCGCAATCAACATGGCCAAGACGGTCGATGACTGGCGCGCAGCGCAGATCAAGTACAACGCCATTCCGTCGGTGAACTACATCGTCGGCGACTCCAAAGGCGGCATCGCCTACTTCTGGAACGCCCACATGCCCAAGCGCGTACCCGGCTGGGATCGCAGCAAGGTTCTCCCCGGCGACATTTCCGAGACGCTTTGGACGGGCTGGGAATCTCCCACTACGCTTCCGTCCATCATCCGTCCGAAGTCCGGCTACATCGTGAATTCGAACCACTCGCCCCTGCTCGTCTCGGGGCCGGAAGACAATCTGAAAGCCGAGAACTATCCGAAAGACTACGCGCTCGACACGCTGGTCACCAATCGCGGCCTGCGCGCGCAGGAACTGTTCGGCGCCGACACGTCGATCACACGTGAGGAGTTCTTTGCGTACAAGATGGACGATCGCTACGCCGCCGGCAGCAATGTGCGGAAGATGCAGGCTGACTTCAGGAACGTGGACGCCGGCGAAGACGCTGACCTGAAGGCGGCTCTCGCCATCGTCGCCGCCTGGGATGGCCGAGCCGACATGGAGAACCGCAACGCCGCGCTCACGATCTTCACCGGCCAGGCCGTGATGGGCAGCCAGATCCACGGTGCCTATGATCGCACCAAGGCGCTCGCTGCGCTGAAGCAGACTGCTGCGCTGCTGAAAGCCTCGCTCGGACGCATTGATCCGAAATGGAGCGAAGTGAGCCGCGTTGCGCGCGGAAGCCAGTCGTGGCCCACCAATGGCGGACCCGACACGCTGCGCGCGGTTTATGTCGCGGGCGACCTGATGAAGGACAAGTTCCGCTCCGGCCGCGCGGGCGATACCTATGTCGCCATGGCCGACTGGGCGCCGGATGGCACGTACAGGATCGACACGATCCATCAGTATGGCTCGGCAACGATCGACGCGTCGTCGCCGCACTATGCCGATCAGGCTCCGATTTTCGCAGCAGAGAAATGGAAGCAACCGCCGATGACGCTGGCAGGCGCTCTGGCGGAAGCAACGCGCGACTACCGGCCGGGGAAGTAGCTGGGGCGCTCCCGGCTACTTCTTCCCGACTTTCTTCTCGAGTTCTTCGAGGCGCGCGCGCAGCGCCTTCAGCTCGGCGGCGTCGTTTGCGGGCTCGGCGGCTTCCGCCTTCTTCGGCGCAGCGCCAGGCATTCCCGGCATGCCAACGCCCGGCATAGCGCCGCTCCAGAAGCTGGATAGCTTCTTCTGGTATTCGCGCTGCATCTCCTGCATCGCGGCGGGATCGAACACGTTCCACGGCTGGGGAAGCGCCCCCGACATGGCACCGGTCATCTGGCTAGCGATCTGTTCCTGCTGCGAGCGGATGAAGGCGACCGACTGCTCGAACAGCCCGGTCATCATCTCCGACGCCTTCGACTGGTGCAGGCGGATCATGTCCATCATCAGGTCGGCAGAGAGCATCGCGCCCGTCGCATGGCCTTCCTGCTCCATGATGATCTGCAGGAGTACGGCGCGGGTCACATCCTCGCCCGTCTCGGTGTCTTCCACCCGCACATTGGCGCCCTTGCGCACCATCTCCGCCACTTCGGGCAGGCGCACATAGGAGGACGAATTCTTGTTGTAGAGCTTCCGGCTGGGGTAGCGGCGCAGCTCGATGGTTTCAGGTTCGCTCATCTAAGGTCCCGGTCTTCTATCTCGCAAGCCAGTCGCGGACGGCGCCGTAGAACACGTCCGGCTGGTCCAGCATTACGTAGTGACGCGCATTGTCGATTCTAAGCTTCCGCCCGCGCACAAGGCCAGCATAGGACGATGTATAAACCTGATCGATGCCCAGCTTGGCGCCCGAACTGCCCTTGTCCCAGGCATAGATCACATCGACGGGCGCCTCGATCCTCGACAGGTCGCCGCGCAGGTCGGTGATCATCACCTCCGCCATCACGTCGGCGATCGTGGCCACGTCGGACGTCATGCCCCAGCGCACGATGCGATCGACCATGTCGGGATTGCTCACCAGTCGCGGCGTGGAACTGCGGAATTCCTCCTGCAGCTGCGGCTTCGTCTTGCTCGCATAGCTGCGGCGCGTGTGCTGCGCGATGCCGGAGATCGAGCCGGGCGTCGCGAACGGGTTGATCAGCACGGAAAAGAAGGCCGGCACGTCCACCACCGTCAGGCGGTCAACCACATCGGCATGATCGCGCGCGAGGATCAGCGAGACGATCCCGCCCATGGAATGGCCGACCACCGCCACCGGCCCGGCGCGCAGCGTGCGGATATATCCGGCGATCGCATCGGCCATCGGCTTCAGGAAATTCATCGGCTCGCGGAAGCCGCTCGGCGCAAGGCCGGAAAATCCGCGCATGTGCAGCAAATGACACCGCACCTCTGGCCCAAGGAACTCACCCGCCTCGTCCCAGCACTCGGGGGATGCAGCAAGGCCATGGATGAAAATGACATCCTTGCCGCGCCCATGCACCGAAGCGCTGAACATCTGCCCTTCGAACGAAGGCGCATCTTTCTTGAGCCAGCGCGAAAGGGAGCCAAGCTGCATGGGTGGCGACGTCTCCAGAGACTTCGGTCAGGCTTGAGTTAGCAAGTGCAGCAATCCCCAGGGTCCGTGTACACGGGTCCCGCCGATTCACGAAACCCGAAATTGCCGCAGGGCGACAAAAGACGCCGCACCGCCTTCCCCTAGGGCGCGCGCAACAAATCGTACGTCACAAGAAAGTCCTTAGCGTTCTGGCGTTTGACCGGGTCGAAGGGGGTGTTACCTTTCCTGCTGAACAGGTTTTCGGGCGCATCAATGACTGATGGAATGAGCTCTGTTGGAGCGTTCGAACTTGGCCAGAACTTCCAGCGTATAAATTTCCTGCTTCAAAGGCTGTTCCTCGCCCTCTCCCGCCGGGAGATCCGCAATCCGGGGGTCGAAGGGCCGGGCCAGCCCCTGTTCCTGCGGGCGGCGATGAACCAGGCGCAGGGTTGGATGACCAACCCGATGAAGGCCGCCAACACCCATCTCCAGTTCTGGCAGAACAGCACCGCGCTTTATGCCGAGCTGACGCAGGCCATGCTCTCGGGCGCGGCCCGCATGCCACAGACGCCCGGCGATGATGGCCCGAAGGATGCCCGCTTCGCCGACGACGAGTGGAGCAAGCACCCGTTCTTCTACTACCTGCGCCGCCAGTATCAGATCATGTCGGCCTACCTCGAAAGCCTGGCCGATGGCGCCTCCGTCGGCGAGGACGACAAGCACGCCGAGCAGATCCACTTCTTCACGCACCAGCTGGTGGACATGTTCTCGCCGGCCAACTTCCTCGCCTCCAACCCGGTCGCCATCAAGAAGGCGGTCGAGACCAATGGCCGCTCGCTCGTCGAAGGCCTCGAGAACCTGGTGAAGGACCTTGAGCGTTCGGGCGGAGACCTACTCGTCACCCTCTCCGATCCCGAAGCCTTCATCGTCGGTGAATCGCTCGCGACCACCAAAGGCCACGTCGTCCACGAGACCGACCTGTTCCAGCTGATCCGCTACGAGCCCGTGACCGAAAAGGTCTATTCACGCCCGCTCCTGCTGATCCCGCCCTGGATCAACAAGTTCTACATCCTCGACCTCCAGCCCAAATCATCGCTGGTGAAGTGGCTCACCGAACAGGGCGTCGCCGTTTACATCGTCAGCTGGAAAAACCCGCGCGAGGAACTGCGCGACTACGGCATGGACAGCTATGTCGAACAGGGCGTCCTGCCCGCCATGCGCAAGGTCGACGAGTTTCACGGCAATGACGGCATCAACGTCGTCGGCTACTGCATCGGCGGCACCACGCTGGCGCTCAGCCTCGCTCTGCTCAACAAGACCAAGGCCGACAACCCGGCGAAGTCCGCAACCTTCTTCACCTCGCTGACCGATTTCGCAGACCCCGGCCCGCTGAAATCCTTCATCGACGAAGGCTTCATCTCCGGCATCATGATCGAGGCCCAGCGCAAGGGCTATCTCGACCAGCGCATCATGGCGCGCACGTTCAGCTTCCTGCGTCCGAACGATCTCGTTTATGGACCCGCCGTGAAGGCCTACCTTCTCGGCGAAGCCAGGCCGAAATTCGACCTCTTGTTCTGGAACGAGGATTCAACCCGCCTGCCCGAGCGCATGGCGCAGGAATACCTGACGCATCTTTATCGCGACAACCTGTTCGCCACCGTCGGCTTCGAGATCGAAAACGTCCACGTCTCGCTCGATGACATCAAGATCCCGCACTATGTCGTGGCTTGCGAGAAGGATCACATCGCCCCGTGGGACGCCTCGTTCCGGGGCCTGTCCCGCCTCAAGGGCGGCGGGCGTTTCGTGCTCGCGCAGAGCGGCCACATCGCCGGCATCGTGAACCATCCGGACAAGAAGAAGTACGGCTACTGGGTCAGCGACGAGACGCCGGGCGATCTCGACGCCTGGCGCGCCGGCACCGTAGCGCACGACGGCTCGTGGTGGCCGGACTGGGTGAGCTGGCTTGCGAAGCGCTCCGGCAAGAAAGTCGATGCCGAAGCCAGCTTCCCGAAATCGATCCCGAGGCTTGAACCAGCGCCGGGCCGGTACGTGCGCGAATAGCAACGCTTAGAGCCACATTCTCTCATCGACGCCCCACCGGGAATGAACCTCCGAATGACTCGCGATGATCTATCCGGCCGCTGGCGCAACGCGTTGGTCTTCGGAGGCGGCGCATTGCTGGCGATCTCATCTGGAGCATTCGCGATGCAGGCTGGCGGCCTGCCTCCCGGCCTCTGGTTGCGCAATCCCATCGCGTGGCTTGTCGCAGGCCTCCTCGCCCTGTTCATCGCGCAGCGCGGTTGGCTGTCGGGTTGGACGGCGCCGGCAGCGCTTGTCGTCATTGCCTTGTCCTTCATTGGGGCCGGACAGGAGGGGGTTCATCGCTGGGTCGAACTCGGCCCTGTTCAGCTCAACGCTGCCGGGCTCGTCCTGCCAATCGCCATCGCCGGCTCTGACCGCGACCGGGGCTGGTTCACTGCGGGATGCTTCGTCGTGATCGGCGCCCTTCTGGCCTGGCAGCCGGATATCTCGCAACTCGTGGCCTTCGCCCTCGCAGCTGTAGTCCTTGCTGCCGCCAGGTTCGGCTTGCGCGGCGCGCTGGCGACCGTCGTCCTGTTCGCCGCCCTGGTCTGGGCATGCCTCGTCAGGCCGGATCCGCTTCTGCCTGTCGACCATGTCGAAGGCATCTTCACGATGGCGGCCTCGCAATCCCCCGTGCTCGCCATCGCCATGGCTGCCGGGCTCGCGATCGCAGCTCTCAGTCCGCTTCTGCTTTGGAATGCTCGGGCGCTCAGATGGAAAGCTGCTGCGCTCGCCGTCTATTTTTCTGCGACCTCGCTGGCGTGGCTCATGGGGGCCTACCCTGTCCCGCTCGCCGGCTACGGCATCAGCTTCGTCCTCGGCTGGTGGTTCGGCGTAGCCGCCCTCACGGCCAATCCCCCAAAAACAGCCCAAAACCAGACGATTTCCTAACGTCAGGCTAATTCCGTCTTCGCACCCGCGGAATCTTTTTCGCACCTGCGGCAAAATTAACCTTGCCTTTGCCGCGGCGCGGCATTAGATGCTCTTCACGGAATACGGACGACCCCTCAAGGAGCCTCCCCATGAACCCGATGACCGACATGTTCGACTTCTCGAAGTCGTTCGAACAATTCTCGAAATTCCAGCCGGATTTCGCCAACGCCACGCCGCTGAAAGCCTTCACGGATATGGCCGCGAAATACCGCGCCGTCGCGATCGAAGCGATGAACAAGAACGTCGAACTGACGACCGCCTGGATGCAGGACGCCGCGAAAGACGCGACGACCCTCCTCACCACGGAAGCCCAGCCGACCGCCTACGCGAAAAAAGCCGGTGAAGTTGCCCAAGCTGCGATGCAAGACATCCCGGCCCGCCTCTTCGCTTACGCCGAAGTCGCCAAGAAAGCCCAGACCGAGCTGTTCGACACCGCCGTCAACCTGACGCCGAAAGCCGTTGAAGAAGCCGCTGAGCGCACCAAGAAAACCGCCAAGAAAGCTGCTTAAGCTTTCTGAAGCGCACTGACCCTACGAAGGGGCGCGTCGAGATCGCTATCCACGATTTCCGCGCCCCGCGTTTTTTCGACTCACCGTTGACCCGTTTCGCCTGAAAGCAGTTGATGGCCCCGGATTTGCTGCATGTACTGCAGCCGGGCCCTCGCCAGAGTTTCCGGCGCATGGCTTAGTCGCGTTCAGTAGAGTTCGAGTTTAGTAGAGTGGTGTAGAGTAAGGAAAGGCCCGCTTCTTCGAAGCGGGTCTTTTTGCATCCGGCCCTCAGAACTCCGCCCGCAGCGCCACGCGGAAATTGCGGCCCGTCAGCGGCGCGATCTCCTTCAGCGGCGAGGAATGCACCCTCACCTCCTCGTCGGTAAGGTTACGCGCCTCCAGCATCAGCCGCACGCCATCGGCCACCTCGAAGCCAATGCGGGCGTCGAAGGTGAGATACCCATCCGTCGGCGTCTCGAACGCGGCAACATCGTCCTGGTCAGCCGCGTATTGCGTTTCGAGACGGCCGGTCACGCCGTTCAATTCGCCCTCGATGCCGGCATTGATCGTCAGCGGCGGAATCAGCGGCAGGTTGCCGCCGGCATCCAGCTTCGCGCGAACAAAATCCGCTGAGGCATCAGCCTTCCAGTCCACCCCGAGTGCCGAGCCAAGCTGAACATCGCCCTGCAATTCGAACCCGGTAAAGTTCGCGCCCGCCTGCACATATTGGAACACAGGCAGATCGCCCTCTGGGTCAACGAACACCACGCCTGTGTCTTCGAGATAGACGAAGTTATCGAAGTCGAAGCGATAAACCGTGGCGGAGAGATTGAACGCATCATCTTCCCACCGCGCGCTCAGCTCGGTGTTGATGCCTTTCTCGACCTTCAGCGTATCGTCGCCCACTTCGTATTGCGCCGTGGCCGGGTGCGGACCGTCAGCGAACAATTCCAGATCCGTCGGCGCCCTGCCCGTGCGCGCAATCGAAGCGCCGAAGAACAGATGATCTCCAACGTGGATGTGCGCGCCCAAGCTGGCGTTCCACGCCTGGAAATCCCGCTTTCCGAAATCGATATTGTCGATGGCGACGTCGTCGAAACGCAGGCCGCCTTCGAGGCCCCATTCGCCCGCGTCCCATGTCTCGAACACGAAGAGGCCGTTGGCTTTCGTGGTGGTCGGCCCGATCAGGGCTTCATCGCCAATCGCTGCAAAATCGCGCTTCGAAGCCTGCAGGCCGACGCTGCCTTCCAGCAGGCCGATCGGCGCGTGGCCCGCCTCGATCCGCGCTTCCCAGCCTTCATTGGTGAAGCGCGTGCCCGGTTCACCCGGCCCCTCGAATTCCGTATGCTCGTAATCGACGACCGAACCCGACGCCTTCAGCGACGAGATTGGTCCATCCAGATCAAGCCCGCCGCGAATGTCGTAGCGGGTCTGCTCCATATCGATGAAGGCTTCTTCTTCCGCGACGATGCCATAGCGGTTTTCAGCCCGCCGCACCGCGCCACCTAGGAAGGCGCCGTCGCCAACCCAGCTCAATCCGCCGCTTAGTGATTTCGTCTCTACCGCAGAGTTCGGCAGCGTGCCGTTGGCGAAGTCGGCGGGATCAGCCCCATCGGCAATTGCCTCTGCCCGCGCCGCGCCCGAGAGCGCATAGCCGGGAATGTCGACCGATCCCGCATCCATCCACGAGCCGTTCAGCACGCCTACGAACTTGCCCGCCGTGCCGACCACGCGCCCGGCAACCTGCTTTCCTTCGTCCGCGCTGGTCAATGCGCCATAGACAGCGCCCGACACCGCCTGCTCCGGCAGCTTCTCGACGATCAGCCCGTCGATCACGTTGACCACGCCGCCTGTCGCTCCGCCACCATAAGCAAGTGAAGCGGGGCCACGCAGGATCTCGATCCGCTCAGCGCCCAGCGGGTCGCTCGTCACCGCATGATCGGGGCTCGCAGCCGAGGCGTCGATTACGCCGATTCCGTTCGACAGAACCTGAACCCGCTCAGCGCCAAGACCGCGTATGATCGGCCGGCTCGCGCCGGGACCGAACGAAGTCGATGCAACACCCGGGAGACCCGCCAGCGTATCGCCGAGGCCACCCGCCAGACGCTCTGTTACTGCGGCGGTATCCAGTACGGTCGTGGATGCGATCAGTTCGTCGCTGGTTCTAGCCGGGCCGACGCCGGTGACGATCACCACGTCGCGGTCGGCGCTTTCGGGGGGATCGGCAGGCGTTTCCTGCGCGAATGCAGGCGCCGCGAACGCGATTGCCGCAACACCAAACGCCAGTCTCGAAGCCAGCCGCATCAGGCCCTCCACCTATGTTACAGTGTAACGGTACGGTATATTATAACATCCCGCAAGCCCTACCCGCTTTCGCCCATGGCGCTCTTCGCCGCAGCGGCCTTTGCCGATACGGTCCGCCGCCTCGTGGAGAATCCCCGCCTTGCTCAAGCACATCCCGAACGCCCTCACCCTCCTGCGCCTGATCCTGGCGCCGGTGATCGCGTGGGCTGTGTGGCAGGCGAATGCTGCGCTCGATGCCGGCAATCAGGATTGGGCGATGTGGGCGGCAATCCTGTTTATCATCGCCGCCCTCACCGACCTGTTCGACGGCATGGCGGCGCGGGCCTTCGATGCACATTCCAAATTCGGCAGGCTGATCGATCCCATCGCTGACAAGGCGCTGGTCGGATTGCCACTCATCGCGATATCGATCGTTGCGGCGCGCGCGGAGTGGCCACTGTGGTGGCTGATCGCACTCTCAACCGCCGTAATTGTTGTGCGCGATACAACAATGACGTTGATCCGCTTCGCCGCGAAGGATGGCGAAGGCGTGCGCGTTTCACAGCTCGCGAAATGGAAGACCGCAATCGAACTGGTAGCCGTCGCGATTGCGATCCTGCTGATGGCCGCTCCCGCTTTCATGCGCATCGCAGGCCTGGGCGATGGCTATGTCGTTTCCGATGCGATCAAGCTGGGCTGGGTCGGCTTTCTGGCGCTCGCCGCCGCCCTCTCCGCCTACACGGCGTGGCAGTACCTGGCGCCGGTGAAAAAGCCTGCGAGCTGAAACGCGTTGGCCGCGCCTGCGGGGGAACAGGCGCGGCCTTTACGTGGCAAGGCTGCGGGAGGGGACGTCGCAGCGCTCACCTTCAGGCGATGGGGACGGCAGGAGAAGCAGTAAGCCCATCGCTCATGTGCTACTAGAACATATTGTTGTAAACGAGAGGTTAAAGCTCCGAACGCCAGCAAAACCTCGAAACTTCCTGGGCGCGCAGTCAGCCCGAAACGCCCTCGATCAGGGGGCCTTGTCCTTCTTGCGCTTCTCTTCGAGCTGGCGCTCTTGCTCCTGAAGACGTTCGCGGATCGACAGCTTCGCATCGTCCGTGCGCTTCTTCAGATCGTCGCCGATTTCCTTGGCCAGCGCCTTGAGCGCGCTTTCCGTCTGCGCCGCGCCATTGCGTTGCGCGTCCTCGACTGCCTCGCGCACCGTGCCATCCATCAGCGTACGCTGGCCAAGTTTCTCCAGCGCGCCGATCGCCCACACGTCTTCATTCCACACATGCTTGTCGAACACCGAATACGGCAGGCGCAGATAGCCCTTCTCGCCAAAGCCCTCGCCATGACTGTTGCGCACGATCCAGTGCCTGGCGCGATCATCGTATCCGACGATCAGCATCGCGTGGCCCGATGGCGCGCCATCTGCCTTTCCAAGTTCGGGCATCGCTCCGGTATTGCGCGCTTCCTCGTAATAGCCGCGCGGAATGTCCGAGCCGAACATGGCGGGAATTCCCGCGCTCAGCGATGCCTTGATCTCGTCTGCGGAACCAAGCCGCGCATACTGGATGGCCTGCATGATGCTGGCATTCCTGAACGCGTCGTCAGTCGGCGGCTGATTGAAGCGGTCCGGGACATAGGGCCATGACTCATCATCGCACACGCCCCACGCCAGAACGGCGGCCGGCGAATGGGCGGCAAGGATCGGAGAGTTGATCATCTCCCGGCCGCTGATCTTGCGCGCGTTGAAATAGACAAACAGCGGCGACATCATCAGCCAC
>DAIRES010000349.1:0-2113 GCA_036795465.1 Hyphomonadaceae bacterium
TGGCCCAAACTGGCCGTTCTATTGGTTTGCTGAAACTGGCCTCACCTTGAGGTCACGGCCAACCTAGAACCTCTCGCCCAGCAGTCGGTAGCACCAGAAAGCCTCCTCGGTCTCGATGAGCCTGTTGAGTCTGGCGGGCGAAAATCCGGTCGCACGGCGAACAGCTCTACCCATGTGGGATTGATCGGAGTAGCCGCCTGCAACGGCCAGATCTGCAAGAGACTCGTTCCCGGCCTGTACGGACAGACGGTGGAGATCCTCAAACGCAGCGTAGAAGGCGAGAGACCGGCGTGTTTGGCCCGTCCATCGCTTGATCCGCTGTTCGACTGCGCGAAGACTTTTTCCGCGGCCGGCGAGGGCGAAGCGTGTCACCAGCCCGCGCGACCAGGCCGACAAGCGGGCGGCCTGGCTCCATTCCGGCAAGAACGACAGGCCTCGGACCTGCCGCCAGCGCGGACGCAAGGCGTCACAGAAATGTCGCCACGCAGCGGACATCTCGTTGTGGGTGGCGCATGCAGATGCAAGCATGTCTCGCAAGTCGCAGTCGCGCGAGAGTCGCCTCCAAGCGTCGGGATAGACGCCGACCGAGATCGCATGAACGGGCCCCGGGCACCAACTTAACGTCGGCGCGTCCTGGGGCGGGGTCACTGATATCCGGGGCAACGGAACTGCGGTGCGAGCAGGCTCCACGCCACCAACCGACGCCATGAGCCGGATTTCGCCTTCGGCCACATAAGTGACTGTTACCAGCGGCGATGCTGGAAAATAGTTCAACCGATCGCTGGCGTCGAGGCGAACGCCACGCGTATCGCGAACGATGGCGGAGAACAAACAGCCAGACAGATCGAGGGGCGGGGCCAGCAGTCGAGATAGGGTCTGCAAACTGACCTCCTGACATTCGCAATCATTCTATCCTCCCAAACGGCTAGCGGGCAATTGCTCGGGGAAACTCGAACGAGCGCTCAATGGCAAGAATCAAGTTCAGTGGCCCCCTTTCGGTCCGGCTTTCCAGTCTCTTCACGTTAAACGGAATCGGATTGGCAACTTACGTCCGTCACCTTTTCGGAAGTCAGTTGGAGCCATCCTGGGATGCAAACTTCGAGACAGGCGTTCGCTTCTGGCGACGTCAGTTCACGCGCGCGATGTGCCAGTCTGATTTGAAGAAAGGTCGCCAAATTCTCGACAGCGTCCAGACAGAGACAGACGATGTCTACGAAGTTTCCCGTGAGGCAGTCGAGGAGCCGAAAGGACATTGGTATGTCCCCGGAACGCTGTCCTCGAAAGCAGTGATTCTTTACCTGCATGGCGGAGGCTACACGTTTCACGCCGCTTCTAGCCGCAGGTTCGCCGCGATGCTCGCTCACCGCTGCGGCGTGCAAATCTTTGCGCCTGACTACCGCTTGACGCCCGAACATCCACATCCAGCCCAGGCGGAAGACGCGCTGGCGGCGTGGCAATACTTGCTCAAACGCATCGCACCGGACCGGATCGTGGTCATCGGCGATAGCGCCGGCGGTCACATGGCGCTCATGCTTTTGCAGACGTTGAAAACCTTGGGCTTGCAGCAGCCCGCACTGTGCATCGGACTCTGTCCGTGGACTGATATCGGAGACCGAGGCGCGAGCCTGCGCGGGAACGACCCGTATGACCTCGTCCAGGGCTGGATGGCGCTGCAATTTGGCAATTGGCTCGATCCGGAACAACGCTATGGCCGTGCTGCGCTGTCACCTATCTCGCACGACTACAAAGACCTTGCGCCGATCTATCTACAGGCCGGCGGGCGCGAGATTCTCCACGACATGATTTGTGACTTCGCCAAAAAACAGAAGGAGCGTGGCGCGGATGTTGCGCTCGATGTCTGGCCTGACATGCCGCATGATTTTCAGGCGTTTGACACGCTGAAACCGTCGTCCACGCAGGCGGTCGGGAGGATTTGCACCGTCATCGCAAGCCACGTCGATCGCTAGAGTAACGATACAAGGCGGGTAGCATCGAATCGCCTTTGCTCGACGAATGTCGCCTTTTGATGCGGTGGACGGCTCTCCACCCCGCCGGCAGCTTCTGCTACCGGCCTTCGATGGAGGAGAGGGCTTTGAACGGCAGCTTCCGGCGA
>DAIRES010000108.1:0-10804 GCA_036795465.1 Hyphomonadaceae bacterium
GCTATTACCGCATCCGCCTGCGCTGGATGGGCAAGAAGAGCCTCACCACCGGCCCCCTCGGCTGGATCATCAAGGCGCTCGGCTGCGTTCCGATCGACCGCTCGCAAAGCAATGACGTCGTGAAGACCATGGCCGACGCGATCGGCGCGGCAAACAGCATGGTCCTCGCCATCCCGCCCGAAGGCACCCGCGCGCGCGTGAGCGAATGGAAGAGCGGCTTCTACCACATCGCCGTCGCCGCCAACGTGCCGATCGTACTCAGCGTGCTCGACTACAAGCGCAAGACGATGAGCATCGCGGGCGTTCTGTATCCCAGCGGCGACTACGAAGCCGACCTGCCCGTGATCCGCAGCTACTACGCCGACGCAGTCGGCAAGCACCCCGCGAAGACGTAGGCCGTCGCCGGGTTATGCCAGCGACCTCACCCATGCCTTCACCGGCTCGATCAGCAGGAACCAGTCCAGCAGCGCCGGCAGGATGAACAGGATCAGCATTCCTCCGATTATCGTTGCCGGATGAAAGCCTCTTGTCGTGCGCCAGTCATTGAGAAGCAGCGCGATCCAGCCGATCCACCCCAGCGCGATCTCCGGTGGAAAGTTCATCGGAAAATATGGCGCGATGATCGACCCGAAATCGCGCGATGGCGTAAGCGCCGGCCCCATCGTCACGATGCAAGCCCAGTATATCAGCCGCCGGTGTGACGCCGCATCCCGCCGCAACAGGATCGCACCGGCCACCAGGCCGGCGAACAAGCCAAAGCCGAAGATGTTTCCGATCACCAGATCCTCGATGGGAAACGGCAACTGCACGCCCATCGACGCGTAAAGCGCAGGCTGGTTCAGCGTCGCGAAAATCCCCACAGCGACAACTGCCACAGCCAGCCCGCCGCCCACCAATCCCAGCCGTTTGTGAAGCGCTGTCTGCCGCCGCGCGATCAGGATGGTCTGTGTCAGGAACAACAACTGCCACGCCGTCATGATGAGGCCGTGGATAATCAGATAGACGGGCAGAGGCGTCGTGCGGAACTGGAACCGGAAATAGAAGCTCGGCAGGAATCCCAGAAACACGATCAGCGTCATTACGATCGACGCAATCAGGAAGAACCTGCTGCGCGACTTCACGCCGCCGGCGGGCTGCCCGCCCTCGCTCTCAACACCGCCCGCTTGCATGAAACTACCCCCGCCTCCCACGCATCATCGTGATTGCGGCTTGCGGGTCAATTGCCGCGCTTAGTGCCCGACCACCGGAGGCGCCACGCGTCCCGTCTCTTTCGGCAGGCCGAACTTCACGCCCATCGCCGACTTCACCTCGAGCGCCAGCGCCTGCCCCACACCGGCAACCATCGACGCAACCGAGATGCCGATGATAACGCCCCACACGCCATAGTCCGTGTGCAGCGCCAGCCACCAGCACAGCGGCAGCATTACGAACACATAGCTGCCGACATGGATCGCCGTCGGTATCCACACCACGCCCTGCGCCCGCAGCGCCATCGAGCCCACGGCCTGCAAGCCATCGAACAGCGTCACGAACGCCACAGCCGCCAGCATGATCGACAGCAGCGGCACCAGATGCGCGCCCGCCGACTCGACCTCCGATCCGTTCAGCCACGTCACCGCAATCGGATCGCGCAGCAGCACCAGCCCGATCGCCATCAGCAGCCCCAGCAACACAGACGCCACCACGCCCAGCCGCGACGCCTCACGCACGCCAACGGCGTCGCCGCGTCCGAACCGCTCCGCTACGCGCACGCTCGTCGCCGTGCCCATGCCGACATAGATCATGAAGATCACGCCCATCATCTGCACCGCGAGCCCATAGACCGTGCCCGCGTCGATCGAGACCAGCGTCGCGATCGCAAATGTCATGTTGAACGAGCCCCACTCGGCGATGTTGGCGACGCCTGTGCCGACGCCCACCATGTTCTGCCGCTTGAACTCGCCAGCCGGCGCCTTTGGCGCCTTGCGGAAGGCCGGCGTCAGGAAGGCCACCGCAACCACGAACAACACCAGCATGAACCAGCGCGACGCCGTGGTCGCCCATACGACGCCAACCGCGCCATGCTCAGGCACCAGCATCAGGCCAACGATCAGGTTGAACGCCACAGCGCTCATGTTGATCGCTGTCGCGATGTTCGGCTTGCGCAACGCCTCAAGATAGAACTGGCACGCCAGACCGCCCATGTGGGCGATCGCGCCATACGCCAGGATGTGCGTGCAGTTGGTTGTCGCCTCGGCGAGATCAGGATTGAAGCCGATAAGATCGAGCAGCGGCCGCGCGATGATGATGCATGCGAACGTCGCGAACAGGCCATAGACCAGCGCCACGACCATGCCGCGCCTGAATATGCGGCCCGTTTCGTCGCCCCTGCCTGCTCCGTTCAGCTCGGCGGTCAACACCTGCACGCCGATCATCAGGCCCATGCCGAACCCGAACAGCACGCCGATCGGCAGCCAGCCGTTCAACACGAATGGCAGCTCACCCGGCGCATACCGCCCCAGCAGCACCGCATCCGTCAGCGACATGAGCATGAACGACGCGCGCGAGATCGCGACCGGCACAGCCAGCCGCGTCAGATCGAGCATGTCCTTGGGCCGCGCCCAGGCGGGCAGTCGGCTGGCGGTCGTCATGGGGCGCTCCATCGCGCATCTGTCGTGCGCTTCGGGAATAGTGGGGAGGCTTAATCCGCGGGCGGCTCCCAGTCGTCAACTGCCCGAAAATTCTTCGTGCCGGGCGTGCGCTCAAATACGCTTCCGGGCGCGGCGTCAAGCAGCGCAACAATGCTGGGGTCGTAATTGGCTATAGTGTTGACGTCATAGACGCCGTGATTGCCGCTGTCGTCCATGTAGTCCTGGTCTTCCAGCCCGGACAGGAAACGCCAGCCGCTGTCGGCATCGTTGTCCGGCGTCTTCTCGCGATACATGAAGCCCACCGGCTTGCCCCGCACGGTGATCATGTCAGACGCAATGCACGCCCCCAGCCCTTCGGCCAGCGGCTTCATGTCTTCTGCCTTGAGCCTGAACTTCTTCGCCATCGCGCCATTCCATTTGCGGACGCCACAGATGGTGCGAACCGCGTCATCGCGCAACAGCGAGTTTTTCAGGTCAGCGGGTGCAGACCGTCCACGTGCCTTCGCCGTCCACCAGAACCATTTGCGTCGATGTAAGCTCGATCGTCGACGGACCAAGCTCTTCCATCATGCTGTCCTCGATGCTGACCCGTACGGCTTCGGGCAGGTCCACGCCATCGACCTTGGCGCTGTTCACCACCGCTTCGAGGATCTGTTCCTCGATAACTCCGCCGCCCGTCAGCTTCCATGATGACTTGGTTTCCACCTGGGCGATCAGGTTTTCCCCATCGACGTCCAGATCGATCGTGAGCGCCGAGTCCGTCGAGCCGTCAGCATTGTAGGTCATCCGCCCCGTCACAACGCCGCCCTCCGCGTCGGCAGAGCAGTTCCATGCGCCAACAATCATCTCGGCTTGCGTCTGCGGCGTCGCAACGCCGGTCGCGAATGCGACCACGGCGCAGCATGTAGCCATGCGAACAATCTTCATCGCCTCATCCCCCTTCAATCGCGTTTCAGCGCGTGCAGCTCGTGACCGTGCCCGACTCGTCCGTCGACGTGAACGACGTGTCCGTGAACACCGCCGTCGAAACTGTCTTCTGGTTCACCACGGCCTGCTCGATCATCCCCTGGATCATCGCCGGCGGAACATCGTTGCCGCCCATCGTGCCCTTGGTCACCGTCATCTTGGTGATCGTCTCTTCCAGCTTGCCGTCCGGAAGGAAGTTCCACGACGCATCCGCCTTCGCGAGAATGTTAATCGCCATGCCGCTCTGCGAAACGCCCACCTTCGCATCCATCGTGGCCTTGCCGCCCGTCAGATACGTGACGTCCGCATCCGTCGTGATGCCCTCCGCCGTCGCCTTGCAGTTCCACTTGCCGAGGATCAGTTCCGCAGGCGTCTTCGCCGACGTGCCCGGACCCGAGGCGCATGCGCCAAGAGCCAACGCGACAGTCGCAAGCAGTATGCGTTTCATGACGGTAGTCCTTTCCTGACTTACCGCCGGGATACGATCATGCGCCTTTGAAGTCCATCGACGGCAAGCTGTGCCGCATTACGGACACTTCACGCGCGGCGACAGCTGCGAGCCGTTCACAACGCTCAGCTCCCTGCCGCCCGAACCGAGTTCCAGCCGCACCGCGCCGTTCCATTCCGCATCGGCGCTGCGAAACGTTCCATCCACCCGCGCCGCAGCCTCGCCATCCGGCGCCACGCCCGTCACCGTGATCGTCGAGTCGGGAAACCGCACTTCGCTCGGGGTCACTTTCACCGACCACGCGCCGCCGGCCGCGCAATCCTCCAGCGACTGCTCCCACTGCCCCACAAACTGCGCGGGCACTTCGCTCATCGTCGCAGGCGGCGGCGCGTCATCGCACGCCGCCAGCATCAGCAACGCCAGACCGCCCAGCGCCCTCATGCCCGCGTACACGCAAGGCCATAGACATCGTTGATCAGCGCCATCGCATCCGGCCCCGTCACCTTCACCGTGGATACCTGCTCCGCCCCGAAGCCATTGCGCAGGCTCGCCTGGTTCCCGTCCGGCATCGGCGCGCCATTGGCCACAGCCGACGTAACCTCCACCGTCATGCTCTCGGTCAGCTTGTTGCCCTTCAGCGCCCAGATGCCCTGGAACTTCATCTGTACATCGAAATCGAGCACGCCATCGGCCTGCGTCATGCGCGCCGTGCCTGTCTTCGTGCCGTCGCCCGCATAGACGACATCAACGAACAACCGCCCATCATCCGATATGCAGGCCCACTTGCCCTGCGGCGCAGACGGTGGCGACCCGCAGGCCGCCAATAACAGAAGCCCTAACCCAAACACGGAACGCCACATCAGGTCCTCCCAACCCGGCGCGCCCGTCTTGGAGCATTGGCCGGTGTTACGCCTTCCGCTTCGCCGCCAGTTTCTCCGCCAGAAGGAAGGCAAGCTCAAGCGCCTGCTCGTTGTTCAGCCGCGGATCGCAATGCGTGTGATAGCGGTCCTGCAGATCCGTCGCCGTGATCTGATGAGCCCCGCCCGTGCATTCCGTCACGTCCTGGCCAGTCATCTCGAGGTGGATGCCGCCCGGATGAGCGCCCTCCGCCTCGACGATATCCATGAAGCCTTTGACTTCCGACAGGATGCGATCGAACGGCCGCGTCTTGTAGCCGCCATCGGTCTTCTCGATATTCCCGTGCATCGGATCGGACGACCACACCACCGTGCGACCCTCCTTCTGCACCGCGCGCACCAGCTTCGGCAGCCCGCTTTCGACCTTGTCCGAACCGAACCGCGCAATCAGCGTCAGCCTGCCCGGAATGTTGTCCGGGTTCAGCTTGTCGATCAGGCGCATCATATCGTCCGGCGCCAGCGACGGCCCGCACTTCATGCCCACCGGATTGCGAATGCCCGAGCAGAACTCGACATGCGCGCCATCCAGCTGCCGCGTGCGATCCCCGATCCACACCATGTGCGCGCCGGTATCGTAGTATTCGCCCGGACGCGTGGAATCCTCCCGCGTCATCGCCTGCTCATAGCCGAGCAGCAGCGCTTCGTGGCTGGTGTAGAACTCCGTCTGCGACAACGCCGGCGTCGTCTCCGGCGTGATGCCGCAAGCCGCCATGAAGTCCATCGCGTCAGAGATGCGTGCAGCAAGGGCCCTGTAGCGCTCGGCCGCGGGTGAGCGCTCTACGAACCCAAGCATCCAACGATGCACGTTGGCCAGCGATGCATAACCACCCTGCGCAAACGCGCGCAGCAGGTTCAGCGTCGCCGCCGACTGCGCATACGCCTGCACCAGACGTTGCGGATCGGGCGTGCGCGCTTCCGCCGTGAACTCCATCCCGTTGATATTGTCGCCGCGATAGCTCGGCAGCGTCACGCCGCCGATCTCTTCAATCGGCGAGGAACGCGGCTTGGCGAACTGCCCCGCGATGCGTCCCACCTTCACCACAGGCTTGCCGCCGGCGAACGTCATCGCCGCTGCCATCTGCAGGATCAGACGGAACGTGTCGCGGATATTGTTCGGATGGAACTCCTTGAAGCTCTCCGCGCAATCCCCGCCCTGCAGCAGGAAAGCCTTCCCGTGCGCCACATCGGCCAGCCGCGACATCAGCGTGCGCGCCTCGCCCGCAAACACCAGCGGCGGATAGCTCGACAACTGCTTCTCGACAGCTTCGAGCTTGCCCATGTCCGGGTAATCCGCCGGGATGTGCATCGCCGGCTTCGTCCGCCACGAGGCAGGCGACCAGTCGGCACGTGCATTCGATACTGTCGGCGTCACGCTTCCACCTGCTCCAAGCTGGCCCGCACGATCAAGAACATCGCCGAAGCCCGCGTCAATCCGGTCCATACTCATCACACACTCTTACGAAATTCGTTCCGCGATCTGTACCGCGTTCAGCGCGGCGCCCTTCAGCAGCTGGTCGCCCGAGATAAACAGCGCCAGCGAATGGCCCGTCGGGTCCGAGATATCCTCGCGAACCCGTCCAACCAGCACGTCGTTCTGCCCGCTCGATTCAACCGGCATGGGGAAATGGTTCTTCGCCCGGTCATCTACAACCTTCACGCCCGGCGCTTTCGACAGGATCGCCCGCGCCTGATCGACCGAAACCTTGTCGGCAAACTCGGCCGTGATCGCCATCGAGTGCGCGCGCAGCACCGGCACGCGCACGCAGGTCACGCCTACGCGCAGTTCCGGCAGGCCCATGATCTTGCGCAGCTCGGCGACGACTTTCGTCTCCTCGCCATTGTAGCCGTCCTCGCCGATCGACGTGTTGTGGCTGAACAGGTTGAACGCATACGGATGCGGCAGGACGCGCGGCTCGTAATGCTCGCCTTTCAGGTAAGCCCGCGTCGCCTCTTCCAGCTCGTCCATCGCCGGACGCCCCGCGCCCGACGCCGACTGATAGGTCGACGCAATAACGCGCTTCAGCTTGCCCGCCTTGTGAAGCGGCCACAGCGCCATCACCATGATAGCCGCAACGCAGTTCGGGTTGGCGTAGATCTTCTGCGACGGCTTGATGAGGTCGCCATTCACTTCCGGCACCACCAGCGGCACCGACGCGTCCATGCGGAACGCCGACGAATTGTCGATCGCGATCGCGCCGGCCTCCGCCGCCATCGGCACGTACTTCTTCGAGATGTCCGTCTCGGATGCGAACAACGCCACGTCGACGCCAACGAACGCATCGTCCGTCAGCACCTGCATCTCGACTTCCTTGCCCTTGAACTTGAACCGCTTGCCGGCTGAGCGCTCAGACGCAAACGCCTTCAGCGTTCCGGTCGGAAAGCTCGACGCCTCCAGGCAGCGAAGCATCTCCGCGCCGACCGCGCCGGTCGCGCCAATAACCGCAACCGTCTTCGTGCCAGCGCCAGAAATGGCGTTAGGAGCGGCGGTCGTTGCTGCCTCAGTCACGGGGTAGTCTCCTCTTTAGCCGGGAGACGGGGCGATCTCTGCCCCATCCGGTTTCCGGCGGGGCTGGTCGGCGGGCTTTAGGGCTAGTTCGTCATAGCCAAGCGCGCCATCAGCCCCGCGGGGGTAATGGTCTTCCAGTAGCGCTTGAAAAACGAACGTTGCATGGGCCGGCTTTCTAAGCGGCCAAGCCGCAAAGGTCAATCCATGCAAGGAAAAGGGCATTTCCCGCCCCGCGGCGCACGATCCTGCCCAGTCCAGCTCGCCCACTCTCACGCCCAAAACACAAAAGGCGCACCGATGAAGGTGCGCCCTGTGACGTGTAGCTCGTTGGATCAGTCCAAAGTCCGTTTGATGTCGCGCCAGCCCGCGACCGGGTTCCGTGTCTCTAACGTGCGAGACGGCGGATGCGATCGATCTCCTTCGCAACTTCGGCTTCAACCAGTTGCGGAAGGTTGGCGTCGAGCCACTCCTTCAGCATCGGCTTCAGCAGCTCGCGGACAACGTCGTCCAGCGTGCCGGTGGAGGAAACGAGCATCGAGCCCATCAGCTTGCCCAGCGCGCCAGCGGCGTGATGGGCAACAGGGGCGCTCGTCAGTGTTTCAGTCGGCGCAACCGGAGCGGCCGGCGGCGTCCATTCGGCTTTCGGAGCCGGCGGGGGCGCTGCGGCGAAAACCGGCGCGGGCGGCGGCAGCGGGGCCGGCTCATCGTCCTCGACGATCATCAGGTCTTCGTCGATCGCGCGGGACGGCGGGGTGAATTCTTCTGGCTCGTCGAACACCGGCGGCGGAGCTTTCGCCACAACGGGCTCGGGTTTCGGAGCAGGCGTGGGAGCAGCTTGCGGCGGCGGAGCTTTCACTTCAGCCACGGGCGGAGGCGGCGGCTGCAGATCGAGCACATCGCCGCCGGCTTCAGCCGGTTTGTCTTCTTCCGAGATGATACGGCGAATGGAGGCGAGAATCTCCTCCATCGTCGGCTCGCGTTGAGCTTGTTCCGCAGACATCGCCGTCCTCGTTCAATCGAATTGGGCGGAAAGAATACGATTCTCCGCAGCCCACGATTAAGGAATAGACAGGCCTATGGTGTGAAATTCGTTAACAGCGTTTGCTGCTGGCAAAGTGCTATTTTGAGATGGATTCCGGACGCAGCCGCCCCATCGACGCCAGCAGTTCGTGAATCGCCAGGTAGGACTGACGCTCTGCGTCCACGAGCCCCAGTCGCGCCTGAAGCAATTCGCGCTCCTGATCGAGCACATCCAGCGTGATGCGCGTGCCGACGGCCAGCTCCTGCATGGCGCCTTCCAGCGCGACCTCGGCGGCAGCAACCCGGCTGGCGGATGCGGTGATCGCTTCCCGCGCCGAAATCACCTCGTGCCACGAGGTCGTCGTCTTCTGCGTCACGTCGCGCTCGACAGCCATGCGCTGATAACGCGCCCGGTCCGCTTCCAGCTGCGCGCCGCGTGTCTTCGATTCCAGCAGCCCGCCGCTGAACAGCGGCCAGCGGAATTCCGCGGTGAGGCCGACATTGGTGTCCTGGAAGCTTTTGTCATAGCGCGTGTCGACCATGCCGGCCGAACCGACCAGGTCGAACCTCGGCGAAAGCCCGCCGCGCGCGACATCAACACCGCGCTCGCCCTGCTTCTCTTGGGCTCGCGCGGCCAGCAGCACCGGGTTGCCCACACGCGCGATCTCGATGGCCTCTTCGAGCGTCCCCGGAAGCTGCGGCGCAGGCGGCGGCTCAGCCAGTTGCAAGGGCGCACGACCCACGATCTGCTCATATACAGCGCGGGCGCGCGCAAGGTTCGACTTGGCCCGCGCGAGTTCGGCTTCCGATGCAGCCGCCTGCGCCTGCGCCTGCGAAACGTCGGTGCGCGTAACCTCGCCCACATCAAAACGATCCGTCGCCGCACGAACCTGCTCACGCAGCGACTCGACGTTGGTTTGACGGATTTCCAGTTCGCGCTCCGAGCGCCGCACATCCACGAAAGCGGTCACGACAGAGAGCACCGTTTCCTGCTCGGCGTTCAACAGCCGCGCCTGCGATTCATCCACGCCCGCGCGCGCTGCATCGCGCTGCGCCGTCAGCGCGCCGCCAGACCACAGCGACTGCCGAGCTTCCAGCCCCACCTGCCCGCGCGTACTGACGCCGTCTTCCGGGTAGGAACCTGAGGCCGTTGTCACCTGCCGTCCAATGGTCGAGTTGGTCGTGCCATAGCTGCCCGTCAGGTTGAGCTGCGGCCCCATCTGCGCCTTGGCCTGATTGAGCACCTCGTCGGCGACGCCGCGGGTCTTCCGCTCAGCCATCAGCGTGGGGTTGTTCGCGATCGCCGAGTCGACGGCATCCGCCAGCGTGTCATGGCTGGCCTGCGCCAGGGCGGGCGTCGAAACAGACGCCATCAGCACCAGGGCTGCGAAAATCCTCATGGCCAACTCCTTCGGGTTGCCGGGGCTCATGCATGGTCCCGGCCAACAGCATAATGCCTCGCTTCGCCGGGCCCCGGCAAAGCGACTGCGCGCGGAGGCTGACCTCCAAGACCCTAATTCACCCTAAAGACGAAATTCGGCAGCTTTTTCAAAGCCCGGCAGCATCGGAATGGCCGTATCGAACGGCGTCCGGTACGCAGCCTTGCCGCCAGAGCGCGTATAAATGCGCGCGCGGCGCACCCCGCCCTCGGCCACAACCACCGCCAGACGACCGCCTTCGGACAGCTGATCGAGCCAGGCCTGCGGCACTTCTTCCACCGCGCCGTTCACGAAGATCACGTCAAACGGCCCCTTGGCCGGAACCCCGACTTTCAGCGAACCGGCGACCACATCCACGCCCGGCACATTCTGGCGAATGACGGCAGCCGCAGCCTCGTCCTGCTCCAGTGCAACGACGCTGCCTGCCATCTTCGCGATCACAGCGGTCGAATAGCCCGTGCCTGCGGCGATATCGAGCGCACGGTCTGTCTCGCGGATCGCCAGGCTGTTCAGCAGTTTGGAAAAATCACGCGCCGCCGCCAGCCAGCGGCCCGGCCCGGTCTCGACCATCACATCGGCATAAGCCGAAGCCCGCTTGGCGGGCGCAACGAACGTCTCGCGCGCCACATGGGCCATCGCCGAAATCAGCCTCCGGTCGGTGACGTCGTTGGGACGCACCTGGCTATCGATCATCGCGGTGCGAGCGGCTTCCAGATCCACGAATAGCCCCTGTTTTGCGGCACAGACTCGGGGGTCTTGTGCGTCCGGGGCTCTTAGCATACGCACCAACGCGCGCAACGCGCCCGACCGTCGCTCCGCCAGCGATGGACCCGGATGAGGCCTCGTGGCGGAGTGGTGACGCAGAGGACTGCAAATCC
>DAIRES010000109.1:0-8435 GCA_036795465.1 Hyphomonadaceae bacterium
GGCCGTGGAAGTGGAGACCGAGGCGGGGGAGAGCCGGTTCAAGCATGTGTTCGAGGATGGCGAGCTGTGGCTGGTGGATACGCGGGCCAATCCCAATTCGTTTCACGAGCTGACCGAGGTGACGTTTGCGCGGCAGATATGCGGGCTGCGCCGGTTCCTGCCGCGGCCGTTTGCGCTGGAGGTGCACGTGACGCATCCCGCGCCGGTCTATGCGGCGGAGTATGGGCGCGTGTTCGGATGTCCGGTGGTGTTTGACAGCCGGTGGAACGCGATGCGGACGGATGCGTCGTTGCAGACGCACAAGGTGGCGCTGCAGCCGCATTACGTGTTCGGCGTGCTGAGCGAGAAGGCCGAGGCCCTGGTGAAGGAGCTGGAGAATTCGAAGTCGGCGCGCGGCAAGGTGGAGAGCCAGCTGATGCTGGTGCTGCACATGGGCGATGTCAGCATGGACGTGATCGCGGCGAAGATGGGCGTGAGCCGGCAGACCTTGTTCAGGCGGCTGAAGGCCGAGGGCGTAACCTTCGAGAAGGTGCTGGATGAGCTGCGCCACCGGCTGGCGTTGAACTATCTTGGCGGGCGCAAGGCGTCGGTGAACGAGACAGCGTATCTCGTCGGCTTCTCGGACCCGGCGGCGTTCTCGCGGGCGTTCAAACGGTGGACGGGCAAGAGCCCCAGCGAAATGCGGGGTTAGCCGCTATTCCGCCGGGTGCAGAGCTGCCGTTTCGGCTTCGCGCTCTTCCTGAGCCAGCTTGCGTTCGACGTCGCGCGGGGAGCCCGTGCGGCGTGCGAGCAGCGCGTAGGCCGCGGGGACGAGGACGAGCGTGACCAGCATCGCGGTGGCGACGCCGAACAGGATCACCACGCCGATGGCCGAGCGGGTTTCCGCGCCTGCGCCGTGGCTGAAGATCAGCGGGATGGCGCCGGCGATGGCGGTGAGCGAGGTCATCACGATCGGGCGGAAGCGCGTGAGGGCGGCTTCCTTGAGCGCGGTGTTGAACTCCATACCCTTGTCGCGCAGCTGGTTGGCGAACTCGACGATGAGAATGCCGTTCTTGGCCGCGAGGCCGACGAGCATGATGAGGCCGATCTGCGTGTAGATGTTCAGCGTGTTGCCGGTGAGCCAGATGCCCAGCAATCCCCCGCCGACGGTGGCGGGCACGCAGAGCATGATGACGAACGGGTGGATCCAGCTTTCGAACTGCGCCGCGAGCACCAGGAACACCACGAGGATGCCGAAGGCGAAGACGAACAGGATCGACGAGCCGGCGCGCTTGTAATCGAGCGACTGGCCTTTGTAGTCGATGCCGGCTTCTTCGGGCAGGACCTTGCGGGCGATGGCTTCCATCTTGTCGAGTGCGACGCCGAGCGAGACGCCCGGATTGAGCGTTGCATCGACGGTGATGGCGCGGACGCGGTTGTAGCGGTTCAGGCGGCGCGAGTCGGCCGTCTGATCGATCGAGACGAGGTTGGACAGCGGGATCAGCTCGCCGGTGCGGGCGGCGCGGACATAGATGTTCTCCATGTCTGACGGCGTTGCCTGTTCGGTGCGCTCACCTTCGAAGATCACGTAACGCTCTTCGCCGTTCTGCACGAATGTGCCGACGCGCTTGGAGCCGAGCATGGTCTGCAGGGTGGAGCCGATTTCCTGGACGGTGACGCCGAGATCCGAGGCGCGTGCGTAATCGACGTTCACGCGGACCTGCTGCTGGGTTTCCTTGTAGTCCCAGTCGATCTGGCCGATGCCGGGATTGTCCTTGTTGAGCGCGTCGATGAACGTGTTGCGCCAATCGACGAGCGTTTCGTAGGACGGGCCCTTGATGACGAACTGGATCGGCTTGCCGTTGCCGCGTCCGAAGGCCGACGACATGTTGGCGAAAGCGCGGACGCCGGGGATGTCCGACAGCTGGCGGTTGATGTCGTTGATGATCACGAAGCCGTTGCGGCGATGGCCCCATTCGGACAGCACGACCTGGATCGAGCCCGAGTTGAAGCCGCCGCTGCCGGGGCCGAAGCCGCCGGGCGCGCGGACGGAGATGCGGTCGATCTCGCCCTGGTTGATCATGGGCAACAGGCGGCCTTCGATCTGTTCGATGAAGGGCTGCATGTATTCGAAGGACGCGCCCTCGGGGCCGGCGATCATGATCTGGAACGAGCCACGGTCTTCCTGCGGCGTGTATTCGCCGGGGATGACGGTGAACAGCGCGACGCTGCCGCCGAGGATGGCGAAGAAGGCGATGGTGATCGCGATCGGCCGGCGCACGGTCGCGTCATAGACGCGGCCATAGGCGCCGCGCATGCGGGCAAACTGGCGATCCACGAACGACGCGAAGCCCGAGGCCTTCGCGTCCTTGGCGTGGGGCTTCAGCAGCTTGGACGCCATCATCGGCGAGATGGTGAGCGCGACCAGCATCGAGAAGGCGATGGCGGCGGCGATCGCGATCGCGAACTCCGAGAACAGACGGCCCATCTGGCCCTGCATGAAGGTGATCGGCACGAACACGGCGATCAGGACGAGGGTGGTGGCCACGACGGCGAAGCCGACCTGGCGCGTGCCGCGGAAAGCCGCGACGAGGGGCGTTTCATGCTCCTCTTCCATGCGGCGGTGGATGTTCTCGAGCACGACGATGGCGTCGTCGACCACGAGGCCGATGGCCATGACGAGCGCGAGCAGCGTCAGCATGTTGATCGACAGGCCAAGCGCCATCAGCACGGTGAAGGAGGCGATCAGCGAGATCGGAACCGTGACAGCCGGAATGAGGGTGGCGCGGAATGACCCCAGGAACACGAAGATCACGCCGACGACCAGCGCCACGGCGATGGCGAGCGTCAGGAAGACCTCGTTGATGGCGGCGTTGACGAACACCGAACCGTCGAAGTTGACCTGAAGGGTCATGTCTTCGGGCAGGGTGGCGCCCACTTCGGCCGCGCGTTCGCGCGCGATTTTCGCCACTTCGACCACGTTGGCGGTCGATTGCTTGACGATGCCGATGCCGACCGTGTCGCGGCCATTGCCGCGGAAAATGGAACGGTCTTCCTCAGCGCCGAATTCGACGCGACCAACATCGCCCAGACGGACGACGACGCCGTCGGTTCCCTTGGCCACAACGAGCTGCTGGAATTCCTCAGGCGTGCGGAAGGGGCGGTCGATACGGGCGGTGAAGATCAGGTCCTGCGAGGTCAGCGACCCGGCAGGCGTTTCGACGTTCTCGGTCCGGACAGCGCGTTCGATGTCGCCGACCGTGAGGCCACGCGCGGCAATGGCGCGGCGATCGAGCCAGACGCGCATGGCCGGCGTGCGCTGGCCGCCGATCTGGACGCGGGCGACGCCGTCGATGGAGGAGAAACGGTCGATGAGATAGCGTTCGACGTAGTCGGTAAGCTCGAGCGCAGTGCGCTTGTCGCTCTGCAACTGGAGCCAGAGAACGATCTCTTCCGAGGCGTCGGCTTTCTGGACGTCTGGCGGATCTGCCTCTTCCGGCAGCATGCGCAGGATGCCGCCCACGCGGTCGCGCACGTCGTTGGCGGCGCTGTCCATGCTACGCGAGATATCGAATTCGATCGCGATGTTGGACTGGCCGTCCTGGCTGGACGAGTTGATGAAGCGAATGCCCTCGACGCCGGAAATCCGGTCCTCGATCACTTCCGTGATGCGGCTTTCGACGACGTTGGCGGACGCGCCCTGATAGGTGGTGCGCACCGAGACGATGGGCGGATCGATATCCGGGTATTCGCGCAGCGACAGGCGCGTGAACGAGACCGCGCCGATTGCAATCAGCAAAAGGCCGATGACCGATGCGAACACCGGCCGCTTGATTGAGACATCAGACAGAAGCATGGGACGAGCGCTCCTGCGCTATTGCCTGAGGCCGGCTTTATCCGACGGACCGTCGCTGGCGGCGATCTTGGGAGCGCCGCCTTCGCCTGCCGGGGTGGCGCCGGTCACGCGGACCGCGCCGCCGGGGCGGACTTTCAGAACACCATCCGTGACCACGAGGTCGCCGGACTTGAGGCCTGAGACCACTTCGACCGTACCACGCTCACGCGTGCCGAGGGCCACTTCGGTCTTTTCCGCGGTCGCCGGCTGGCGGGTGCGGTCGACCACGTAAACGAATGTCTTCGAGCCTTCGGCGATGACCGAGATTTCCGGGATGGCAAGCGACGTGCGCGGCTTGGACATCAGCGTGACTGACATCGACGTGCCAGCCCGCAGGGCGCCATCGCGGTTCGGCAGGGTGGCGCGAACCTTCACGGCGAGCGTGTTGTTGTCGATCGCGTTGTCGATCGAGGTGAGCTGGCCGGTGAAGATCTGGCCGGGCTTGTCTTTCGTGGTGGCCGAGATTTCGAGGCCGGGCTTGAGATCGCTGACGAAGATCGAGGGGACGCCGAATTCGAGGCGCATCTGTGTGTCGTCGATCAGGGTGGCGACGGCCTGGCCGGGCGAGACATAGGCGCCGGTCGAAACCTGGCGGAAGCCGAGAACGCCGGAGAAGGGGGCCACGAGCACGCGATCGCGCAGGCGGGCCTGAATGGCGCCGACGTTTGCGGTGGCGGCTTCGTATGCGGACTTGGTGCGCTCGAGTTCGAGCTGGGCGATGGCGTCGTTCTCGGCGAGGCGCTGGTTGCGTTCAAACACCAGCTTGGCGTTCGCTTCGGTTGCGCGAGCCGAGGCGAGCTGTGCGTTCTCTTCCTCGTTGACCAGCGTCATCAGGACCTTGCCCTTGGCGACGCGCTGTCCGTCCTCGAAATAGATGCCGGTGACGCGGTCCGCAGCGTTCGCGGTCAACACGACGCGTTCGCGCGGTTCCAGAGTTCCGAGGGCTTCCACTTTCACGGTGAAGGTGCGCGGAAGGGATTCAACGGCGCTGACCTGGGTTACGGGGCCGCCGCGGCCGCCGGGTCCACCCGGACCACCGGGCCCGCCCGGGCCGCGTTGACCGCCGGGAGCGCCGGCCGTTTCGGATTTGTGGTCGCCCGAGCCGCTCATCGTAACGAAAGCGATGCCGCCAACGGCCAGAACAGCGACCGCGACCGCGCCTGCTATCAGTTTGGGCTTTGACAGCACCATCAGTCGTAACTCCACCGTCACACTACACGTTCACGCCCAAAACGGCCATCCTTGGCTCGTTTCAGCCCGCTCCTGATACGCGGCTCGCCGGATTATCCGTCTGCGGCCAGCCGACGCGGCGTAGCCCCAGATCGTGACCGTTCCGCGTCATGCGCGGCCCGTCTCACATGCGAATGTGCAGCAGATGCCTGAACCTTCTCAGCGGGACCATAGACAACGGGGCTTGAAATTCGGTCAACGCATGGGGGGCAAACGTCGGGAAACAAAGGTTCAATTAGCTGTGAGGCCGGGCGGTTTGCGGCCTTTTCCGCCGGGAGTTGCGGCGCTGGCCGTGCTGGCGGCCCAAAGCGCCACCCGCAGACGGGAATCCGGTTGACACAAGGTCGCCTCGGGGAGGATGTGCGCGGCGTGGCTGCCTGCCGGGCATCACCCCGCTGGACGCCCACGGACGAGGGGAGCGTCATGTCTTACACGGGATCCGGATCGCGCATCCGGTCGTCGAGCATTCGTGTCTTGTTGCTGGCGTCGACGGCGCTGGCTTTTGCAGGGACGGCCTTCGCTCAGGAAGCCGCAACCACCGAGGAACCGCCCGAAGAGGGGCGCGACGTGGTTGTCGTGGTGGGCTCGCAGATTGTGGGCGCGCAGCCGACAGAGACCCTGCCGGTATCAGTGATTGGCCAGAAAGAGCTGGACGCCATCGGGGCGACGTCGGGCGACGAACTGTTCCGCTCGATCCCGCAGCTGGGCGATGTCGGGTTCGGCAGCGCGAGCGTGGCGAACAGCGTCGGCGGCGTTAACTCCGCGCGGGGCGATACGGCTTCGATCAACCTGCGAGCGCTGGGCACGGGCAACACGCTGGTGTTGCTGAACGGCCGGCGGATGGTGAACCACCCGGGCACGCAGGCGGAAAACCTCGTGCCGGTGGTAACGGTCAACGCGAACTCCATTCCCACAATGGGCGTGCGGCGAATTGAAGTGCTGCTGGACGGCGCATCGGCGATCTATGGCGCGGACGCGGTGGCGGGCGTGGTCAACACCGTGCTCAAGGACGACCTTGAAGGCTTCACGGCTGAATTCAATTACGGCGCGGAAGAGGGCGCGGGTGCGGAGGAGTTCTCCGCGGCGTTCGAGCTGGGCCTCGGCTCGGATGATGGGCGGACGCACCTGTCGCTGCTGGGCTCGTTCCTGACCCGCGATCCGGTGTTTGCGGCGGATCGCGATTTCACGGCGAATGCGGATCAGCGTTCGCGCCTGCCTGCGGATTGGGCGGCGGATACCAATGCGTCCGCCGGTTTCAACAATACGTCGATCACATCGGCCTGGGGTATTTTCGACAAGTATGTTCCGGGCGGCACGATATCTGTCAACGGCACGACCATCTCGAACGCCGCCGGGCAGTTCCACCTCCGGCCCACATCGGTTGGCGGATGTGCCGCGCCCCTTTCGAGCACCACCTGCTTTGCGACGACCTCCACGCGTTCGCAGGGCACGCGATACAACACGAACGAAGCGACGACGGTGACCAACGGCGTTGATCGCCACAACCTGTTCGCGTTCTTCAATCACGAGTTCGACGGCGGGCTGGAATTCTTCGCCGAGGGCGGGGTCTATCTCGCGAACTCGCTGGGCTATCGCGAAGCAGCCCCCATGCTTGGCGCCGCGCCGATCGTGATCCCGGCCGGCAACTACTACAACCCGTTCGGCCCGGTCGGGTCTGCCAATCGCGTCGCCATCACCAACGCGCCGGCGGGCGGGCTCGATCTCGTGCTGGGTTCGCTGACGGGCACGGCGGCGTATCGCCCCATCGATGCAGGTCCCAGACGCACGGAAGTGGAGAACTTCTCCTCCCGCGCGCTCGCGGGCTTGCGCGGCGACATGTGGGGCTGGGATTGGGAGAGCGCGCTGCTCTACACATCCGCTTCGACCGAGGACAAGGAGAACCGCGTTTCCAACACGCGCTTCCAGGAAGCGCTGTCGTTGGCGACGCCGGAGGCGTACAACCCCTTCAGTGGCGGGTGCCCGGGCGATGTGACGGTTGCCGAATGCACGCGCAGTTCGCAGGTCGCGATCGATCACATCACCGTTCAAGCTGTCCGTGAAAGCCGCACGTCGCTGGCTTCGTGGGATTTCAAGATCTCACGGCCTGACCTGTTCACGATCTGGGCAGGCGATGTCGGCGCCGCCATCGGCGTTGAAGCCCGCCGCGAAACCTATGTCGATGACCGCGATCCGCGCCAGGACGGCACGATCATGTTCACCGACAGGATCAGCGGGCTCACCACCAACGACCTGATGGGCAACAATCTCTCGCTCGACACCAAGGGCAGCCGGAGCGTGCAGTCCGGCTATGTCGAATTGCAGGTTCCGCTTGTGTCGCCCGACATGAACGTGCCGTTCGCGCAGTCGATCGATATGCAGCTGGCGACGCGCTACGAGAATTTCGACACGTTCGGCTCGGTGACGAAGCCGAAGGTTGCGCTGTCGTGGCGGCCGTTCGACTTCCTCATGTTCCGCTCGGCATGGTCGGAGGGGTTCCGCGCGCCAAACCTGCAGCAGATATTCGAGACGGACCTGCAGCGTTCCAACAACCGCACGGACTACATCTTCTGTGAGGCAGCTTCCCGCGTCGATCCCACGGTGACGTTCGCCACAAGCTGCGCAAAGCCCACGGGCTCGCCCGTCAACGCGCGTTCGTCGCGACTGGTGACGGAAGCGGCGCAGGCCGTGGTTTCCAACCGCAAGGGTTCGGAAAATCTCCAGCCCGAGGAATCCACCAACCTCAGCTATGGCCTAGTCTTCGAGAGCAGCTTCCTGCCGGAGGAGTACGGCAAGGTCACGTTCACCGCCGATTGGTGGCGCATCGAGCAGGACCAGGCGGTCGGCATCGTCGGTGACGACAACGCGATCCTTCTTGATTACGTGCTGCGGCTGCAGGGCGTTCCGGGCGGCAATCCGCTTGTCGTGCGCAGCGCGCCGGACGCACAGCAGATTGCCGACTTCGCGGGAACCGGCCTCCAGCCGGTTGGCGCAATCAGCTATGTCCGTGACGACTATCTCAACATGGACGACCGGATCGCGCAGGGCTGGGATTTCGGGCTCTACTACGACCTGTTCGACACGCCGGTTGGGGATTTCTCGTTCCGCGTGAACGCCGCCCTGCTGGACAAGTTCTTCCAGTCACCGACGCCGGAAGGCCGCGTCATCCTTGAAGCGGGACAGGCTGGGATACTGCGTCCGACATTGAGGCCCAGCGGGCAGACGGACCTGATCCGCGATTTTGGCCGCCCGGAATGGCGCTACACGTCGTCGCTGACGTGGAGCAAGGATGCGTGGAGCAGCGGCTGGTTCACGTCTTACGTCGGCGACGTCT
>DAIRES010000109.1:8535-10692 GCA_036795465.1 Hyphomonadaceae bacterium
TGGAGCAAGGATGCGTGGAGCAGCGGCTGGTTCACGTCTTACGTCGGCGACGTCTATGACGACTTCAACCTGCTGGCAGGCCAGCCGTGGATCATCGAAGACTATCAGACGCACAATCTCTATGTGCAGTACGAGTTCGATCATGACACGGACAAGCCGCTTCGGCTGCGCGTCGGCGCGCGGAACATCACCGATGAAACCCCGCCGCTGGCCGATACCAATTTCGGGTTCCTCGGCGAACTGCACAGCCCGCAGGGACGGTTTGTCTATGTGAACGTCCGCAAGACGTTCTAGCGGTAGCGCTGGCGCCCGCTAGCTGTCACAGTTGCGCCTCTTGAGTCTGGGAGGCGCGCGTGAAGGCTTTTCCGACTGCATTGCTGATGATGGGGCTGGTCGGTTGCGGTTCCCTATCCATGCCCAGCTTGCCGTCTTTGCCGTCGATCTCGCTGATGCCGTCGAACTCGGAGCGGATCTGCGCAGGCAAGGGCATTGCCGTGGAAATCGGGTTCCCGTCGGCGGGTCGGCATGACTGCGTGATGACGCCGGATGGAAATGTCGTGATGTCGGTCGATCACGAGCCTGCACTGACAGAGGGCATCAACCCCAGCCCGTGGTTCGCTTTCAAGGTGACGGCGGATGAGGCGCGGGCCGCGACGGTTACACTGGACTATACCGACTACAATCATCGCTACGCTCCCTGGATCAGCGGGAACGGGAAAGACTGGGCGCCGCTGGCGGCCGATCGCGTCACACTGAACGATCGCAAGACTCGGGCGACGCTGAAGCTGGACCTGCCAAAGGGGACGACGTGGGTTGCGGGGCAGCCTCTGTCTCCATCATCCGACAACATCGACTGGACGCGCCGGGCGCTTCGCGGGGCGGGTTTCGAGGAGAAGAAATACGGAACCTCGCTGCAGGATCGCCCGCTGGTCGGCTTTGTCGGTGGCGGGGGCATTGACGCCATCGTGGTTCTCACGCGGCAGCATCCGCCCGAGACGAGCGGGCAGGAGGCCTATCGCGGCTTTGTCGAACAGCTGATGACGCGCAAGGACGACAAGGCCAATCGGCTGCGGGCGCGTACACGCATCATCCTCGCGCCGATGCCGAACCCGGATGGCGTCGATGGCGGATACTGGCGGCTGAACGGCGGCGGCATGGACCTGAACCGCGACTGGACCAACCAGACCCAGCCCGAGACGAAGTCTCTTGCGGCGTGGATCAAGGAGCAGGTGGGCGACAGGAAGGTCGTGTCGATGATGGATTTCCATTCGACCGACAAGACCGTGATCTATGCGCCGCCGCTGGACTCCCCGTCATCGACGATTGGCTTCCTGCCGGAGCTGAAAGCCGTGTTTGATGCAAAGCTGAGCAAGCCGCCTGTGTGGAGCTATGCCCACAATCCCGAGGGCGGCACGTCGAAGGGCTGGGCGCTGGAACAGCTCAAGGCGCCGGGAATCACGGTGGAGCTGTGGGATCAGACACCCGCCGCCGACGCGCGCGCGCTGGGCGTTGCGGCGGCGGATGCGCTGATCGACTATTTTACGCGCTGATGCGTCAGGCCCGCGCCAGCGGGTGAGCGGCTTCCAGCAGGTCTCGCAATTCGTCGGTGACGACGTGGGTGTAGATCTGCGTGGTCGAGATATCGGCGTGACCCAGCAGGAGCTGCACAGCGCGAAGATCCGCGCCGCCGGAGAGCAGGTGGGTCGCGAAAGCGTGGCGCAGTGCGTGAGGCGTGACGCGCTCCGATGCGATACCGGCTTTCACCGCGAGGTCTTCGAGAATCTGTCCGAGGCGGCGACGCGTGAGGCGGCCGCTGGCGCCGCGCGAGGGGAACACGTAGCGCATGGCTGTGCTGCGCACGGCGGATTTAGGGAAGAAGGTCTCGCGCACAGCCATGTAATTCTTCAGCGCGAACAGGGCAGGCTTGCCCAGCGGCGTGATGCGTTCCTTATCGCCCTTGCCTCGCACGATGAGGACGGAGGTGGTCGGCGCGGGAAGCGATGACAGCGGCAGGTCGCAGCATTCGCTTGCCCGCAGGCCGGCGCCGTACAGCAGTTCGATCAGGCACATGGTACGGAGGTCGGATGGCTCCGGGCCTTCTGCGGCGGCGATCAGGCTGCTGACTTCTTCGCGCGAGAGCACGTCGGGAGGATCGCG
>DAIRES010000350.1:0-2085 GCA_036795465.1 Hyphomonadaceae bacterium
CTGGCGGAGAGGGTGAGATTCGAACTCACGGTACGCTTGCACGTACAACGGTTTTCGAGACCGTCCCGATCGACCACTCTGGCACCTCTCCGCGGTCAGCGGGGCTCTATAGCACCCGAAGTATTAAGCGCAAGCGAGCGCCGCCCCCCGGGGCAAAATTCCACATAAGGCGGCGTTTTCAGGCCGGAAATGGCCGGTTCAGGCCGCCTTCCGGCCGGCCGCCTCGCCATCCTGCCGGGCGGGTTTCGCGGCCTCCTCGATCGGCCCGGTAATCAGCCGCGCCCCGCGCTGGAAGGTCAGGTAGCTCCACGTCCAGTCCAGCGCCACCGAGAAGCGGTTCCTGAACCCGATCAGGAAGTAGATGTGCGCCAGCGACCAGGTGAGCCAGCCAATGAACCCGCGCAGCCGTATCTTCCCGAAATCCGCGATCGCAATTTTCCGCCCGATGGTGGCCAGCGCTCCATAGTCCTTGTAGCCGAACGCGAACCGCTTCGATCCCGGCTTCCTGCGCAGCGCCGTCAGAAGCCTGCCGACATATTCGCCCTGCTGCTTGGCCACAGGCGCGAGACCGGGAAGGGGCTTGCCCGCCTTGTCCTTTGCCAGTGCGCAATCGCCCAGCACGAAAATCTCCGGATGCCCTGCAACCGTCAGGTCATCGCCCACCGCAACCCGACCAGCACGATCGCCATCAACGCCCAGCCACTTCGCCACGGGCGAGGCCATCACACCCGCCGCCCAGATCACGCAGGCTGATGGCAACGCCGACGCCGCGCCATCCGCGCCCTGCAGCATGACGCCAGCCTCGTCGACGCTGGTCACCTTCGTCCCCGTCATCAGCTCGACATTCAGTTTCTTCAGCTCTCGCGCCGTGTAGGCAGACAGTTCCTCGGGAAAACTCGACAGCGCCCGCGCGCCTGCTTCCACCAGAACGACACGCGCCAGATGCGGATCAATCGCGCGGAAGTCGCTCGCCAGCGCCCTGTGCGCCAGCTCCGCGATCGATCCCGCCATCTCCACACCCGTCGGCCCCGCGCCGATCACCACGAAGGTCAGCAAGCGCTGCCGCGCCGCGTGATCCTCTTCCAGTTCCGCCCGCTCGAACGCCAGCAGGATACGCTTGCGCAACTCGGTCGCGTCTTCTAGCGATTTGAGACCAGGCGCAAACTGCTCCCAGTCATCACGCCCGAAATACGAATGCCGCGCCCCCGTCGCGAGCACGAGATAGTCGTAGTTGATCGCGTGACTGCCCATCAGCACGCAACGCTTCGCCGTATCCACGCCGGTCACGGCGCCCAGCAGAACCTCGGCATTCTCCTGGTCGCGCAACACCGTGCGTATCGGCGTCGCAATCTGGCCGGGCGAAAGGCCGGCGGTCGCAACCTGATAAAGCAGCGGCTGAAACAGGTGATGATTGCGCCTGTCCACCAGCGTCACGCGAACATCTGCCTTCGCAAGGCCCTTCGCGGCAGACAGTCCGCCAAAACCCGCGCCGACAATCACCACACGCGGCCGCGTGTCGCTTTCACCAACGCTTCGATTCTCGGGCGAACATCCACAAGTCGCGCTGTGCACGTGAAAGGACGTCTGCATCTGGTTCTCCATGGCGAGGCCGGCTGGAACCGCAACGGGCAGGAACTGCCCTCGACGCATAGATAAGGCGTCTGGCTATCCGTAGCTAGACGCACAAGCCGGGAAAGGCTCGCTTTGACGAGCGTGATGCAAGAATGAGGGATGGAGCGGTATCGAATTCGTAGGACGGCCGAAAATCTTCCCGTCTGATCTCAGCGCTCTAGCCAGAAAAGATGGGGGATAGCGCCCTCCAGATTCAACCGGGCCTTGGACGAGGGTTATTCTCTCGCCCATGACACGGCACAAACACGCACACACTGGGCTGGTAACCCCGCAGCTTCCTCAGCTCTTGCTGACAGCTGTGCTGCGCGCATTTGCGATGCTCGTGCTGAACGTCGTCTCAAAACTCCAGATGATCCGCCGCCATGACCACGTGAATGCCACACGCGCCATGCCTACGATTCTGCCCCGAGCGAAGACCGACACCATCAAGGACAACAACGCTGCGCAACACCG
>DAIRES010000110.1:0-10515 GCA_036795465.1 Hyphomonadaceae bacterium
CGCGCACCGCCAGCGATCCCGGCGCGGGCGGCACATGCCCCATGATCGGCGTCCGCCCGTAAGTCGGCTTTAGCGCCGCCACGCCACAGAAGTGCGCTGGCAGCCGCAATGATCCGCCAATGTCCGATCCCAGCTCCAGCGGCGTGATACCGGTCGCCAGCGCCGCCGCCGCCCCGCCCGAACTGCCGCCCGGCGTCCGGCTCAGATCCCACGGGTTCGACGTCCGCCCATGCACCGGATTGTAGGTCTGGTTGTCACCCGCCAGGTACGGCGTGTTGGTCTTGCCCCAGATCACCGCGCCCGCCGCCCGCAGCCGCGCCACCGCCGCCGCATCCGCCGTCCGCGCAGGCCTGTTCGCATACTCCGGCGCGCCGGATGTCGCCGGCATGCCTTCCACGTCGAACGTGTCCTTGATGGTGATCGGCAGGCCATGCAGCGGCCCCGCCGGTATTCCCGACGCCAGCAGCCGGTCGAGTTCCAGGGCCCGGCCCCGCGCCTCTTCCAGGTTGGTGCGCACCACGGCGTTGATCGCCGGATTCACGGCGCCCGAGCGCTCGATATGCTCTTCCAGCAGCTCCGCTGCGCTCACCTGTCCGAGCGCGAGCTGGTCCAGCTGCGTTCGTGCAGATGTGAAGATATGAGGCGCCTGCGCCATTGTCCGCGCCAAGTCCCCGTTGCCGCGTTTCCACCCGGCCGTCTCATGACGGCTCTCAACATCGTCTATGTGCGGCAGGCGCCACAATCAAAGTGAAAGCCGGGAAATGTTCTGAAACACAGCGCGAGGATTACAGCCCCAGCACGTCCCGCATGGCGTAGAGCCCCGGCTTCTGCTCGGCCGCCCATTTCGCCGCCGTCAGCGCGCCCTTGGCGAAGATCGCGCGATCGAGCGCGCGATGGCTGATCGACAGCACTTCCTCGTCCGAGATGAACGCCGTCTCGTGGTCGCCGATAATGCCGCCGCCGCGAATAACCGAGAAGGCGAGCGAGCCCTCCTTGCGCGGCCCCGTCATCCCGTCATGCGGCGGCACGCGCAGGTCAGACAGCTTCGCGCCACGTCCCCGCGCCGCCGCCTCGCCGATCATCAGCGCGGTTCCCGATGGCGCATCCACCTTGCGGCGGTGGTGCCCCTCGGTGATCTCGATATCCCAATCGACGCCCAGCCGCGCCGCTGCCTGTTCCACCAGCCCGATCATCAGGTTGACGCCCAGCGAAAAGTTCCGGTCGCGCACGATCGCGATCCGCTTGGCGTGCTCGGCCACCTGCTGTTCCTGCGCGGCGGACAATCCCGTGGTTCCGATCACCGCCGCCTTCACCTTGGTCAGCTTCAGCAGCTCCAGCGCAGCCAGCGTGGCGTCCGGCGTGGTGAAGTCGATCCACACATCCGCGCTGGCAGCAGCCTTCTGCGCGCTGTCGCTCAGCGCCCAGCCGCCCTGGTCCACGCCGATCCCCGCAGCCCCCGGCCGCTCGCTGCCGCCCACGACGGAAAAGTCATCGCCCGCGCATCTGGCCAGCGCCTGGCCCATGCGTCCTGCGGCTCCTGCGATTGCGATCCTGATGCTCATGCGCCGCTTATACCGGGATTTCATGTTCAGGCGAGGGGAGGCTCATCCCATGCGAATTGACCCATCGCGCCAATGCGGCGAGCTTCCGCGCCATGAAACACCCAGCGATTCTCCTGCTCGCCCCGGCTCTTTTCGCCTGCGCCCCGGATTCAGCGCCCGAGATCGCGGCCGTCGCCGAAACCGAAACCATAAAGACGCCCTACGGCTTCGACGTGCAGCTGACGCTCACGCCCCGCGCCGCCGAAAAGCTCGCCCAGACTGACGAGGCGGTGAACGTCGCCGCGATGTATTACGGCCTGCCGGTCAGCGACACCGCCCCCGGCATAGACGAGCATGGCGAAGAGGTCGGCCTCGGCCGCGACGATGTCGAAGTCGCCCCGCAGAGCGCGCTGGTCGTCGCCCCCGGCGCCGGCTTCGACCCGACCTACCTCGCCAGCGTGAAGGGCGAGCCCGAGGTGCTGGTCAACGTCTATTCCGCCCGCAAGACGCACGAGCATAACCTGCTCAGCTGCGGCATCTATCAGGGGCCGATCTCGATGGCGCAGAAAAAGCCCGTCGAGATCCAGTGCGACCTGATCGACGGCCTCAACGACGACGGCGACGTCGTGGTGGAAACGGGAACACCCGGTCAGTAGGCTTCAAGCCAGCAGGCCTTAAGCCCGCGAGTCCTGCTCAAAGCGCTTCTTCACTTTCTTGAAGAAGCCCTGGCTCTCGGGGTGGCACTTGTCGCTGCACTCGGAAGCGAACTGCTTCAGCAGCTCCTTCTGCTTCGACGACAGGTGCGTCGGCGTTTCGACGAACAGCTCCACAACCATGTCGCCATTCGATCCGCCGCGCAGCGTCGGCATGCCTTTGCCTTTCAGGCGCATGCGCTTGCCGGTCTGCGCGCCTTCGGGAATCGACACGCGCATCTTGCCGCCGTCGATCGTCGGCATCTCGATCTCGCCGCCCAGCGCCGCTGTACACATCGGCACGGGCGTGCGCGCGAACAGTGTCTGTCCGTCACGCTCGAAGATGTCGTGCTCTTTCACCGACACGAAGATGTAGAGATCGCCCTTCGGGCCGTTCTTCATGCCCGGCTCGCCTTCGCCGCCAAGGCGGATGCGCTGGCCGTCCTCGATGCCGGCCGGGATGGTGATCGACAGCGTGCGTTCCTTGCGGATCGCTCCGCGCCCGCCACACTGGCGGCACGGCGTCTTGATGATGCTGCCCGAACCCTGGCAGCGTCCGCATGTCCGCTCCATGGTGAAGAAGCCCTGGCTCACGCGCACGCGGCCATGGCCCTGGCATTGCGTGCAGGTTTCCGGCTGCGTGCCCGGCTCCGCGCCAGACCCGTGACACGGCTCGCACTTCTCGGTGGTCGGAACGTTGATCTCGGCCTGCCTGCCGGCGAACGCTTCTTCCAGCGAGATCTCGTAATCGTAACGCAGGTCCGCGCCACGCGCGGGTCCGCCGCGCTGCTGGCGTTGCTGGCCGAAGAATTCCGAAAACACATCGCCGAACACATCGCGGAAGATGTCTTCCGGCCGCCCGTGCGCCGCGCCCGGTCCGCCCGCGCCATTCAGGCCAGCCTTGCCGAAGCGATCATAGACCGCGCGCTTCTGGGGATCGTTCAGCGTCTCATACGCTTCGGACAGTTCCTTGAACTTGCCCTCGGAGACGTTGCAGCCCGGATTGCGATCCGGGTGATATTCCATCGCCTTCTTGCGGAAGGCGGACTTCAGGGCTTTCTCGTCTGCGTCTTTTTCGACGCCGAGAATTTCGTAATAAGAGCGCTCGCTCATCGTGACGACCGAACCGAAACCATGACTCTCTACCCGATCCCCGTTCGACCTGCCCGGCAGCCCGAGGGAGGGAGAACCCTCTGGGCCAGTCGTCCTATCGCAGGCGAACCTTAGCAACCGTTGAAACTAGATGGGCCATGACCTTCGGGGATTAAAGCCCCCATCAGCCATGGCCCATCGGATTCATCACCTTATCATGAGCAAATCAGCCCAATAATCAGGCGCTTTTCTTGTCGTCTTTGACTTCCTCGAAGTCGGCGTCGACCACATCGTCGCTGCCGCCGGCCCCTGCGGCGCCCGCTGCGTCAGGGCCGCCTTCCGGCGTCTGACCCTTGGAGTAGATCTCCTCGCCCATCTTCATGGCCGCGGCAGCCAGAGCCTGGCTCTTCTCCTTGATGGCGGCGGTGTCGTCTTTCTCCAGCGCCGTTTTCAGGTCCTTGATCGCGCTTTCGATGCCGGACTTAACTTCCGCGCTGATGGCGGCGCCATGTTCAACGAGCTGCTTCTCGGTGGCGTGGACCAGACCTTCAGCCTGGTTCTTGGTTTCCACCGACTCGCGGCGTTGCTTGTCCACCGCGGCGTTCGCCTCGGCGTCCTTCACCATCTGCTTGATCTCGTCCTCGGTCAGACCGCCGGACGCCTGGATGGTGATCTTCTGTTCCTTGCTCGTCGCCTTGTCGCGCGCCGAGACGTTGACGATGCCGTTCGCGTCGATGTCGAACGTCACCTCAACCTGCGGCACGCCGCGCGGAGCAGGGGGGATCCCCTCGAGGTTGAAGTTGCCGAGCAGCTTGTTGTCCGCCGCCATCTCGCGCTCGCCTTGCAGCACGCGGATGGTCACGGCCGACTGGTTGTCGTCAGCCGTCGAGAAGACCTGGCTCTTCTTGGTCGGGATCGTGGTGTTGCGATCGATCAGGCGGGTGAACACGCCACCCAGCGTCTCGATGCCCAGCGACAGCGGGGTCACGTCCAGCAGCACGACGTCCTTCACGTCGCCCTGCAGAACGCCGCCCTGAATGGCCGCGCCGACGGCGACGACTTCATCGGGGTTGACGCCCTTGTGCGGCTCCTTGCCGAAGAACGCCTTCACCGCTTCCTGCACTTTCGGCATGCGGGTCATGCCGCCGACGAGAACGACTTCATCGATCTGCGAGATCGACTTGCCGGCGTCAGCGAGGGCTTTCTTGCAGGGCTCGATCGTGCGCTTCACGAGATCCTCGACGAGGGCCTCAAGCTTGGCGCGCGTAAGCTTCATGTTCAGGTGGACCGGGCCAGACGGGCCGGCCGTGATGTACGGCTCGGTGATGTCGACCTGCGATACGGTCGACAGTTCCTTCTTCACTTCCTCGGCCTTGGAGCGCACGCGCTGCAGCGCCATCAGGTCCTTGCGAAGATCAACGCCGTTCTGTTTCTGGAACTCGTCGCAGATGTAATCGACCAGACGGTTGTCGAAGTCTTCGCCGCCCAGGAACGTGTCGCCATTGGTCGAGAGAACTTCAAACACGCCATCGCCGATCTCGAGGATCGAAACGTCGAACGTGCCGCCGCCAAGATCGTACACCGCGATGACCTTGCCATCGCTCTTCTTGTCGAGGCCGTAGGCGAGCGCCGCCGCCGTCGGCTCGTTGATGATGCGCAGCACGTCGAGGCCCGCGATGCGTCCCGCATCCTTGGTCGCCTGGCGCTGTGCGTCGTTGAAGTAGGCAGGCACGGTGATGACAGCCTGCGTCACCTTCTCGCCGAGATACGCCTCGGCGGTTTCTTTCATCTTGCCGAGGATGAAGGCGGAAACTTCCTGCGGCGAATAATCCTTGTCGCGTCCCTTGATCCAGGCGTCGCCGTTCGGACCCTTCACGATCTCATAGGCGACGAGATCCTTGTCCTTCTTCACCATCGGATCTTCGAAGTTGCGCCCGATCAGGCGCTTGATGGCGGAGTAGGTAAAGCGCGGGTTCACGGTGGCCTGGCGCTTGGCGATCACGCCAACGAGGCGCTGCCCGCTTTCCTGGAAGCCGACGACGGAGGGCGTCGTACGCGCGCCTTCCGTATTCTCGATAACCTTCGCACTGCCGCCGTCCATGACGGCCACGCAGGAGTTGGTCGTCCCGAGGTCGATGCCGATGATCTTGGCCATTCTACAAACGTCCTTTCTGCGGCGGCCGCCCTCGCCCCTTGTTGGCCCGCACTGCGGCGCCTGGCTGCGACGACCCCTTATGGTCCTTGGTTCAATACAACGCTTTGAGCCCGGTCAGAGGCTCGGCGATGCGGCTCATATGGGATCAGGCAAGGCAGGCTCAATAGGGCAGGCTCACCCATCCGCAAGTCAGGCCTGCGATTAAGCAGATGCCCGGGCTGCGCGAATGCGTGCAGCGTCTTCATGTGTCGGATGGCGTCCGCGTTCAAGCAGTTCCAACCGATATTCGGCGTAAGAAAGGCCCAATTCTTCCGCCATGCGGGCCCAGCGGATGCCCGTTTCGGCATTGGGAGGCGCGAAAGCCTCTTCCCGGGCCCTTGTCCAGCGCCACTCCTTGAAGAGCAGACATTCCAGAATGTCAGGTCCGTTATTGTGCCCCAACCATTCCGACAGGGGGATGACCACCCCCATTTCCCTGAGGTCGTTCTCGCGCTGTTCACGGTGCGTAACCCGCCAGCCGGCCGCCGCCTGCTTCACCGCGACGCGCGTATCGCGGGCGGCCGCCCGCCGGTGCGCCTTCGCCGCCGACACCGCGAAATTGACCGCCACCGAAAGCCTCCCCGTGAAAGCGTCGCCATGCAGTGAAACACAGCCCGCCACCGCAGGCCACTGTCGCGCCCTCATTCCGCCCACGCCCTCCGCCACGCTATAACCGTCCGTGGAGGGACAGATGATCCGCATAATACTGGCAGCGCTCGCCCTCATGATGGCGACCGCCTGCACCTACGGTTCCGCCGTCGATATGGCGCCGAAGGCCGAACGCATTCCCAAGCGCGCCGTCTCGTCGGGCGATTATTGCGGCGTCGAAGGCGACAAGCCGCCCTTCACGGTGGTCTCCTCGTCCGATTGCATGCCCGTCATCTGGGATCAGTCGACCCGCACCTACACCGTCACGCCCGAGCCCGATGACCCCGAAGACACGCTGCAGGTCTCGCCGGTCTCGCTCGGCGGCGGCGTCTATTTCGCGCAGGCCATCGTCGATCCCGACGACAAGGATGCGCCCGATCACTACCAGCTCTTCGTCCTGCTCTCCGAAGGCAACGCCTTCATGCTGCTGCCCGTGCTGGAAGACGAAGACCTCTCCCGCCTCGCATCCCGCCACCCCGCCGTGACCTTCAGGCAGGACAATGCCGGCCGCCTCTACATCGCCGCCGGCGAGCGCCCGAAGATCCGGGATTTCCTGCGCGAAGCCGCCACCGAAGGCCTCAAACTGATCGCGAAGAAGGGCGAGCCCCTGATCGTCGGCGTCCGCGACAAGGCCGGCGCCGCCGACCACCCCGCCTCAAGCCAGCAGGAAAGGGATGTGCTGGCCGTCCTGAAGATCGCCTACGGCCTCGCACCCGAACTGCGCCAGTACCAACGCCAGTAATGTCGCATTCCCGGCGACGCCACGCCGCCGTGCGCCTACATTGAGGGCATGGTCGAAGGCTTCCGCTTCCTGCCGGAATATTTCCCGCCCGCCGCCCAGAAGGCGCTGGTCGCGGAAATCCTCGCCATACTGGAGGCGAACCCGCTCTATCGCGGCGCCATGCCCCGCAGCGGCGCGCCGCTCTCGGTCCGCAACACCAATCTGGGTCCGCTCGGCTGGGTGTCCGATATCAAGGGCTATCGCTACCAGCCCACCCATCCCGAAACCGGCCAGCCTTGGACCCCGATCCCGCAGACGCTTCTCGATCTGTGGGCTGACGTTTCGGATTACCCCCACCCGCCGCAAGCCTGCCTCGTCAACTGGTACGAAGCGACCAGCCGCCTCGGCCTCCACATCGATGCGGACGAAACCGCGAAAGACGCCCCCGTCGTCTCGGTTTCGCTCGGCTCGCGCGCGCTGTTCCGCCTCGGCGGCCTCGAACGCTCCAGCCCCACCCGCTCGATGCGCCTCGCCTCAGGCGATGTCGTCATCCTCGGCGGCCAATCCCGCCGCGCCTATCACGGTGTTGACCGCATCTACCCCGACAGCTCCACGCTCATTCCCGGGGGAGGGCGCATCAACCTCACCCTCCGCCGCGTGACGGCGCCCTGAACTCCACGCAGCCCAAAAACGAAGCGCCCCGGACCATCGGTCCAGGGCGCGACAATTTAGTTCCGTTAACTGACGGGATCAGGTCGCCCGTGCGCCTGTGCCGTCCCAGTGCAGGTTCAGCACAGGGGCGGCATGGCGGTCATCGCCGCCCTTGTCCTCGAGAATACGGCCCAGCGGGTGCTTGCCGATCTTGCGGCGGATCTCGTCGTCCGGCGATTCCTGACCCATGCGATAGACCCGGTTCTTCGGGTCACGCTCGTCGATGATCAGAACATCCGCTTCACCGCGGAAATACGCGCCTTTTGCGAGGCCATTCTGGTCGATGTGGAACACAACGACAGCTTTCTTCCGGCGCGATTCAAAAGGCCACATGTCTCTCAGCCCCTAAAGAAACTTGATGCTTGGCAGCCCAGCGCCGCCATCCGCGAACCAACGGCCCATCTCGCGCCGTGGTTCCCGTCGCGGCAAAATTCCTGCGAGACTGGCGCCGCGGCGCCACGGTTAACGGCGAGCCCCTTCCCGACCGAGCAGGTTAAGGGCTGGTTAAACAGGCCCGGGGCACTCTCCCGCCATGGCTATCAACAACATCTCCTCGGCAGTGGCCAGCATGTTGTTCTCGAGCTCGTCGAGCTCGGGATCGGTCGACTTTTCGTTCCTGACCAAGTCTTCCTCGTCCTCGACCACGGCGAATGTCGGCTCGGTCAAATCCGCCCTCGTCAACGCCGAGAAGAACGAAGCCAAGCAACTCGCCCAGGTCGCGAAGGATCCGCAGATCCAGAAAGACCTCGCCCGCTACGAGAAGGTGGTGAAGAACGCCAAGACGATCGACGATGTCCTCAACGATCCCGTCGCCCGAACCGTCCTGATGACCGCCAACGGCCTCAAGGCCGACATCGGCAATATCGCCCTCGCCAAGAAGGCGATGACCTCCAGCCCCACCGATCCAAACTCGGTCGCCGTGAAGATGTCGTCGATCAATGGCGGCTGGCTGGATTTCGCCCAGAATGTAAATCTAGCCAAATACGGCCTGGACGCCCTGTCGCCTCGCAATGAAGGCGTTACCGGCCGCTGGCGCATGTCCTTCGAACGCGAAGGCGAGGCGGTCGAGGCGATGCTGGAAATCACCAAGGTCCGCGGCGGCGGCTATCAGGCCGTGGTCGACGGCGTCACGGTTCCCGTCACCGTCGACGGCAATAACGTCAATGTCGACCTGCTCTGGCGCGACGCCGCCGACGAGCTGCGCACCAGCAATTTCAAGGGTACCCTCACCAAGGACGGCCTCTCCGGCAAGTTCACCAATGACGGCGAGCTGACAGCCGCCAGCTGGACCGCGCCTGCCTATTTCGCCGATGCGGTCAAGAATGTCGGCGCAAACTACATCGCCGAAAAACGCCTCGACATGCTCGACGCACAGATGCCCGGCCTCGGATCAGCCGTGCTGTTCAAGCAGTCCGCATCTTCCATGAAGGACGCGATCGACATCCTCGGCTCGCCGCTCGGCCGCGAAGTCGTCACCACCGCCTTCAACATCCCCAAGCAGATCGCGGTGCAGTCGATGGTCGCCCAGGAAAAAGCGATCAAGGCGCGCATGGACCCCGCCAAGCTCCAGAACGCCCACTTCGTCGACCAGATCGCCCAGCGCTATCTCATCATGCTCAACGGCGGCCTCGGCGGCGTAACGGCGTAGGCAATGCCGGCAGCCCGCCTTCAGGAAGCCGCGGCGAACTCGCGGAAGCTGCCCAGAAACGCATTGATCTGCACCGAAACCACTGGCGAAGACGACAGCGCCGCTGGCTCCTCGCGTCCGACAAGCCGCCCCAGATCGACCAGATTGGCCTTCTGGTCGGGACGCAGCGCGTGCGAATTCACATAGCCCATCGACCAGTTCGGAAACGCGCGCGACGCCACTTCCTTGGCCTGCAGCACGATGATCCGCGCGTGGCGATGATCGCGTTCGATCGTCGAAAAGATCCGCGTCACGGCATCCTTCGGCCCTTCCAGAACCTGAAAGAACGAGTGGTCGTGAAACAGCAGCAGCCCGGTCACGCCCGCCGGCTCGTTGTTGCTGCGAGCCTTCGCGAGAATCGAATGCAGCTGCGCCGGGTTCATCTCTTCCCGCGCCGCGCTGACATAGATGTGGCGATAAATGCTGGTCATGACGAAAGGCCCCTCTTGGCCGCAATCGTTAGCATCGAGCCGTAAAACTTCACTGAACACCCTGCGGCAAGTCTGAGCGTCCCGCCCATCGCCGCATTGATCCCGGCAAAACCCGGCCTCCGGGGCGACCCATCCTCGCCACCACCAATGGTCATTTCATACACTTGAAATGCGACTAAGTCGCATGTACATATACCCCGACATCCGGGATAAAGCCTCATGCACGCTCATCCGCACATTCTCCCCGGTGCCGGGCCCAGCCCGTCTGACAGGGCAGGCGATACCGCCTCGCTCTCCAGCGGAGCCGCCCGGCGCCGGCTGTTGCGCCCGAAGCTCGGCATCCGCGCCTTGAAGCCTGTCACCTATTCGCTGATGCATCTCACGGTCGCCATCGCTGTCGCCTACGCGCTCACGCGTGACTGGCGCATCGCCCTCGGCGTCGGCGTGATCGAACCGATGGTGCAGACCGTCGCCTACATGCTGCACGAAAAAGCCTGGGCAGCCGGCGGCAAGACAAAAGCCTGAGCGTCTCGAAAGACGGGCGCGCGCTTACGCGCCTGAAACTGCGCCAGAAAAATAAGTTATCCCCCACCCCTCCGGCCCAACGGATAATGCCGGCTCGAAACAGCGAGCCACGCATGACCGACGCCGACGACACAGAAACCAATCAGCCGCCGCCGGAATCTCCCGCCGAGGCCATACCCGCGCTCATCGCCGAAGCCAGCGAGCTGTGGTCGCTCACCTGCGGCTATTACGGTCTGCCCGGCGAACTCCGCCGCCGCGGCTTCCACTCGCTGA
>DAIRES010000111.1:0-10428 GCA_036795465.1 Hyphomonadaceae bacterium
AGGCGGCGACGTACGGACCGATGAAGGTGGCGGACAAGCTGTTTCCCGCCTTCATCCGATCACGACAGGACTGGATTTATGGCTACGACCCTCGGAAGGTCGTGGTTTAGGGAAGGTCGTGGTGTAGGATAGTGGCATGCGCATCCTGATCGGACTTCTCGCTCTGGCTGGTCTTGCGGCGTGTGGGCCCGAGACGCCCGGCCGCGCGGCATCCGACAAGGTGGTGGAGGGCGACGCAAATCCCGGCGCGTCGTGGCCGTTGCTGCTGCAACATTGCCTGCGTTCATCGGCGTGCAATCCGTCGAACGATTTCGGCAAGGGGGAGGAACAGGCTTCCGGCCTTGCGGGTTCGGTCGCGTGGTTCGCGGAGACCGACAAGCGCGTGGCCGAGGGAGCGCAAGATTACGGCGCCGCCATCACGCTGACGGTGTTCGGCAATAACGGGCAGGGCGGGCCAGCCGGACGCACGCTGACGGTGGATGAGCGGCCCGATACGCTGGATGGAATCCGTGCGCGGCGATCAAGCCTCGGCATTGTTTATCGCACGCCGGGCGGCGGCGCGCCGGAGCCATATTCGCTCTGGTTCGCGTCTGCCTGGCTGATCCCCGGCGGCGCAATCGACGAGGCGATGGTCGAGATCGCGGGCAAGTCTGGCGTTCTGCTCACCGAAACCGCCGGCGCCATGGCGGCGGAAGAGGGGCGCACCAAGGCGACGCCCAAGGGCATCGATCCGGTCACCTTCATGTTCCCGCGCAACATTCGCGACGAGCGGGTGGATGCGTTGCTTGCCGCGATGATGGCGGGCGAGACGCTGTCGCTGAAGCTGTATGCGCCCGATGGCCGCCTGCTGCTGGCGGACGCGCTCTATGCGATCGGCTATGAGAGCGCGCTGCAACAGGCGACGGGTTCGTTGGCCGATCCCGAGGTCGCGATCTCCATCGCCGCACGGTGCGAGCGCTTCATGGCGCAGCCGGACAGTTTCTGGAAACTCGCGGACGTCACGCCAGCGCTGCTGGTGTGTGATCCACGTACGCCTGAGCAGCGGCGCTAACGCCCCTGCTTGCGCAATTCCGGACCGATCAACTCGATCCTGTTCGTCCAGACATAGCCGGCAAAACCGTCTGGTATCGCATTGAGCTGGTCGACGCTGTCGATCCCGGACGAGCCGATATCGCCGCTCGAAAACGGGCCAAGCATGATGACGGTTGATCCGGCGTCTTCCATGCGGCGCGTGAATTTGTGCGGCCAGCCCCAGACTGCCCAGGCGAGGTTGGACGGCACGACAACGATCGTGTCGCGGCATGATTGCGGCACGATGCCGGTCCAGCCGGTCAGCTCATAGTCGATGAGACATTTCATCATCGAGCGCCCGGTGTAGCCACGCAGGCCCGCGATCAGGTCGATGCTCTTTTCGGTCGGCTCGGCGCCGCCATAGCTGGACCATACCGCGTTGCGCCAGCCCGGGTGCGCCGCGATCAGGCTTGCTAGCGCTTCGCCTTCCTCGGCGCGGCGGCTCTTGAAGTTCACGAGGAACTGCTTGTCCGGAAAACGCGTCAGCACATCGTCGAGCGTGGGCAGCAAGCCAACACCCTTGCCGCGCAGGGGGTACGTCTTGCCCCCATCCGCCGTGTAGCCGTAACCTACATCGAGCGATTTGAGATAGTCGATGCCGAGTTCCTCGGTAACGCCCGTGCCTTCCGTGCGGCAGTCCACCGTCCAGTCATGGATGACCGCGAACACCTTGTCGGGCGTCAGATGGACGTCCAGCTCAACCACATCTGCGCCCGCTGCGAACGCGGCTTCCATCGAGGGCAGGGTGTTCTCGATCAGGTCATGCGTCGGCGGATGGATGCGATCAGCCGTGCAGGTGTCGTTACCCACGTCTTCCTTCGAGAAGGTCTGGTGGACGCCGCGATGGCTGATCAGCCTGATCTTTCCATCACCATGCGGCGCCTCGAACCACGAAGCATTGTAGAGAACAATCGCGAACAGGAAGACAGCGAAGCCGCCCAGCACCCAGAGTGCGATCCTGCCGATCTTCTTCCACATCGCATGCTCCCCCGTGCTGGCGTCATGGCGGGCGCATGACGCCGTGCGATCGCGCCGTCACTGTGGCGGAAACGCGGACGGACGGCGATGTTGTCTTGCCTACGGGTTAATAGAGATCGCCCGGCGGCAGCTTCGAAGCACGCTCAACACAGGCAGCCACCGGAATACGGAGCGCGCTGGCCGCATAGTCGACCTTGGCCTTGTCGGCGAAGGCGAGGGTGTAATAGGCCCAATCCTCGCCCTTGCTGACGCCTTCGGCGCGAAGCTTCTTGATGCCGGCGCTGTCGAGTTTCTTCTGCATGTCCATCAGCGGAACAACCTTGTCGGGATGGTCCGTCTTGATCTTGACGTCAAACTCCGCGCTCAGCACGCCTGAACAATAAAGATCGTCACGCGCGTCCTGTGAGCCGAGCACGGTATAATCGACCTCAGGCGCGGCTGGCGCCGTGCTACCCGTTCCGGTTCCGAGCACACTCTCCGGTGCGGTCACCGGCCTGTTGATGGACGAGAGGTCCGGCATCGGAAACTCGACTGCCGGCGCCTCGATGCGCGGCAGGCTGGCCAGCCGCTTCTCCATGATCTCGCGCTCGCTCGGCTGCGTCATGCGAAAGACCATGCCGCCGCCGAAAACGACGATGGCGATCAGGCCGACAATCTGGGTTGGCTTGAGTTTCATCTCGGTCCCCCGTCTGCTTCAGTTATTCAGGAATCGGCAGCGCGGCCGCGCGCGCGTTGCAATCGTCCAGCGAGATGCGCGGCTTTTTCGCCTTGAGATCTTTCTCGACCTGCGCGGTGTAAGCATCCGAGACAAGCCGGGCGTGGGTCGCGTGAACGGCTTTTTCCGTCACCAGCCTGTTGATGCCCGCTTCGCCGATCAGGAAGCCGAGCGTCTGCGCCTTGCGCAGCAGGGCCTCGTCCACGGGGGCGAGTGCATCCGACACGTCCGGGTTCTCGATGTAGATGAGGGCGGAGCAGTAGAGGTCGTCCCTGGCTTCCTGCGAGCCGACGGCCAGCGGGTCAGCTGGGGGCGCAGGGATGGCGGGCGGCTGCGGCGCTTCGGGCGCGGGGCCGGCCAGTCTGGCATCGGTGACTTCCCCGGGCGCGGGTCCACTGCAGGCGCAGGCCAGCGTCATGAGGCTTGCGGCGGCAAGACAGATGCGAACAGACATGGCGATTCTCCCCGTGGGCAGGCTTGTGATAGCGCAGCGGGCTAGCCTCGCAACTGTCGTGGATCAGCCCGTCTTCAACGCCGCGCAAATATCCCTATACCTTGCCGGATGGCGTTCTGGGTCTGGGCAAACTTCACATTGCTGTTCCTCGCTGGCGGGCTGACGCCCGGCCCCGCCGTGATGCTCGTGACGACGGCGTCGATCCGCTACGGTTTCTGGGCGGCCATGATCCCGGCGATCGGTATCTGCGTGGCGAACCTGGTCTGGATAGCGTTGGCTGCCTCGGGCGTCGCCGTGCTGGCCAAGGCGTTTCCCGACGCGTTCCTGGTGCTCAAGGCTGCGGGGATCGCGTTCATCGTCTGGCTGGCGTGGAAGACAGCGTTCGGCCCGCCGGTTGACCTGCTTCGCACCGAGCCGCCGCCCCGGCGCAAGCTGTTCATGCACGGCATTGGCCTGCAGCTCGCGAACCCGAATGCGCTGGTCTATTTCGGCGGGCTGCTGCCGACCTATTTCAACCCGGATCACGACATGATCCCGCAGGTCCTGATCAGCATGGCCACCGTGACGGTGTGCGAAATGTTCGGGCTGGTGGTTTACGCCGCCGGCTCCGACGCGCTGGCCTGGCGCTTCCAGTCGCAGTCTTTCGCCCACTGGTTCTTCCGCATCGCCGCGCTTGCGATGGTCATCTCGGCTGTCTTCGCGGTTTACCTGACGTGGGCGGCGACCGGGCGTTAGTCGCCGATCTGGCCTGTGCGGATCGGCAGTTCGTGCGGCGAGACATCCGGCACCGTGTCGCTGCGGACGCTGGCGTCCAGGCGGCAACGGTCGCGCTGCACGGGATCGTTTGCGTTGTGCGCGATGCAGGCAGCTTCCTGCGTCAGTTCCGTTTCCGGCCTCCCGCTGGAGCTGCAGGCCGACATGGCCAGTCCGACGGCCAGGCAGGGCACGGCGAGGATCAGGCGGTTCATGTCAGTACTCCTCTTGCAAACGCTAACGCACAGATGGGGTCAGTGGCTGTCGCCAACGAGGGCCCGGTCGATCAAAACGGCGAGAAGCAGGGCGGGGCCGCCATGCGCTTCCCAGCCATGACTTGTCCCGCGCTGGATGACAATCTGTCCCGGCTTGATCCGGGTGCGCGACGTATCGAGCACGAGATCAACTTCGCCCTGCAGCAGGCAGATGACGTCGATCGATGATGTCTTGTGCATCGCCGGATGTTTCGACTGATCGGTGATGTGATCTTCCGCATCGAACGAGGCGAAGCGCTGGCGCGCGGCGGCGTTCAGCGCGTCGCGCGGTATGCCTTCCGGCGGCGGATTGATGACGAACCAGCGCACCTTCACATTGCCCGGCGCGGGCGACAGAACGCACCGGTCCGGGCCCAGCTCGGCATGGTCCTGCGGGTTCAGCGGGCCGCTCGCCTTGTCGTGCCAGATATCGAACAGGCCGCCGAGATTGGGTTCGCCGTTGGTGGCCGATGGCGGGCCATCGATGATGACGACGCTGTCGCCATTGACGTCGTCGCCGGTGATGACGCGGCGCATGATGGAGGCAAAGTCAGTCATGTCGTCCCCGTAATGGTCCCTCGGCTTCAGGGTAGCACCGGCGGCGGCCGGGTCGAAGTAATAGTTTGTCCAGGTCGTTCGCGCGCGCGTTGACCCTTGTACCGTCACGACCTACTGCCCAGCGACGCGGGGAGATCGTCATGAGCGCCGGACAGGCGGATCAGCTGTCGACGAATGGCTGGGCGCTGTTCCGGGCGGGCAACGTCGCCGGCGCCATGCGCGAATTCCGCGCAGCGCTGGCCGTCGAGCCCGAGCATGTTGACGCCCTCATCGGCCTCAGCCAGTGCCATATCAACCGTAGCGAATTCGGCGCGGCCGAAACGGTTGCCGATACGCTCCTTCAAACCGCGCCGAACCTGCCGCAGTCGCACCGCATAAAGTCGGAAGTCCTGCGCTATCGCCGGAAATTTCGCGAGGCGTTGAAGTATGCGGAAGAGGCCGTGCGGCTCGATCCGAACGACCCGCTCAGCTATCACTTCCTCGCCGTCATTCATTACGACCGCAAGAAACCTGGCGAAGCGCTGAAGGTTATCGAGAGGGGCCGCGAGCTTGCACCCTGGTATGCCGTGCTGGCGGCGCAGAAGGCGCTGGTTCTCCTGGGAACAAAAGGCAGCAAAGTAGCCGAACCGATTGCGGACGAGGCGCTGCGCCTATCACCTGACGACAGATATGTTCTTACCATCGCCGGCCAGATCGCGCTGATGCGCGGCAAGCTCGAAAAGGCGCGCGATCTGCTCGGCGACGTTCTGCGCCGCGATGCAAACGACGAGAGCGCGCTATCCTTTTATCTGCTGACGGACCCCAAGCGTTATCGCCTGCTGCGCGCAGACGTCCGCTTCCGCTATTGGCGGAGCGACAACGGCCTGTTCGGCTGGGCTGTGTGGCTCACGGTATGGTGTTTGCTTTTGCTGGCTTTCGGCGTGGTGGCGTTTGCGGGCAGGGCGCCTGCCATGGCGGTGGCGATCGCCTACCAGCTTTTCTGGCGCTGGCAGTATGGGAACCACCGGCGCGCGGTGAAGGCGCATTTCGCGCAGCCGAAGCTCGACCCGTCGTACTGACGCTCAAGCGCCTGCGCGCCTTCTCAAGCTTCTGGATTTCCTTGTGCCGCGGGCAGCGGGTCTCATGGTCGTTGACCATCCCCATCGCCTGCATGCACGCATAGACGATCACCGGGCCGCAGAACTTGAAGCCGCGCTTCTTCATGTCCTTCGCGATCTGCTCGGATAGTTCGGTCTTCGCCTGCACCTTCTTCCAGTGCTCGAGCTGGTTCACCAGCGGCTTGCCGTCCACGAAGCCCCAGACATAGTCGGAGAAGTCTTCGCCCTTCTCCGCCATGTCGAGATAGACCTGCGCGTTCTTGATCGTCGCCGCGATCTTGATGGGCGAGCGGATGATGCCCGGGTTCTTCATCGCCTTGTCGATGCGCTTTTGCGTCCAGCGCGCGATCTTCTCTGGCTCGAAGCCATCGAACTCCTCGCGCATCGTCTCGCGCTTGCGCAGGATGGTGATCCACGACAGCCCGGCCTGATGACCGTCGAGCTGGAATTTCTCCCACAGCGCGCGGGCATCGCGTTCCGGCACGCCCCATTCGTGGTCGTGATAGTGGCGATAAAGCTCGTCCGACGCCGGCGCCCAGCCGCAGGGAATGTCGTCGAGCTTCTTCATGCTTTCGCTTCTTTCGCCTCGGCCATCGCCGCCAGTTCGCCTGCCAGCCAGGGCGGGTTGTCGAATGTGACGGCCGCGCCGTTCGCGGTGATCGCTTCGCCCTTCGCCCAAGCCTCGGCCAGACGATCGATACGCACACGCGCCAGCCCGGCGCCGCCGGAAATAGACGTCAGCATTCCAATCTCGAAGCCGTTCGCCAGAATAGAGGCAGGGGCGGCCATGTTCTGCGCCACGGCGGCTTTCAGCGTCCGCCGCCGCGCCGTTCCGCGCCGCTTCATGCGCGAGGCGACTTCCTGCCCGACGAAACAGCCCTTCCGGAAATCGACCCCGCCGATCAGGTCCATGTTGATGTCAGCGGGGAAGACTTCTTCCGCGCCAAAGTCGAAACCCTGCTCGGGCAATCCCGCTGCGATGCGCGCCGCATGATAGCCCGACGCGTCGCCCGCCACGCCACGCGGGCCGATGCTCCGGCGCGGCGCCTCTGCGCTGCGCGGGTCCGCATCACCGGCGAAGACCGTGACGCCAAGTTCCGATTGTTCCTCGATCGCAACGGCGGCGCGCAGCTTCATCAGGGTCAGCCGCTTGATCAGCGCAGGCGCTGCATCAGCCGCGCAGTCGATCAGGATCGCTCCACTGGCGAGCGTCAGCAGCATGTCGGCAATGACCTTTCCCTGCGGCGTCAGCAGGGCGCCGTAGCGAAATTCGCTCGGGGTCATCCCGGAAGTGGACACTGTCACGATGCCGTTCAGGAACGTTTCCGCGTCGGCGCCGGTAACCGAAACAATCGAGCGGTGAGCGAGAAATTCTGGCGTGTTCATCGTGCTCAGTTAGGCAAACTTGTGCGCCGCGGTAAGGGCGCGTGACCCGCCAGGCCTCGCGTGATGAGACTAAACTCTATGTCACGCACGAGCGGCCCGCTTTTCAAGGTGCGGCATGTATGCAATAGGTGCCCCGTCGAATTTTGAACAGGTTCGGTTGCTCTCCTTGCTCGCCTACCGGGATTTCCCGAACGGATCGAGCTCCGGATCTGGCCTACCGAACAGTCTGGTTTGACGGCTCCCGGGCGCGGCTGCATGCGCCTAACATTGTTCTGCGGGTCCCCCCGGTCTCGTGGACGCCTACTGAAAGACTAGATCTACATGGCTACCGGCACCGTAAAGTGGTTCAACGAGCAAAAAGGCTTCGGCTTCATCCAGCCTGAGTCCGGCGGCGCAGATGTGTTCGTTCACATCTCGGCTGTCCAGCGCGCAGGCCTCGCCGGCCTCAACGAAGGCCAACGGGTGAGCTTCGAGCTCGAGAAGGACAAGCGTTCGGGCAAAATGGCCGCGACGCAGATCCAACCTCTGTAAGCGCCGCGGACGCCGCTCGACGGAGCGTCGTCTCACGCACCAAACTTCGAAACGGGTCGGCCTCAGGGCCGGCCCGTTTTTCATTGTGCGAACGCTAGCTGCGATCCTCGTCCACCAGACCGCGCGCGCTCAGCTGCGCGGCGAGGGGAGTGCCCGGTCTGACAAACAGGCGCGTCACGCCGCTCGCGCCGAGACGGTCGAGCGCGGCCTCATACGTTTCATCGCGCGCGAGATCGAACTCCGCGTCGTAGATCGATTGATCGCCATCTATCGCCAGCCATGGCCGGCCCGTCGCGATCACCTTGAAGAAGCCCGCGTTGATCTGCTCCGCCGGCGCGCGCCCAACGCCCAGCATCACCTCGACGCCAGCCGCGCCAAGGCGCGATACGCCGTGCGCACCCAGCGGATGCGGGTCCTCGCACGCCACGACAACGCGGCTCACGCCCGCCTGCACCAGCAGTTGCGAGCACGACAGCGCGCCGGCGGATCGCGCATTGCACGGCTCCAGCGTGACATACGCCGTCGCGTCCTTTGCCCGCTCGCCCGCGGCCTTCAGCGCGATCTCTTCTGCATGCGGGCGGCCGCCAATGCCGGTCACGCCTTCGCCCACGATCACGCCGTCAGCAACGATCACGCAGCCGACCGAAGGATTGGGCGCAGTCTTGCCGAGACGCGCGCGCGCCAGGCCCAGCGCAAGCGCCATGTAGCGCTCATCCTCAGTGAGAGGAGGTTGAGCGCTGGCGGTCATACCGCCGGAAGCGGCTTCGCCCGCGCCGCATCGAGATAACGCGCCGACTTCACATTCAGTCCGCCATCAAGATCGATCAACAGCGGATTGCCCGTCGGGATTTCCACTTCAGTGATCTCGCTGTCCGGCACCTTGAAGAGATGTTTCACGATTGCGCGCAGGCTGTTGCCATGCGCGGCGACAACAATGTTCTCGCCCGCCTTCAGCTTCGGCGCGATCTCGGCGTCCCAGTAGGGCAGCACGCGATCAAGCGTCGTCTTCAGGCTCTCGGTGTTCGGAATGTTGAGGCCCTGATAGCGACGATCCTTCGACAGGTCGAACTCGCCGCCCGCCACCATGTCCGGCGGCGGAATGTCGAACGAGCGGCGCCAGATCTTCACCTGGTCATCGCCGTGCTTGGCCGCCGTCTCTTTCTTGTTGAGCCCGGTGAGGCCGCCATAGTGGCGCTCGTTCAGGTGATAGTCCTTGGTCACCGGCAGCCACAGACGGTCCATCTGGTCGAGCGCGAGATAGAGCGTGCGGATCGCGCGTTTCTGGACCGATGTGTAAGCGCGTGAGAAATCGATGCCGGTCGCTTTCAGCATCTGGCCTGAAGCCCGCGCCTCGTTCTCGCCAACCGGCGTCAGGTCGACATCCCACCAGCCGGTGAACCTGTCCTCCAGGTTCCACTGGCTCTGTCCGTGCCGCACCAGCGCCAGCTGCGCCATCGATCGCCTCCGCATGAAATGTGCTGGTTCTTAAGCAGGTTCGGGGCCGTGGGGGAAGCCGATCTCGGTAAACGGCAGGGCGGAACCTGCGGTCGCGATCGCGTCATACGTCCCCGTCCGCGTAAACCTCGCCTTCCAGGTCATCGAGCTTCACCTGCATGTGCGCCCGCGCATCCTGCACGCCCTGATTGTAGATCGCGGGACCAAGCGTCTTCAGCATGAGGTCCACCACCTCCGCCGCCCGGAAGTCGCTCAGCTTCTCGTCGAACTCTTTCGAGAACAGCAACTGAAGCTGCGCCGCGACACGCAGCTTGCGCGCGGGATCGAGCTTGATGTCCATCGCAATACCTCCGCGGGATCAACGCGGCCTGGTTCAGCGCGGCGTTGACGCCACCACGAAGTCGTCGGCCACGCGCTCGCCTGGATTGTTTTCGCGGCGCTTGTAGGCTTCCAGCAGCGAGGAATAGGGCGGGGCGTACTGCCAGCCATTCTCCGCCGTGTTCAGCCGGATCTCGAAGTGCAGGTGCAGCGTCGTCGGCGTGCCGCCGAAATCGTTCGACACATAGCCGAGAACGTCGCCCTTCTTGACCGTCTGGTTGGTCGCCACCTTCAGCTTCGCCATGTTGAGGTGGAGATAGCGATAGATGCGGCCACCCGAATCCGAACGCAGCGAGATCGAATAGCTGCCGACGTTCGAGATGATGCCGTCTTCCACGGCCACGACTTCATAACGTGTGCGCTCCGCCGCCTTGGTCGCACGTTCCGCCTTGCAACCATCGGGCGTACCGACCCGGATGTCCTGCCCAAGGTGCACGCCGGATTTGGAGCACCACGGCGTCGAGCCGCTCGAGCGCGTTTCGCAATAGTTGTCACGCCACGGTGCGACGAAGTTGCGGGTGTCGCACTGGTCGCCGCCTTTTACACCGCCGCCCCAGCGATAGACCTGCGTCTGCGCGATGGCGGGGGCGCTCTTGATCGGGAACAACATGTCCGGAACCAGCGTCGCCGGCTCAAGCGCGCCCGTGCCGCTGCTCGGCGCGAGATTGCCCGGCCGGAAATAGTAGAACGAAGCAACGACCGGCGTGGGTGTCGGTGTTGGCGTCGGTGTTGGCGTCGGTGTGGTGGTGGGCGTTTCCGGTGTCGGCGTCGGTGTAGGTTGCGTCACCGGCGGCGTTT
>DAIRES010000112.1:0-10296 GCA_036795465.1 Hyphomonadaceae bacterium
AAGCTTCAGGATCTCGGCCTCAATCCCGACGGCCTCCTGCCCAACCTCATCGCCTTCAACATCGGCGTCGAGATCGGCCAGCTCATCGCCCTGTCCCTGATCCTCGTCGTGATGACCCTGTGGCGCACGACCCGAAGTTTCGGCCGCTTCGCCATCGCCGCAAACGCTCTGCTTTTCCTCGCCGGCATCGTGCTGGCGGGCGAACAGCTTGCAGGCTACTTTCTCGCTGGAGACGCATGATGTCTGAACATGACCAGCCCATCGCGCCCGTGCAGCTCAAGGTTTCGGGCAAGACCCTCGCTCTCATCACCGGCGGCGGCCTCGTCGCCGGCGCCCTGATCGTGCTCGGCGCAATCATGCCTGCGGAATACAATGTCGATCCGCTCGGCCTCGGAAAACTCTCCGGCATCGCCCGCCTCTGGGCGCCGGAAGAAAAGACGGTCGATACCAATACGGCCGGCGGCCCGCTCGCCCGCGAATATGAAACTGCCCCCCGCACAGACGTCATCGAAATCCCGCTCACGGATTTCCTCGGCGGCGCAAAGGGATCCGAACTCGAATACAAGGTGGCGATGAAACAGGGCGCGACCCTGATCTACGAATGGGAAGCCGTCGGCGCCGCGAAGCCCGACGATATCGGCTTCGATTTCCACGGCCACACCACGCCGGAGCCGGGGCAGGAAATGACGGTCGCCTCCTACAGGGCCTCGCGCGGCCTCTCACAGAAGGGGTCCCTCACCGCCCCCTTCGATGGCATTCAGGGCTGGCAGTTTTCCAACTTCGGCGACGCCCCCGTGGTCATCCGCGTGAAACTCACGGGCTTCTACGAGCTGGTTCCCTCCGGCCAGGAAGGCAATCTGGCTGGCATCGTCGCCAACGTTCCGGCGGCCCAGGCCCGCCCGGATTTCCAGTCAAATCAGCGCTAAGCAGCCGCCGCTCGCCCTGCCACAATTTCGCGCTAACCTTTCTTCATCCATGAAGGCTGGCCAGGGGCCACTGAATCTCGTTTCGGAGACGCGAATGCTGTACCGCGCCATCCTGTCCGTATCGCTCGCCGGCGCCCTCGCCGCCTGCGCCTCGACGCGGCCCGCCCCCATCGTCGCCGGCGGCCGCACGCCGATCCCGCCCCGCCCGCCGGTCACGACGCCGACCATTCCGGTCACGCCGCCAGCCACGGATTTCCTGCTGACGCCCGCCCGCTTCGCCGACATTCCCGGCTGGGCGACTGCCGACATGGCGCCAGCCCTCACCGCCTTCAAACGCCAGTGCAGTTCGTGGAAAGCCCGCACGCCCGACGCTCCGCTCACCGGCGGGCGCTATGGCGGAACGGTCAGCACATGGTTCAACGCCTGCGATGCAGCCACCACCATCCAGCCCGGTCAGGAACGCTGGTTCTTCGAAAGCTATTTCGATGCGCAGTTCGTCGTCGGCCCCGGCGAAGCGAAGCTGACCTCCTATTTCGAGCCCGTCATCCAGGCGAGCCGCGAATGGTCCGCACCCTTCACCGAGCCGCTGCTGAAACGCCCGCCCGACATGGTGACGGTCGATCTCGGCGCCTTCGCCGAAGCCTATGACAGCGAAACTCTCCGCGGCGCGCCTCGCACGTTGAACGGCAAGATGAATGGCGACCGCATCGTCCCCTATCCCAAGCGCGAAGCGATCACGCCCTATCTCGGCCAGATCATCGGCTACGCCCACCCGGCCGATGTCTATAACCTGCAGGTCCAGGGCTCAGGCCGTCTGCACTTCCAGGATGGTTCGGAATCCCGCGCACAGTTCTCGGCGCAGAACGGCTACAAGTGGAACTCCGCCCTCGGCGCGCTGCGCAATTCCGGAAGGCTCCCCAGCCCGACCTGGACCAATTTCCGCTCGTGGCTGGACACGAACCCCGGCGAGCAGAAAACCGCTCTCAACGCCGATCCGTCCTACGTCTTCTTCCAGGAAGAACAGATCGCCGACTACACGGCAGGCCCCAAAGGCGCAGCCAACGTGCCGCTCACGCCCATGGGCTCGATCGCGATTGACCCGGCCTACCACCCTTATGGCGCTGTCGTGTTCGTCGACGGCACCTATGATGGCTATGCCTTCCAGAAACTGTTCGTCGCTCAGGACACCGGCGGCGCCATCCGTCGCGGCCCCAATCGCGGCGACGTCTTCGCTGGCACAGGCCCGCAAGCAGGCGCCTTCGCGGAAAAAATGAACGGCCCCGCGCGCTGGTGGACTCTCTTGCCGAAAGCCTTCTCCGCGCCGATCGCAGGCATCGCAACAAGCGCTGCGCCGCAAGGCTGATCGATCGGCCACGCGGGGACCCGGAGGCCCATCATCGGGGTCTCATCCAGGTCCCGGCGTCGCCAGCGTCGTGGAGGAGACGACGCTTCGTCGGGGCGGCTCTAGGCAGCCGAACGTTCTGACGTTTTCCCCGACACCCATTGCGCAGCCGCACGCGCAGCCTTCACCGCGCTCGAAGCCGCCGCATCCGCGATCATGCCTTCACCGCCGACCCAGTCGCCCGCGATGAAGACGCCCGGCGCATCGGTCAGAGCAACATCAGGCCGAGCCCTGTCCCAGCGCGGCAGACCATTCGCGACGATCATGCCGCGCAACTCCTGCCGCCGGACTTCAAGCGCGCGCCAGCCCGGCATCACCAGATCGGCAACGCCTTCGAGTTCCTCGATGGCGTTGCGTGCAGGCCCTTCGCCAACCGGCAGATACTTCGCCACATGAATGACAGCCGACCCCTGCGGCCCTAGCTTCGCGGATCGCGAGTGCAACGACAGATAGAACGGACCATCAATGCCGATCGCGAAATCATGCGCCTTCGCCGGCATCGCGCGCAAAGCCAGATCGAGCGCATTGGCGCGAACCGGCATTGCCTCGCGCGCTTCAATCTGGAGCGAGCCGATCTTCGGCGCGATGGCCGAAGCCTGCTCCGGCCCCAGGGCAAGAATGGTCGCACCCGCAACCGCTTGCGAACCATCCGCCAGCAGAAGACGCGACTCGCGCCCCTCCACCGTCAGCCGCTCCACGGCCGCACCCGCTTTCAGATCAGCCCCCGCATCGCGCGCCGCATCGGCGAGCCCCGCCACCAGCGTCGACCATCCGCCATCCAGATAGAGCGTGCCCTTCAGCGCGAGCCTGATCTGATCCAGAATCGCACTCGCAGAAACCTGCGCGGAGCCGTTCGTGTATCCAGACAGCCGCCCTAGCGCCTCCATCGCAACACGCACCACCGGCGTCAGCTTCTGCCCATCCAGCCAGTCGGCAAACGAACCTTCCCCACTGGCGCCCTGCGACACCGCCTGAAACACCCGCGCGAACCTCAGCTTGTCGCGAACTCCGAACAGGCGCGTCGTCGCCAGCGTTCCGGCCGACACCGGCAGGTCGTTCAATCCGCCCTGCCAGATCGCCTGCCGTGTTCCGGCCAGCGCCCGCGTACCCGAATACGGAATGCCAAGCCGGTCCAGTTCACGCTTGAACGCACCGCCGCTGTAAAGCGCATGCGGCCCCTGATTGAGCATGAAGCCATCCACATGCTTCGTGCGCGCCCGCCCGCCTAGGTCCGCTGCCGATTCGAACAGTGTCACCTTCGCGCCGGACCGCGCGAGCTCCACTGCCGCAATCAATCCGGCAATTCCGCCGCCGACGATGTTCACCGAATGCTGCGTCATGAGGGGGCATCCCGTTTCGTTATTCGGATATCTTGTGTCCGATATAAATTGGATGCTATATATCCGCAATAGAGAATCGCCGGAGCGACAAATGAGAATGAGCGAGGGCGTCGAATGGACGGCCCATGCGTGTGTGTTGCTCGCCGCCCTGCCGCCCGGCATCGGCCTGCCCGCAAATGCACTGGCCGAATTCCATGAGCTTGCCCCCGCCTACATGGCCAAGCACATGCAGGCGCTGGCCCGCGCCGGAATTGTGCAATCCATCCGTGGCGCCGGCGGCGGCTACAGGCTGGCGCGGCCCGCAGCAGAGATTTCACTCTGGGATATTCTCGAAGCGATCGAGGGCGAAGAGCCTGCCTTCCGCTGTTCGGAAATCCGCCAGCAGGGGCCATGCGTCAGCCCGCAGGCAGACTTCCGGAAGCCGTGCGGCATCAACGCGGCGTTCAGCAAGGCGGAAACCGCATGGCGCGCGGAACTGAAATCCGTATCCATCGCCGACATCGCAGGCGACCTCGCAAGGAAAGTCACGCCCCAGCGGCGCGCCATGTTCTCGCAATGGCTTGAAGCGAAGCTAGGCTGAAGCGTCCACCCGCCACGGCGGATAGCGCCTGTTCTGTCCTGCGTGGTAAAGCGTGATGCGGTTGCCAGCCGGGTCGCGCAGATGCGCCACGCGCCAGAGATAGCTCATCGTCTCGGGCTCGCTTTCGAAGACCACGCCCTTGGCTTTCAGCTCCGCGACCAGTTCATCCAGCCGGTCGCTTTCAAACCAGATCTCAGGCCAGTCGCCGCCCGCCCATCCTTCCACCTTCTCGATCGAGAAAGTCGAAGGCTCGCCGCCATCGCCTTCAGGCATCTCGAAACGCGCATAACGTGGCGGCGCATCGACAATCAGCTTCAGCCCAAGCTTCTGATAAAAAGCCACGCTCTCCGCATAATCGGTCAGCGGCACAGTGACCTGATTGAGCCTCATTGCGTCACTTCTTCTTTTTCGCGGCCGCCGGCTTGGCTGCGGTCTTTACCGCTGTCTTCGCGGCCTTCTTCGGAGCAACGGCTTCCGGCTCATCCGACGGCGCTATGCCCAGCTTCTCCTGCAACGCCATTGCAGCGGCGGGATTGCGCTCCTTGGCGCCGGAGATGAAGAAAGCGAATACGTCCTGCTTCTTCGACCAGCCGGACACAAGCTTGGCAAACCGCCCGATCTCGGCAGACGGATATCCGGCCACCTCATCGCTCTGTGATTGCATCAGCCGCGCGACAGCAAAGTCAGCTCCTTCGTGGCGCAGCTTCGGAAACTCATCATCCTCGGCATAGACGACAGTGGCGCCATGCTTCGTCAGGAGGTCATAGAATTCCGGCACGTCGAACCCTGAACCGCGCACTTCCAGCGCATGGCGCAATGGCAGCTTGTCCTTCTCCTTCGGCAGCACGGAAAGGAAAGTCTTGAAGTATTCAACATCGAATTTCCGGGTGCCGGGAAACTGCCAGTTGATCGGCCCGAGCTTCTCTTTCAATGCCGTGAGGCCCTGTCCGAGGAACAGATCGACAGACTTCTTCATGTCGTCTTTCGTCTTGCGCACGGTTGAGAAACGATGCGCCTTCAGGCTGAACACGAAGCCGTCGGGCGAGGCCTCAGCCCACTTCGCAAACGTCTCGGGCTTGAACGATGAATAATAGGTCGCGTTGACCTCGATCGCCGTCATCTTGCGGCTCATGTAGGACAGCTGCTTCGCCTTCGAGAGGCCGGGCGGATAGAATGTGTCGTCCCAGGCTTCGAAGCTCCACCCGCCGACGCCCACGCGAATGGGATGCGCCATCCCCGATCTCCCTTACTTTGAGCCATTCCTAGCATACCGAAACTGCCTCGGGCGAGCACCCCTCGCCGCCGGCTTTCGCACGCTGCATCCTTCCCTTTAGCCGCGCGTTCTGGCCTATTGGCGACAGTCGAATGTTGGAGAACCACATGCGTTGGACAGGCGGGCGGCGCGGCGGCGGCGTTGAAGACCGGCGCGGCCTCAGCGGCGGCGGACTTGCCGCTGGCGGCGGCCTCGGGGCGATCGTCATCGGCCTGATCGGCTACTTCGTCCTCGGCATCAATCCCTCCACTACACAGGCCGTGCTCAGCCAGTTTGGCGGCCTCGGCCAGGAACGTGGCGAGATCGGAACGCCACGCGACGACGCGGGCATGTTCGTCGATGTCATCGGCACGAACATCAACGACGTGTGGGCCAAACAGCTTCCGAACTACACGCCGCCGAAAGTCGTGCTCTATGAGCAGGGCACGGGTACGGGCTGCGGCTACGGCCAGGCCGCCATGGGCCCGTTCTATTGCCCGAACGACCAGACCGTCTATCTCGACCTGTCCTTCTGGGCGGAGATGCAGAACAAGCTCGGCGCATCATCGGCCGACTTCGCCAAGGCCTATGTCATCGCGCATGAGTACGGCCATCACGTGCAGACGCTGACGGGCGCATCGCAGAAAGTGCAGCAGGCCCAGCAGAGCGCCCGCAGCCAGGCGGATGGAAACCGCTATTCCGTCGCGCTGGAACTGCAGGCGGACTGCTATGCCGGGATTTATGCTGCGAATGCGGCCAAGGTCTCCAATGGCGAGGTTGCCCTGGAGGCTGGCGACCTTGAGGGCGGCATGCAGACGGCCAACGCCATCGGCGACGACACGCTGCAGAAGCGCGGCGGCGGCCAGGTTCAGCCGGAAGGCTTCACCCACGGCACTTCGGCCCAGCGCAAGCAATGGCTGCTGACCGGCTATCAGACCAGCGATCCCCGCGCCTGCGACGGCACGTTCGAGGGCCTCTAGCAGCGAAAACGCCGCAGGCGCCGTCAGCAGCTACCCTGCGCCCTGCGGCTTGAATGCCATAGTTGTGTTCCCAGCTTGAAGTGGCGAGGATTATCGCCTTAACCTGCGCCTAATTCACGGGGACCCTGATCGCGCCGGAGAAGCTGGTGGATTGGCGAAGGGGTGATGGCGCCGCTGCTGGTGTCCGGACGATCTGCCTCGCGACCACCAAGGGAAACATCTGTCGATGGCGCACGTCCCTGCTTCCGCCTCTCTCCGTGAGATGCTCAAGCCTTTTCAAAGCCCAACGCTTTGGCGCTCCATCGTCGAACTCCTGCTGACCGCAGCTCCCCTTGCCGCCCTCTGGACCGCTGGCGCCTTTGCCGTTGCGTTCGGACTCTGGTGGCTGGGCCTTCTGATCTCGATCCCCGCCGCCGCCTTCGTCGTGCGCCTGTTCATGGTCCAGCACGATTGCGGCCATCGCTCCTTCTTCAAGGCGGCCTGGGCAAATGACTGGGTCGGCCGCGTCATCGGCGTCATCACGCTGACGCCGCACGATTGCTGGCGCCGCACCCACAGCATCCACCACGCCACATCCGGCAATCTGGATCGTCGCGAGCTCGGCGCTGTGCGCACCGTTTCGGTCAAGGAATATGATGCGATGACGCCGAAGCAGCGCTTCGGCTATCGCCTGTATCGCAACCCGATCGTGCTGTTCGTGCTTGGGCCGTTCTACGTCTTCTTCCTGCAGCAACGCCTGCCGCATGGCATCATGAAGGAAGGCTGGCGCCCGTGGGTGTCCGCCATGGGTACGAACGTCGTGCTGTTCGCCGCCCTCGGCGCCGTGATCTGGCTGGGCGGGCTCAACATCCTGCTGCTGGTCTGGATGCCCACCATACTGCTCGCCGCGATGATCGGCGTGTGGCTCTTCTTCGTACAGCACCAGTTCGAGGAAACCTACTGGGCGCGCAACGACACCTGGGAAATGGTCGAAGCTGCCATGCGCGGCTCGTCACACTACGACCTTCCGCCCGTCCTGCGCTGGCTCACCGGAAATATCGGCGTCCATCACATCCACCACGTCTCGGCGCGCATCCCGTTCTACAGGTTGCGTGACGTGCTGAAGAAAAACCCGGCGCTCAAGGACGTGAACCGTCTCAGCCTGCTGGAAAGCATCCGCTGCGCCGGCCTCACCCTGTGGGACGAAGCCAGCCAGCGTCTCGTTTCCTTCGGCCACTACGCGCGCATGAAGGCGCAGCTGAAAGCCGCCGCGGCCTGATCGCTGACTATTCGGCCAGCAGCGTTTCCATCCGGTCCATGATCGAGTTCATGCGGCGCACCACCGCCTGATACGCATCCGGCTTGGTCATATCGAGCCCAGCCTGCGTCATCAGGATTTCGTGCGGATGATCCGATCCGCCCGCCTTCAGCACATTCAGGAAGCTGTCTCGCACCTGCGTGTCGCCCGCCAGGAATTGCTCGGCAAACCATGTCGCGCCGGAAATCGCGGTCGCGTACTGGTACACGTAGAACCCCATGTAGAAGTGAGGAATGAACGCCCATTCCTGCGCATAGACATCATCGATCTGCATGACGCCCTGATCCTGCCCGTGATAGCGGCGCAGCAGCTCGCCATAGGTCTGCGTCAGCATCGGCCCGGTCAGCGGCTCGCCCTTCTCCGCCGCGCGATGGATCGCCAGCTCGAACTCGCCAAACATCGTCTGGCGGAAGAATGATCCACGCGCCAGCTCAAGCGCGGCGCCGAGATAGTACAGCTTCTCTTCCTTCGTCTTCGAATTGGCGATCATGTATTCCTGCAGCAGGATCTCGCTGCTGATCGACGCCATCTCCGCGATGAAGGTCGAATAGCTGGCCTTCTCGAATGGCTGCGCCTTGTTGGCCAGCAGCGTGTGCACCGCATGCCCCCACTCGTGCGCGAATGTCGACATGGATTCGTAATCGTCATTGTGGTTCAGCAACAGGTAAGGGTGCACGTCATAGGCGGAGCCTGCCATGTACGCCCCGCTCTGCTTGCCCTCCTGCGGATGCGAGTGCATCCACTTCGACGCCAGCCCCGAACGCAACATGCCGAGATACTCGTCGCCGAACGGCTCCAGCGCCGCGAACGTGATCTCCGAAGACCGCGCCAGATCGAACACGCCGGTGTTCGCCGAAATGATCGGCGGATAGATATCGTAATAGCGAAGCTCGCTCAGCCCCAGCATCCGCCCGCGCAACTTCAGATAGCGATGGAAGGTCGGCAGGCCTGCATTCACCTGATCGACCAGCTGCGTATAGACCTGCGGCGGCAGCGCGTTGGAGAACATGGCAGCCTCCAGCACGCCGTCATACTTGCGCGCCCGCGCATTGAAGACCGCGCCCTGCACTTGTGCATTGAGGGTCGCGCCCATGCCGTTCTCGTACTGCTTCCACGCACCCCAGAACGTGTCGAACACCAGCTTGCGATCCGCGCGATTGGCCGCCTGCCGCCCGCGCGCATAGCCCGACTGATCGACCTTCAACTCTGTCCCGTCCGACAGCTTCACCGTCGGCCACGGAATGCTGGCGTTGGCGTAGAGCGCGTAGATCTGCTGCGGTTGTCCCAGCGCCAGCGCCGCACCTGCCAGCATCGCCTCGCCCTGATCGTCCAACGTATGCGGCGCCATGCGCACGGCATCGCGCAGCTGATAGCTGAACGGCTCAAGCCTCTTCTCGGCCTTGAGGAAGCTCTCGATCTTCTCCGGCCCGATCGCCAGCAGCTCAGGGCTGATCCACGACGTGTTCTCGCCCAGCCCCGCCAGCAAGGCCTGCACACGCCCGAACCGCGCTTGTGCCTCAGGCACGCGCTGATCCTCATCGCGCTTCAGCGCGGCAAACTGATAGACGCGATAAGCGTCCTTCATCGTGTCGGAGATATCGCGATACGCCGCCAGCATGGTCGCCGCATCGCGCCCCAGCGTACCCTTGTGGCTAGCCAGCTCCTCAATCCGCTTCTGCGCAGCGACGAACGCCGCCTCCCACGCCGCGTCGGACGCATAAAGATCAGCCAGGTCCCACTGATAGCGCGCCGTCTGCGCGCCCGGCGAAACCGCCCCGCCCGACCCCTCCGGCGGCGCCATCATCGTGCCGCTCGCGCACCCCGACATCAAAACCGTGCCAGCCATGATAATCGCCTTCAACCTGATCATTCGTCCCCCACCTAGCCTGAGCTGGTGAATTTTCCAGTCAGCACAAGGTCAGGGTACGCAAGAACCACCTGTCGCCAATTCAAAACACCGGCGCCGGAAAAGCAAAAGGGAGGCGTCGCCGCCTCCCTTCGCAAATATATCAATGTCGCTCGCCTCAGGTATCGAGGAACGAGCGCAGCTTCCGTGAGCGGCTGGGGTGCTTCAGCTTGCGCAGCGCCTTTGCTTCGATCTGGCGGATACGTTCGCGGGTGACCGAGAACTGCTGGCCGACTTCTTCGAGCGTGTGGTCGGTGTTCATGCCGATGCCGAAGCGCATGCGCAACACGCGCTCTTCACGCGGCGTGAGCGAGGCCAGAACGCGGGTCGTCGTCTCGCGCAGGTTCGACTGGATCGCGGCGTCGACCGGCAGCAGGGCCGATTTGTCCTCGATGAAGTCGCCGAGGTTTGAATCCTCGTCGTCGCCAATCGGCGTCTCAAGCGAGATCGGCTCTTTCGCGATCTTCAGAACCTTGCGGATCTTCTCGAGCGGCAGGCCGAGCTTTTCAGCCAGCTCTTCCGGCGTCGGCTCGCGGCCGATCTCGTGGAGCATCTGGCGCTGCGTGCGGACGATCTTGTTGATCGTCTCGATCATGTGCACCGGGATACGGAT
>DAIRES010000351.1:0-2006 GCA_036795465.1 Hyphomonadaceae bacterium
CCCATGTTCTTGTCGTCGACCGCGCGCTTGTTCTCGGTGTAGCGCGTCCCGGCGCGGCCATAGCCCATCGCCTGATCCTGCAGGTCGCACTCGCCGCCCTGGTCGCAGATCGGGCAATCCAGCGGGTGGTTGATCAGCAGGAATTCCATGACGCCGGCGCGCGCCTTGATGGCCCGCGGCGACTTGGTCGAAATCTCGTGCGGCGTGCCGTCCTTCTTGGGCGCCATGTCGCCAACAGTCTGGGCGCAAGATGCGATCGGCTTCGGCGCGCCAACCCAGTCGACGAGGCACATGCGGCAGTTGCCAGCGATCGACAAACGCTCGTGATAGCAGAAGCGCGGAATCTCTGCGCCGGCTGCTTCGCAAGCCTGCAGCATGGTGAAGTTCTTCGGAACGTCGACAGTGACGCCATCAACGACGAGTTTGACGGTATCGGTCATTTGAAGATGACCTTTCCTTTGCCGTTGACTGCAATGAAGGCCAGCTGTTGCGCGCTGAAGCTGCCGGCGTTGGCGACGATCATGACGCCACCCGTCAGGCTCAGCGCGATATGCGCCAGCTGGTCGGCGGAGAACTTCGAGCCATCAAGCTCGAAGCCGCCGCCATTCTTGGCCAGATGCGCAAGTTGTTCGCTGGAGAGGTCTAGCGGCATGTCTTACTCCGCCGCCGTCAGTGTTACGCCCTGCACGTGCGGACGGCCCTGACGATAGTTCGTGATCCGGTCTTCGATCTCCTGACGGAAGTGACGGATCAGGCCCTGGATCGGCCACGCAGCGGCATCGCCGAGCGCGCAGATCGTGTGACCCTCAACCTGAGACGCCACATCAAGAAGCGTGTCGATCTCGGAGGTTTCGGCTTCACCCTTCACCATCCGCTCAAGCACGCGCCACATCCAGCCCGTGCCTTCTCGACACGGCGTACACTGGCCGCAGCTTTCGTGTTTGTAGAAGTAGGCGATCCGCGCAATCGCGCGAACGAGGTCTGTCGACTTGTCCATCACGATGACGGCCGCAGTGCCGAGGCCCGACTTCACATCGCGCAGCGCATCGAAGTCCATCAGAACGGTGTCGCAGATATCCTTCGGGATCATCGGCACAGACGAGCCGCCTGGAATGATCGCTTTCAGGTTGCCCCACCCGCCGCGCACGCCGCCGCAATGCTCTTCGATCAGCGTCTTCAGCGGGATCGACATCTCTTCTTCGACGTTGCACGGCCGCTCGACGTGGCCGGAGATGCAGAACACCTTCGTGCCCGTGTTGTTCGGACGGCCAAAGCCCGCGAACCAGCCCGCGCCTCGGCGCAGGATTGTCGGCGCAACAGCGATCGATTCAACGTTGTTCACGGTCGTCGGGCAGCCATAGAGTCCGGCGTTCGCCGGGAATGGCGGCTTCAGGCGCGGCTGGCCCTTCTTGCCTTCGAGGCTTTCGAGCAGCGCAGTCTCTTCACCGCAGATGTAAGCGCCTGCGCCATGGTGAGCGTAGATGTCGAAATCCCAGCCCGATCCGCACGCGTTCTTGCCGACGAGACCGGCGGCATACGCTTCCGCGATCGCCTTCTCGAGCACTTCGCGCTCGTAAATGTATTCGCCGCGCAGGTAGATGTAGCACTTGTTCGCGCGCATTGCGTACGACGCGATCAGGCAGCCTTCGATCAGCAAGTGCGGATCATGGCGCATAATGTCCCGGTCCTTGCAGGTGCCGGGCTCGGATTCGTCAGCGTTGACGACGAGATAGTGCGGGCGATCCGGTTTCACGACCTTCGGCATGAAGGTCCACTTCAGTCCGGTCGGGAAGCCCGCGCCGCCACGGCCACGCAGGCCCGACGCCTTGATCTGGTCAGAGATCCACTCCGGGCCGAACTCCATCAGCTCTTTCGTGGAGTTCCACGCGCCGCGCTGCTTCGCAGCTTCCAGTCGCCAGTCCTGGCGGCCGTACAGGTTGGTGAAGATACGATCTTTATCGAGAAGCACGGTCGCGCTCCTCCATGCTTGCACGGATAAAAACGAT
>DAIRES010000113.1:0-1582 GCA_036795465.1 Hyphomonadaceae bacterium
GCGCCCCATGTCGAGAAGCGCGCGACGTTGTCTCCCGGCTTGTAGTTCGCCCACGTTTTGCCTGCGGGCGGCGTAGAGCCACGAAGTTCCGGCGTGGCATCGCGGATGCCGACTTTCGAGACATAGTTGTTTTCTTCGTACGATCCCGCTGCGTTGTGCGTGTCGCTGCTACCGACCATGCCGTACTTGTAGGGATTGGCCCCCACTTTCGCTTCGATCTCGAGGCCGTCTTTCAGAGCCTTGCGAACATAGCCGCCATCAAACTTCGTGATGGGGCGTGGCGAGCCGATGTACCATTCCATGATCTCGAAACCGGCCATCTCATCGTTCGGCGACAACAGGGGGTGCGTTTCGGAAGTGCCTTTGACCTGCGTGACCTCGGTCAGCGGTTCATTCCGCGCACGAAGGTCGGCCCAGGCGCGATCGATTGGCTTGCCGTTCCACATCGTGCGCTCGTACATCGTGCCGTCCGAGCCATTGGCATTGTGCGGGATCGACAAAGCTTCGATGCCTTGGGCACGCTGCTGTTCCATCCAGCGCCAGAGGTCTTCCGGATTTTGTGATTCCAGCGCCGTGTAGGGAAGTTCCGGTACGGCGTCGGTTGCGAAGATCACGTTGCGGTGCAGGTTACGGCCCTGTGGCGCGGACGTGTATTCATAACCTACGAGCGTAGTGAATTTGCCCGGCTCGTAGTTGCGCTTTGCGGACTCGATGATGTCATGCCACGCGGATTTCACCGTCCGCAGGTCAGAATATTCTTCCATGCGCTTGCCGACGTTCAACGTATCAGCAAACTTGCGGAAAGCAGTGTTGACCTGAACCTGATCGGTCGAGAACAGCTCCTTGGCGTAAGGCACTTTCGAGTAGGGATCGCCTTCGGTGTTGATGGCCGGAAGCACGCCGAGATATTCGGAATGGTCCGTCACCGCCAGAAAATCCAGCGGGCCCGAATTCATCTTCAGATCAAATCCGGCGGCATGTTTGATCGTGCCGCCTTTGGCATAAGCGTAGGCTTCGTCCGGCGAAGCGCGCACGTTGAAGATATACGCATCGAACGAGTTGCGCGTGTGGAGGTGAAGGTCGCCGAAGTAGGCATTATTCAGCGGGTTAGGCGCCGGACGTTCAGTAGCGGTGGCTGGCGGCGCATTCTCGGCGACAGGCGCCGCAGCTTGATCGTTGCACGCAGTCAGAAGCGCCGCAGCGCAAACCGCCATCGCTAGCCGGATCATGATTGCTTCTCCCGCAGTTGCCTTGTTACCGCGCAGTACAGTCTGTAACACAGATCAGTCCGCGTCGAGAGGGGCAACATGGTCGAGCATTACCGCGTCATCGGAGGTCTTGGCTCTCCGTATTCGATGAAGATGCGCGCGATCATGCGCTATCGCCGTCTTCCCTACCTGTGGGAGCCGCTGGGCCCTGATACGGACGCCGTTCTCCGTAACGTCAAGGCGCCGGTGATCCCGGTCATCAAGTATCCAAGCGGCGAGTGGCGTAACGATTCGACACCGATGATCTTCGATCTCGAAGCACGGCACGCAGAACGAAGCATCGTGCCGGTTGATCCTGCAGACCGCTTCCTGGC
>DAIRES010000113.1:1682-10231 GCA_036795465.1 Hyphomonadaceae bacterium
CAGTTCTGGTTCGGCACGCGTCCTTCCCTCGCCGAATTTGCCTGGATGGGTCAGTTCTCCCAGCTCGCCAGCGACCCCACGCCAGAAAGATTGATGCGCAAGATCGCTCCGCTGACATTCCGCTGGTTGGCGCAGCTAGACGACCTGTCCGGCCTGGAAGGCGAATGGCGCAAGCCTGATGAAGCGCGAGCGCCTGTCATCGAAAAACTGTTGGCTTTCGCAGGTGAAGTCTATTTCCCCTTCCTAGCGGCCAACGCCAGAGCGGTAGCTGATGGGAAAGAAACTTTCTCTTTCACCGCTTTGGGCATGCCCTATGAACAGGGCGCATTCAAATATCAGGTGAAATGCCTCGAGACGCTGAAGCGCGCCTATACCGACCTGCCCACGTCCGCCAAAGCCGATCTTGACCTGTTGCTCGACAGGACCGGTTGCCTCCGCCCGTTGATTGGCTGATGACGAGGGCTGCCCGCCGCAGCAATGTGGCGACGGAGGAGCACATGGCGACCGAAAGCCACGCCGATATCCGAGACGCCGTGCGCAAGCTGTGCACGCGTTTTCCCGGTGCATACTGGCGCGCGCTTGATCGTGAGCGTGCCTATCCGTCGGAGTTTGTGAAAGCACTGACCGAGGCCGGGTGGCTGTCTGTGCTGATCCCAGAAGAATACGGCGCCGCTGGGCTCGGGCTTTCCGCAGCCTGCGCGGTGCTGGAGGAAATCCACCGTTCCGGCGGCAATGGCGCTGCCTGCCATGCGCAGATGTACACCATGGGCACTCTGCTGCGGCACGGCTCCGAAGCGCAGAAGCAGGAATGGCTACCGAAGATCGCCAGCGGGGAAATCCGGTTGCAGGCGTTCGGCGTAACCGAACCGACCAGCGGCACCGACACAACACGCATCCAGACATTCGCCAAACGCGTCGGTGACAAGTTCATCGTCAACGGGTCCAAGATCTGGATCAGCCGCGCAGAACATTCCGACCTCATGGTCCTGCTCTGCCGCACCAGCCCCCGCGATGATGCAGGCAAGACATCAGACGGGATGAGCGTGTTGCTGGTCGACATGCGCGAGGCAAAGAAGAATGGCCTCACGATAAAGCCCGTGCGCACCATGCTGAACCACGCAACGACCGAACTGTTCTTCGACAACATGGAAGTTCCAGCCGAAAACCTGATCGGCAAGGAGGGGTCGGGCTTCCGCTACATCATCGATGGGATGAATGCCGAGCGCATCCTGATCGCGTCCGAGTGTATTGGCGACGGCAAGTTCTTCGTTGATCGTGCATCGGCCTATGCGCGAGATCGCTCTGTATTCGGCCGCGCCATCGGCGAAAACCAGGGTGTGCAATTCCCGATCGCCCGCGCCCATGTGCAGGTGACCGCCGCGAACCTGATGGTGGATCACGCCGCAGCCTTGTTTGAAGCCGGCGAGCCGTGCGGATCGGAAGCCAACATGGCCAAGATGACGGCTTCTGAAGCTTCGTGGTTCGCAGCCGATGTCTGCCTCCAGACTCATGGCGGCTTCGGCTTCGCAGAAGAATACGACATCGAACGCAAGTTCCGCGAAGCGCGCCTTTATCAGGTGGCACCTATCTCGACCAACCTGATCCTCAGCCATGTGGCGACGCATGTGCTGGGCATGCCGAAGTCATTCTGATGACCGCGATCACACCCTCCGACTGGATCGGCCGCAGCGAGACCGTGCACGATCATGTGGCGCGCGAGCCGTTCGACAGGCTGTCGGCGATGCTGGATCGCGCGCCAGAGCAGGCAGCAATTCCGCCCATGGGCCACCTGCTCTGCTTCCTGCCCGGCTCGGCGCAAGCGGACATTGGTGAGGACGGACATCCGAAGCGCGGCGGCATCGTGCCGCCTATCGACCTGCCGATGCGGATGGCGGCCGGCAGCCGCGTCTCGTTTCACGCGCCTGTACCCTATGGCGCGAAGGTCAGGCGAGTTTCGACCATCGCCAATCTTGCCGACAAAACGGGTCGCACGGGGCGGCTCGTCTTCCTGACTCTGCGTCATGAAATCTTCGCGGATCAAACGTTATGCGCGACCGATGAAGCCGACATCGTGTTTCGCGAAAGAACGGGCAACACAGGCCCGCTCCCACCGGGCGAAAGGCGGGAGGCGCAGGTTTCACGAAGCATCGCGCCAACCGCGGCGCTGTTGTTCCGCTTTTCAGCACTCACCTACAACGCACACCGAATCCATTACGATCGCGACTACGCGATGAATGAGGAAGGCTATCCCGGCCTTGTCGTGCATGGTCCGCTGCTGGCAACCTTGCTGGTGGATCATTTCCGGCGGCACAGGCCGACCGATGTTGTTGCACGTTTCGAATTCCGCGCCCAAAGGCCCGTGTTCGATCTTGCGCCCTTCACCGTGAATCTGGTCGATACGGAAACAGGTGCGGATGTGTGGGCCGCCGACGGTGACGGTTATGTCGCCATGACGGGCAGGATTGGCGTGGCGTGATGATGAACTGGCGTTCGATGCTTTTCGTGCCGGCGGCAGCGCCGCAGCGCTGGGCCAAGGCGCACACGCGCGGCGCCGATGCCATCATTGTCGATCTTGAGGATTCGACCCAGCCGGATGCGAAGGCCGCCGCCCGCGCCCAAGCCAGAGACGCAGTGAAGACGCTACGCGCGAACGGCGCCGTCGTGACCGTGAGGGTAAACAACGATCCGCTTTATCTCGAAGACGATCTCGAAGCTGCGGTCGTCGAAGGCCTGTACGCCATCGTCATGCCGAAGGTCGAGGAAGCGGCAGAGCTTGAGAAGCTGTCTGGCCTGCTGGATGCGCTTGAATACGAAGCTGGAATGGACCGCCTCACTATCAAGGTCGTGGCCGTGCTTGAAAGCCCCCGCGCGCTCGAGCGGATCACGGCCATTGCAGATGGCCCTCGCCTGATCGGCATATCGCTGGGTAGCGAGGATTTCGCTCTTTCGCTGGGCCGGCCGCCTGCACCGCTGTCACTCGGCCTCGCGGCACAGACCGTCGCCTATGCCGCATCGGCGCGCGGCATCATGGGTATCGGCATGGCGACCGGCATCGCCAACTTTACCGACCTTGATGCTTTCGCCGCGGAGGCCAGACGATCGCATGCGATGGGCCTCACGGGCGCCATGTGCATCCACCCCAATCAAGTGCCGGTTCTGAACGAGTGCTTTGGCGTAAGCGCTGAATCGATCGCGGAGGCGCGCGCCATTCTTGCTGCTTGGGACGCCCGCATCGATGGCGTCGTCTCTCACCATGGCAAGATGATTGACCAGCCCGTTGTCGAGCGTGCGCGCAGGCTGTTGAAGTCGGCCGGCCTGTCGTGAGAACCGGATCCCCCGGCGATGTACTGCGCGGCCTTCGGCCAGGCCAGCGCGTCTATCTGCAGGGCGGCCCAGGCGAGTGCATCAGCTTCTACGACCTGCTGAAGAACAATCCAGGATATGCGCACGGCGTGGAATTCTGGTCGTGTCTCGTGCCGGGTATCAACTCATTCGATTACGGCTCGCTGCCGGGCGATGTGAGACTCACAACGTTCATGGCCTCGCCCGCGCTCGAACCGTCGATTGCTACCGGGCGAACGACGCTCAGGGCGATGCCGTATTCCGAGATTGGCGAGCTGCTGTCGCGCACCGAGTTCGACACGGCCATCTTCCAGACTTCTCTTCCTGACGCGCAAGGGCGCTACTCGTTCGCGCATTCCTGCGACATGCCCCCGGTGGTCTGGCCAAATGCGCGGACGAAAATCCTGTTCGTCAACGAGCAGATGCGCAGCCTGGACCATACCGAAGGCATTCCATCGGATGCAGTCGATCTTGCCGTACCGATCAACGAGCCGCTGCTGTCTCCGGCGCCCAGCGGGCCGCGCTCCGCTGCAGTCGATACAATTGCAAAACTTGTCGCCGGTCTCGTTCCGGATGGCGCAACATTCCAGGCTGGTATTGGAGACACGCCCGCAGCCGTTGTCTCTGCGCTCAGGCTTCATCGCGGATTGAAGGTTCACTCCGGCATCATTACGCAGGAATACCAGCAGCTGGCCGAAAGCGGTGCGCTCGACGCTGGAGTACAGCATGTCGCCGGCATCGCATGGGGCGACGCTGCATTCCGCAACTGGCTGCCCCAGTCCGGGTTCGTGTTTCGCTCCGTGGTCGAGACACATGGCCATCAGGAGCTGGCTGCTATTCCCAACTTCATGTCGATCGGTTCGGCGCTTGAGGTCGACCTCGCAGGAAACCTCAATCTCGAATGGCGATCCGGACGACGCATCAGCAGTGTCGGCGGCGCGCCAGATTATCTCCACGCGGCGGCGGCGTCGCCCGGCGGCCGATCAATCATTGCCCTGCAGGCTGCAAGCAGGAGCGGCGCGTCGCGGATTGTGCCGAGCCTGAAGACGCCATCAATCCCGGCGGAGCTGGCGGATATCATCGTCACCGAGCACGGCGTTGCCGAACTGAAGGGCCTGTCTGCCGAAGACCGCGCAAGGACCCTCATCGCCATCGCCGCGCCCGAGCACCGCGCCTTCCTGGATGAGGCCCGCCGACGTGGCCGAAGCTGAGGCGCCCGCTGATTCCGTCGGCTGAACGCCGCGAGGCAAGCCAGGCCGCAATGTTCACGGCGTCGTTCGGACTATCCAAGTCCATATGGCACAACGAAAATCTCGCGTTATGGGCGTCGCGAATTACAGCTCGGCGGCGCTGACGAAATGTCCTATCGTGCCGTAGCGTCATTTCGCGCACGGTAAACGCATGTCGGGCCGAATATCTTCATCCGCCTCGTTTCTGGCTGATCCGGTTGTCAGCGATCCCGTGCTCGGGTTCGCGGAGACGTCCTTCCGCGCAAAAACTGCGGAAGAGCTCGACGCCACGATGGCGCACTACCTACGGCGCTTCGATATCGGCGCATTCGTTCTCTGTCGCGCGACTGATGCGCGGAAGCGCCCGTCTGCCGCGCGGATTGCCGGCAGCAGCAAGCGCGAATGGCGCGCACACTACGATGCGAACGGTCTGGCCAAGTCGGACGGCCTGCTGGTCTGGGGCGAGAACACGGTTGCACCGACAACCTGGACGACATTCCGCGACGACCAGGTGAGCAAGGGCAACAAGACGCAAATCTACGATGAAGCCAGCGAGTTCGGACTGCACGACGGCTTCTACCTGCCAATCCACCAGCACGATGGTTCGATGCTGGCCGTCTCGATGATGGCCAAGCAGAAACTTCCCGAGACCCGCTCGACCCTCGCCGCGCTGCACATGCTTGCGGTGTACTATCATCTCGCAGCAGAACGCCTCGGTCTGGTCGAGAAGCCGACGCCAGCTGCACCTGCCGATCGCCCCATTCTCACCAAGCGCCAGCTCGAATGCCTCAAATGGGTGCGTACCGGTGAGTCCAGCTGGGAGATCGGCCGGATCCTCAACCTCTCCGAGCACACGGTGAACGAACACCTGCAAGCCGCCCGCAAACGGCTGGGTGTGCGGACCACCACCCAAGCGGTCCTGGAAGCCGCCGCGCGGGGGTTGATCGAGCTCTAGGACACGGCCGCACCTACCCCCTAGATTTGGGGGGTATGACTTTGCGCCAACCTCTGCGTAAATCCTCGTACTGGGTAGGGGGACGGGCCACTTCAATCACAGCGCGAAATTCGCGCGACAGGCTCGGCCGCGACGGCAAATCTTACCAAATCGGCATGTAAGAGAGGCGAATAGCCTGCCGCTCGAACTCGACTTCCATCATGCCTGTGGATAGCGTGAGGGTATTAGCCCACACGAGGTCGGCGCATGAACGGACAGGAAGGCCTGCCGCTACGGTTCGCGCTTGTTTGCGCGACGCTGGCGCTTGCCTGCACCCCGTCGGCCATTGCCCAGGTTCTGGAAATCGGCCCCGCCGGCGTCACATCGATCACCGGACCCGCTGTCATAACGGCTGACGGCGCCGTCGCGATCATCCCGGAACGTCCGGTCGCCAAGGCGATCAGCGCCCCCGCCTCCGCCCAACCGCTGCTGGAAAGCGCCGGCCAGGCCAGCGATCTCTCGCCCCGGCTTCTCGAGGCCATCGCCTACGTCGAATCGCGTTTCCGCCACAACGCAGTCTCGCCCAAGGGCGCGATCGGCATGATGCAACTGATGCCCGGTACAGCGGGCGACCTTGGCGTTGATCCCCGTGATCCGGCCCAGAACGCCCGTGGCGGCGCCGTCTATCTGCGTCAGATGCTTGCAATGTTCGACAACAACGTGGAACTCGCCGTAGCGGCCTACAATGCCGGCCCGGCCGCGGTGCGAAAGCACAAGGGCGTGCCTCCCTATGCCGAGACACGCGCCTACGTAGCGGCCGTGATGGACTATCTTGCGCGTACCAGCGTACCGGAGACCAAGTGATGAAGTTCGCATCGAAACTGGCAGCTTTGTCCGCAGGCGCAATGATCGCCGCACAGGAAGCCTTCGCACAGGTGAATAGCCCTCAGGGCTCGGGTCCCATCCTCGGCGCGGTGAACTGGGTGCGGGGCACGATGGAAGGCGGCATCGCCACGGCCGTCGCCGTCATCGCGGTCGCCTTTGTCGGCTTCATGATGCTGACCGGACGCATGAACTGGAAGCACGGCATCACCGTGATCGTTGGCTGCTTCATCCTGTTTGGCGCCGCGACAATCGTTGGCGGCATCCAGATGGCGGCGAGATCGGCGGGATAACGCGAATGATCGGCCTGGAACGCGATATCGTCTTCAACGCCCTCACCCGCCCGCAGATGTTTGCGGGCGTGAGCTATTCCTTCTTTGTACTGAACCTCGTCGTCACCACAGAGGTCTTCCTCATCACCAAGTCATTCTGGGCGATCGTTACAGCGCTCGTGCTGCACGTGATCGGCTATCTGATGTGCCTGCGCGAACCGCGCTGGCTTGATCTCTGGATCCAGAAAGTCAGCCGCTGCCCGCGCGTGAAGAATTACGATCATTGGCGCTGCAACTCTTACTCACCATGAAGAAAAAACCGCCTCCGAAAGCGGGCAAGAGGGGCAACACGAAACTGGCGCGCCGCGAGAAGAAAGCCGCGGACATGCTGCCGTATGCGCGGCATATCGACGAGACCACGCTGGCAACTCGCGACGGCGCCCAGATCCAGATCCTGCACCTCACCGGCTTTGCGTTCGAAACCGCCGACACGCAGGAGCTGAACTACCGCAAGAATGTGCGCGACACCGTTCTGCGCGGCATTGCCTCGTCGCGCCTGTCGATCGGCGCCCACGTCATCCGCCACATGGTTCGGCCTGGGCTTGAAGGCGACTTCTCTAACGTGTTCGCGCGTAACCTGGATGCGAGCTGGCGCACGCGACTGTCCGGCCGCCGCCTTTTCGTCAACGATCTTTTCCTGACCCTTACCCGCAAACCCGCGCTTGGCCGCGCTGGATTCATGGGAGCCAAGAAGCAGTGGGACGCTGTCAGCCGCGTGCGTGACCGACGCGAGCTTGATGCCGCCACCGACAGCCTGCTGGCCGCGCTGCAACCCTACGGCCCACGCCTGCTTGGCGCTTACGAAACGCCCGGCGGCCTCTTCTCCGAACCGCTGGAATTCCTTGCCTTCCTGTTCGATGGCGAACTGCGGCCCGTGCCGTTTGAAAAAGGCGGCGTGTCATTCGTCGATCGCCGCGTGAGCTTCGGCAAGGATACGCTGGAATTGTCGGGCAATTCCCGTACCCCGCGCACGCTGGCGGCAATCCTTTCGGTGAAGGAATACCCGCCGCATACCGCCGCCGGTCAACTCGACAGCCTGCTGCGCGTGCCGCACGAGATGGTCATCTCGCAGAGCTTTGCCTTCATGGACCGGCAACCAGCGCTCAGCCGCATGAACACGGTTCTGCGCCGGATGCGCGCGGCGGATGACGAGGCGCTGTCTCTGCGCCGCGATCTTGTTCAGGCCAAGGACGACGTGGCCGCGGGCCGTGCCGTGTTTGGCGAGCACCATTTCACCATCATGACGCGCGCGGCTGATTTCGAGCCGCTGGATAACGCCGTTGCGGATGTGCAGGCGGCGCTCACGGAAATCGGCGTAATCGGCGTGCGCGAGGAAGCAGCTCTCGAGCCAAGCTTCTGGGCGCAATTCCCCGGCAACGGCCAGTACATCCCGCGCAAGGCGCTGGTCAGCTCAGCGAACTTTGCGGGCCTCGCCAGCTTCCATAGCCATCCGGTTGGCCGCGCGGGCGGCAATCATTGGGGACCGGCTGTTACGCTTCTGGAGACGACAGCGGCCTCGCCCTACTATTTCAATTTCCACAAGGGCGACCTCGGCAACTTCCTCGTTATCGGCCCGTCGGGCGCCGGCAAGACCGTGGTGCTGAACTTCCTGATCGCACAGTCCGAGCGCTTCCAGCCCAAGATCGTGTTCTTCGACAAGGATCGCGGTGCGGAAATCTTCCTGCGCGCGATGGGCGGCAAGTACGACCTGATCCGCCCAGGCGTCCGCACCAATTTCAACCCACTGCAATTGCCCGACACGCCGGGCAATCGCCGCTTCCTGCAGCAATGGGCGGCGAAGCTCGTCACATCCAATGGCGAGGTTCTGTC
>DAIRES010000114.1:0-4903 GCA_036795465.1 Hyphomonadaceae bacterium
GCCTCAATGCCCTCCCGGACAGCAAGTTCCAGGACATCCGCAACACGGGCGCCCTCGCGGCGATCTACGCCCACATGGTGTCGCTGATGAACTGGCAGCGCGTCATCCAGCGCACGATGCGCCGCCTTTCGACCGAAACGGCGAGCTGATTGATTAACCGGCCATCCGGCTCACGATCCGGGGAGGGGTCTGGACCTCTCCCCGGTCGCAGCCCTACTTCCCATGATAGAGCTTCATGCCGATAGCGGCCGTGCGCCCTCGTGCGCGGTGATGGCGGGGCGGGAAGAAAGAGGTCTAGGCGTGCGCGCACTTCTGACGTGGGCGAAAAAGGGGCTGGCGGCGGTAACGCTGTTCGCGGCGGCCCTGGCCGCTCCGGCCCATGCGCAGCAGTCAGCCAAGAGCGATCACGCTGAAGGCTCGCTGGTGTTCGAGCGCGCGGCGGCAACGCCAGGCGACACCTTTCTGGGCGCCCTGAAGCTCGATCTGGCCGACGGCTGGCACGTTTACTGGAAGAACCCCGGCGACAGCGGTCTGCCGCCCACGGCGGAGTGGGCGCCGTCTCCCGGCGTGACCTTCGGCGATTTCCGTTTCCCCGCGCCTCACGCCATCCCGCTCGCGACGCTGATGAATTACGGCTACGAGCATCAGCTTGTCCTGCCGTTCCAGATACAGGTCGCGGCGGATGCAAAGCCCGGTTCCGAAATCGCGATCGGCGGCAAGATCGAATACCTGATCTGCGCGGACATCTGTATTCCCGAGGGCATTGATCTCTCGACAACGCTTCGCGTCGCGGCCTCGCCCGAAACGGATGCCGATGGAAGCGCCATCATCGTGGCGACCCTGCCGCACATTCCCGTGGCGATGACGGGCAAGGCTACCGTCGAGCGCACACCGAAAGGTTTCCGCGTCGCCGTGGTTGATAGTGGTGTTGTTGGCGCCGTTGCGACCGCCAAGAATATTCGGTTCTTCCCGGACGGCCCCGAATTGTCCAACCCCGCCAAGCAGCTCGTCAAGACGGGCGCCAACGGTGTCTCGATCGAACTGACTGCGTCCGATTTCGCGAAAGAGGGCGACCAGAATCTCTCCGGCATCATCGCCATGACCGATGAAGCGGGCTCGACACGGGCATGGGAAGTCGCCGCGACTCCGGGCCCAGCTCCTGCCGGCGTCGCCGACAAGGAGTTCGTCAACGCAGAGGTCAGCGGTGTTGCGCCATCGCCGGTTTCATCCGTCGCGCCGATGATGGGTTTGTCCGAGTTGCTGATTACGCTCGGGCTGGCATTTGCCGGCGGCCTCGTCCTCAATCTGATGCCATGCGTGCTTCCCGTGCTCACGATCAAGGCGGCTGGCCTCGTACACACTGCGCACAATCCGAAGGAATCGCGGGCGCATGGTCTCGCCTATCTCGGCGGCGTGGTCGTCTGCTTCGCGGCGATCGGCGGGATATTGATCGCATTGCGCGCGGCGGGCGAGCAGGCGGGACTGGGATTCCAGCTGCAATATCCGCCGATAACGGCCTTCTTCGCCCTCGTGATGTTTGCCGTGGGCCTGAATCTTCTCGGTGTGTTCGAGATTGGCGGCTCGTTGATGGGCATCGGCAGCGGCCTTGCCGAGCGGGGCGGCACGACGGGCGCCTTCTTCACTGGCCTTCTGGCGGCGTTCGTCGGCGCGCCTTGCGTCGGTCCATTCATGGCGCCGGCGTTTGCAACAGCGCTGGCGCAGCCTGCGCCTGTCGTTCTGGCGGTCTTCATCGTCGTGGGCCTCGGCCTCGCTGCACCTTTCGTGCTGCTGAGCTTCACGCCCGCCTTTGCCAAGGTTCTGCCCAAGCCGGGCAGGTGGATGGAAACCTTCCGGCAGGTGCTGGCCTTCCCGATGTTTATCACAGTGCTCTGGTTGTTGTGGGTGTTGGCCGGACAGTCGGGCCCCGATGGCATTATCGCAGTTCTCGCGGGCGGCATCGCGCTGGGCTTTGGCATCTGGCTGGCCAAGAAGATCGGGCAGGGTACCGCCGGTCGCATCGTGGCGGTGCTCGTTATTCTCGCGGCGTTCATTGTTCCCTCTGTCTCGACGACGTGGCTCAAGGCGGAAGCTTCGCCGGAAGTCTCCGCCAATGCGTGGTCGCCTGAAAAGGTTGCCGAGCTGCAGGCTGAAGGGCGCGTGATCTTTGTCGACTTCACCGCCCGTTGGTGTGTCACCTGTCAGTTCAACAAGAGCGCGATCCACGATGCCAGCGTCGCCCGCGCGTTTGCTGACCTGAACGTGGCGTTTCTCGAAGCGGACTGGACGAACAAAGACAAAGTGATCGCGGGTGAGCTTGCGAAGCATGGCGCTGCGGGCGTTCCGCTGTATCTTGTCTATCCGGCCTCTGGCGGCGCGCCGCAGAAGCTGGATCAGATCCTGACGCCCAGCATGATCGAGACGGCTGTGCGGCAGGCGGCAGGTTCGCTCTAGGCCGACATGTGTTCCAGACGCTGACAAACGGGAGAAGAGGCGTGACCTTTTTCAATCGTGACAGGCTTCCGCTGATCCTTGGTACGGCTGTCGCCGCATCCATCACAGCCGGCGCGCTGATCGTTTCCACCGCAAGCGCGACACCACCCGGCAACGTGGCGCCCGCGTTCACGGAAGTGAATACGGCAGGCAAGCAGGTGTCGCTGGCCGACTTCAAAGGCAAAACGGTTGTCCTTGAGTGGACAAACGATGGATGCCCCTTCGTGCAGAAGCACTACAACTCCAGGAACATGCAGGCGACGCAGGCGGCCGCCACGAAGGACGGGATTATCTGGCTCTCCGTGATCTCGTCGAAGCCGGGCGCCCAAGGCCATGTCGACGGTGCGCGCGCGGACAAGTTGACGGCTGATCGCGGCGCGAAGCCGACGCATGTTCTGCTGGATCCCGATGGTTCAATGGGCCGTGCATTCGGCGCAAAGACCACGCCACACCTGTACATCATCACGCCGGACGGCAAGGTCGCCTACAATGGCGCGATCGACTCGATCAAATCGAACAAGGTCGATGACGTTCCGAAGGCCACGAACTACGTCACGGCCGCGCTTGCGTCGCTGAGCGCAGGCAAGTCGCCGGACCCCGCGCTGACCGTGCCGTATGGGTGCGACGTCAAGTACTAGAAATCGCGAACAGCTTCACATTTTGCCGCCGCGGACTTCAGGTTCGCGGCGGCTTTCTTTTGCGCCGCAGCGCCGCCGCCCACCGCTGGTGTGATCTGCACCGCGTCTTTCAGCATATGTAAAAGCCGCGATAGAGCGGCTGCCTGAGCGGTTCCCGTTGTCGGCGAAGACGCGAGCTTGAGCTGCACGTCTGTTTCCTCGGCCATGCCGCGAAAGATGCAGCGCAGATCCACAGGCCCGCCGCGCTGATCGATCTCCAGCGAGAGCCGGCTCGCAGCGAGGCCAAAGCGCTGCAGGTCCCCCGTCAGCGCCGGAGCAAGTCCAGCGGGCTTCAGGCCAGCCTTTGCCGTCGCCGCTGCCTGTGCTGCATTCACTTGCACAAGCAAGCGGCTGGCTTCGGAACGGATCTGCTCCGGCAATGTTTCGGCGGACGCGGGCAGGGCGGCGCAAACCATCAGGACGAAAGAAGCGATAAGCCGTTTCATGGCGCCGATCGTCCGTGATCGCCGTTAAGGTTTCGCGAAAGCGATGGCGGCCTGATTACTGGCCCTCTGACGCGTCGATATTGCCGATGTAGGATTTGATCGCCTGCCGCGGCCTGCCGTCCCTTTCCATCTGGCGCGCACCCGCGAGTATGGATGGCAGGGCGTAGTTTCCTTCATGGCAGGCATATTCGTAAGGCGGCTGGCTGGAAACATTCAGCGCCATCTCTCCGCTCCAGCTGCGTGTGTAGAGCGACGGGTCTTCGACCGTGAACCGATACAACACCTGGCCATCCGACCAGCGCGAAAACCGTTCCGTCACCTTGCCCGTGGGCGAGATGTAGGAACGCTGTCCCGGATGCGCGTTGACCGTCTCGACGACAAGCGTGTCGCCTTCATACCAGCCGACACTGTCGCCGCCCCATTTCGGAATCTCGGAAGGGCCATGCGTCTTGCCGATGGGAATGATCCTCACGTCGTGGATCATTTCCGTCAGGATCATCACCGCGTCGGGCGTCTGCACGATCTGGTACGTGTTGTTGTAGAGGCCATTGCTGAGCACTGGCCCCGCACTGCGTGTGAAGCTCATCAGGCAGCGCTCCGACTGCGGGCGCACCTCGGGTCCATCGACATTCTGCGCCCGCGCGCGTTGCTCTTCACGATACGGGATGAAGCCATCGGGAGGATCGACTACCCACGCCGTGCGATATTCGCCTTTTACCTGCGCGTAGCTTGCGCCAGGATCCATCCAGAAGCGGTTGTACCCGCGCGATGTGTTCCGGTCAGCCAGCAACCGCTGCGAGGAGGCCTCGTCCAGGGGTGACACGAGCTTCTCCTGCGCGCCCGCTGCCGTCAGGCCGTGTCGCCGCGCCAGCAGGTTCGCCTCGCGCTCGCTTACCGTCACAGCTGAAGCCTGATCCGGCCGCTCCATCGCGGTCAGCGAGGTATTTGTCCAGTAGCCCTGCAGGTCGGGAGCGCCCCAGCTGGTTTTTGGCGGCGCATAGCCCTGGGAGGCTGGCTGGGCGCTCACGGGTGTCGCCAGCAGCGCGGCAGAAGCCAACAGGGCGGGCAGGCAAGCTTTCATGGCCTTCTCCTGCATCTCGGGTCTCCACCGTGTCAGGCGTTTACCTGTTAAGCAATGCGGGACCGCCAGCCGGTTGCCCCTGCGGTTCCCATGCGCTATCTGCCGAGCCCATGTCGGATGGCCATCATGTCAACGGACGAGCAACAGGGCGCGCAGCAGCGCCGGCCGGAAGCCCGCAAGCCGCGGGGATTTCCTGATCGAACGGCGGC
>DAIRES010000114.1:5003-10214 GCA_036795465.1 Hyphomonadaceae bacterium
GACTCGGTCGGCGTGGCTGGCCCCGCTGCTGACGCGGAAATGATCGCCATCGCCGCCGAGGCCATGCAGGCCGCGGGCGCCCAGCGTGGCGAATACGTGATCCGCGTGAACTCCCGCCAGCTGCTCGACGGCATCATGGAAACCGCCGGTGTGATCGATCCCGCCCAGCGCGGAACGGTGCTGCGCGCGCTCGACAAGTTCGACAAGTTCGGCGTCGAGGGCGTCACTCTGTTGCTCGGCAAAGGCCGCAAGGACGAGTCCGGCGACGTAACCCAGGGCGCGGGCCTTGCTGCGAACCAGATCGACGTTCTGCTTGAATTCATCACCGCCCGCTCGACCTCGCGCGCTGAAACTGCCCGCAAGCTCGCCAACTCTGTTGGCATGACCCGTTCGGGCGCCACGGGCGTTGCCGAGTTGGCGGAGATCGACTCGATCCTCACCGCGCTCGGCATTGGCGACGATGCAGCCGTCTTCGATCCGTCCATTGTGCGCGGTCTTGAATACTATACCGGCCCCGTCTTCGAGGCCGAGTTCCTCCGCGAGTTCCGCGACGCAGACGGCAACGCGCTGCGTTTCGGCTCGGTCGGCGGCGGTGGCCGTTATGATGGCCTAGTCGCACGGTTCCGTGGCGAGCCCGCGCCCGCTACCGGCTTTTCGGTTGGCGTCAGCCGTCTTGCCGCGGCGATGGCCGTTACCGAAGGCGCCGCTGTTGAAGGCCCGGTGCTCGTGCTTGTCCTCGATAAGGATCAGCTCGCCGATTACTCTTCGCTGGCCGCAGACCTGCGCCGCGCCGGCATCCGCGCAGAGATGTATCTCGGTTCGTCCGGCATGAAGCCGCAGATGAAATACGCCGACCGTCGCAACTCGCCCGCCGTCGTCATCGTCGGCGGCAACGAGCGTGAAAAGGGCGTTGTCACCATCAAGGACCTGAAGGCAGGCGCCGCCGCCGCTAAAGCCATGACCGACAACGACGCCTGGCGCAGCGAGCGCCCCGGTCAATTCGAATGCCCGCGCAGCGAAATGGTCGCCCGCATCAAAGCCATCACGGGCGCGTCGTGACCCTGTCCATGCAGGCTGCGGCGGCGCTTGCGCGCATCGCCCGTGTCAGCGGCGTGCGCGCCGAACCGCAAACGCTTATGCCGGCGGAAGTCATCCTCGAGCTTTCCGGCGAAATAGTTCGGTCGCGGCTCTGCACGTTCACGGATGCCAGCGGCAAGGAGCATTGCCTCCGTCCGGATCTCACGACGCCGATTGCCCAGATGGTCGCGTCCAGCGAGTTGCCGGTGGCGCGTTATCATGGCGCTGGACCTGTTTACCGGCTTCCTCCGCGCGGGTCGAATGATCCCGTCGAGCATCTGCAGATTGGCTTTGAATGGTTCGGCAATGGCGGCTCGCCGTCTGAAGACGCTGAAGCCTTGGCTGTTGCCCTCGAAGCCGCGCAGGCGGGTGGCGCAACCGGCGCACAGGTTCGCTTCGGGGATGTTGCGATCTATCGCGCCGTGCTGGCCGCACTGTCGTTCTCGCCACAATGGAGCGACCGCCTGCGTCGCGCCTTCTCGCGCCGCAAGGGGCCGCAGGAATTGCTGGCGGATGCATCCCGCAGCCCATCGGCGGACGCGGGCGAGGTTGGGCGGCTAGGCCTGCTTCCGTCGAAAGAAGCGGCGTTGGGTGTTGTGGCTGAGCTGAAGCGTCTCGGCGTTGAGCCCGTTGGCCGGTCTGTTGACGACATCGCGGCGCGTCTTCGTGACAAGGCTGCTGATGTGGCGCCGGCTGCATCAGTCTCGGCGGCCCTGATCAAGTATCTCGATATCTCGGTGTCGATGCCGGCAAGCCTCGGCGCCTTGCAGGCGTTTGCGCGGGAGCAGGGGCTGGATATCTCCGCAGCCCTCGATGCCTTTGCGGAGCGGTTGGCGCATATCGCGAAGCTCAAGCCGCCGTTCTGGTCTGAAGCGGTGTTCAGCGCACAGGCCGGCCGTCGCTTCGAATACTATGACGGCTTTGTTTTCGAGCTGGCGCGCGAAGGCGCTGCGGATCGCCCGATCGTTTCGGGTGGCCGCTACGATGGCCTGATCGCGCGGCTGAGCGGTGGAACGCGGGATGCCAGCGCTATCGGCGCAGCCTTGCGGGCCGATCGCCTGGGTGAGGGGAGTCGGGCATGACCACGCTGAAGCTCGCCGTTCCGTCCAAGGGCCGCCTGAAAGAGCAGGCTGAAACGTTCTTTGCCGCTGCTGGTTTTGCCATCGAGGCGCTGGGCGGCGCGCGGGGGTATTTCGCCCGCATTGCCGGGCTGCCCGATGTCGAGGTGCGCCTCCTGTCGGCCGGAGAGATTGCCGCCGGCGTCATCTCTGGCGACGTCCACGTTGGCGTGAGTGGGGAAGACCTCCTGCGGGAACAAGCGGGCGATCTTGACCGCGTTGTCCATCTGCTTGCGCCGCTCGGCTTTGGCCGGGCCGATCTGGTCGTGGCCGCGCCCAAGAGCTGGCTCGATGTCGAGACGATGGCGGATGTCGATGACGTCGCCGCGCGCATGGAAGCCGCGACCGGCCGCAAGCTTCGCGTTGCGACCAAGTATGTTCGCTCGACCCGCCGTTATTTCACGGAAGAAGGCGTCGGCCATTATCGCATCGTAGAGAGCGCGGGCGCGACTGAGGGCGCGCCTGCTGCTGGCGTGGCGGAGCTCGTGGTCGATATCACCACCACGGGCGCAACGCTGGAGAGCAACGGGCTGAAGATCCTTCGGGACGGCGTGATCCTGCGTAGCCAGGCGCAACTTGCGGCCAGTCTGGATGCGGAATGGTCTTCCGCGGCAGTTGCGGCGCTGGAGAAGCTGGTCGGGGGCATCGAGGCCAAGGCGCCGGGTTCGACGGGCAGGCTGAAGCAATTCATGGCTGCGCTGAACAATACGCGCGCGTGATCGCTGCGCGATCTCGATTCCATCCGGTATCACAATGGCCGCTTCAATGTTGCGGTTGCGAAGGGTTTTCGGGGGTAAATCTTTCGCGAAGCGGCGCGGACAGGGTCGGGACGGGCCAATCCGTGCCGACGGCCGATAACGCATCTGTAAGATGGCGCTTGACTCAATCCGAGCTTCAAGACAACTTGATAATCGAACTGCTTCGGCGGTTTGGCGTTTCGGGGAGGAAACGCTCGTATCAGACCCTTTTAGTGGCGGCGCGTTCATCGCGCCGCCCTTTTTCTTTGTATTTGCGGGCTTTTGGCCCTGCCACGTTCCAACCCTTCTCGCGCAGCCAACCCGTCTGGTCGATGAACAGATTCGCCAGGCGAGGTGTTTTCAGGCCGGGCGCCGCAGATTTCGTCATCCGGGCGAGTGACAGCCCATAATGAAGTCGGGGCGGCCTGTCGCCAGGCCGCCCTTTCTTCTTTGGCATTCCGAAGTTCGGCTTTGTTGGCTCGCCCGGGGTCAGGATGGGCTGCCAGATCGAACTTCTCGAAAAACAATAAGGCCATATCGATTATCATGCAATCCTGTAAGCAGGGGTACAAAACGGAATATGCAGGTAATTGGAGACTGATAAGGATTTCTGGCCAAACCCGGTTTGGTGAAACGTCCTGCCTCAACGTCAAAGGTTGACCGGATCAGATTCCGTCAAACCTTGCCGATTTCGAGTTTCGAACCTTTGCCCGATATCCGTGGTCACGGGCTCGTGATGGCGTTGACACGTCCCCTGGAAGCAAAAGGGCGGCTCTTTCGAGCCGCCCTTCCGTGTTTGGTTCGACTTGAGTCGGACTGGACTAGAAGTCCATGCCGCCCATGTCCGGCATACCGCCGCCACCGCCGTGCGAGTGGCCGGCATCTTTCTTCGGCGCGTCAGCGATCGCAGCTTCCGTCGTGATCAGCAGCGAGGCCACCGAGGCGGCGTTCTGCAGAGCAACGCGGACGACTTTCGCCGGGTCGATGATGCCCATCTCTACCAGGTCACCGTACTCTTCGGTTTGCGCGTTGAACCCGAAGTTCTTGGTGCCTTTTTCCGAACGGATACGACCGACAACGATCGAGCCTTCGACGCCAGCGTTCTCGACGATCTGACGGAGCGGGGCTTCGAGAGCCTTGCGGACGATATCGATGCCAGCTTGCTGGTCGTCGTTGTCGCCTTCCGACTTGATCGCGAAAGCAGCGCGGAGGAGAGCCGTGCCGCCGCCGGCGACAATGCCTTCTTCCACAGCAGCGCGCGTAGCGTTCAGGGCGTCGTCAACGCGGTCTTTGCGCTCTTTGACTTCCACTTCCGTGGCGCCGCCGACCTTGATCACAGCAACGCCGCCGGCCAGTTTGGCCAGACGCTCTTGCAGCTTCTCTTTGTCGTAGTCCGAAGTCGTCTCTTCGATCTGTTTGCGGATCTGCGAGATACGGCCTTCGATGTCTTTCTTCTTGCCGCCGCCGTCGACGATCGTGGTGTTCTCTTTCGAGATCTGCACGCGCTTGGCTTTGCCGAGCATGTCGATGGTGACGTTCTCGAGCTTGATGCCGAGGTCTTCGGAGATCACCGTGCCGCCCGTGAGGATGGCGATGTCTTCGAGCATGGCTTTACGGCGGTCGCCGAAGCCCGGAGCTTTCACAGCAGCGACTTTCAGGCCGCCGCGCAGCTTGTTCACGACGAGGGTCGCGAGAGCTTCGCCTTCAACGTCTTCCGAGATGATCAGCAGCGGGCGAGCCGTCTGCACAACGGCTTCGAGAACCGGGAGCAGGGGCTGGAGCGAGGCCAGTTTCTTTTCGTGAAGCAGGATCAGCGCGTCTTCGAGGACGGCTTCCATCTTGTCCGCGTTGGTGACGAAGTAGGCCGAGAGGTAGCCGCGGTCGAACTGCATGCCTTCGACGACGTCGAGTTCGGTTTCGAGGGCCTTGGCTTCCTCAACCGTGATGACGCCTTCGTTGCCGACTTTTTCCATCGCCTGGGCGATCATGTCGCCGATGGCGGTTTCGCCGTTGGCCGAGATGGTGCCGACCTGAGCGATCTCTTCATTGGTCGTGACTTTTTTCGACTGCTTCTTCAGGTTCTCGACGACTTCGAGAACGGCTTTGTCGACGCCGCGCTTGAGGTCCATCGGGTTCATGCCGGCGGCAACGCGCTTCAGGCCTTCGCGAACGATGGCTTGGGCGAGAACCGTGGCGGTCGTGGTGCCGTCACCCGCGACGTCGTTGGCCTTCGAGGCCACTTCGCGGATCATCTGGGCGCCCATGTTCTCGAACTTGTC
>DAIRES010000115.1:0-8181 GCA_036795465.1 Hyphomonadaceae bacterium
TCCTTGAAGCAGAAGCATTCGATCTTCTTGAAATAGAGGCCGACCTTGTCGGGCGTGACGTTGTAGGACGCCATCGCGCGGACCGGTTCGGACGAGGTGTTCGTCACCTCGTAATAGGCCATCATCTTCTCGCCGAGCTTCACTTCGACGAAAGGCTGGGAGGCACGGAATTTCAGCGGCGCGCCGGGGGCGACGTTGGCGTCGAACATGACGCGGACCTTGCGGTCGAGCGTGAACTTCGGCGCTTCGGTCGCGACCTGCGTGGTGCCGCCGAAGCCGGTCATGCGGCAGAAGGTCGAATACAGCGGCTCGGCAGCGAAGCTGAGCGCCAGCATGCTGAGCGCGGCGCCGGAGATGATCCAGGTGGTGAGGCGGGCGCGCTTGTTCACAGGTCACGCACCAGGATGTTGGCGCCGATCTTGGTCATCGTGAGCACGAAGACGAGAATCACGAATGCGAACAGAGCGATCGCGAGCCACTGGCCGCGACGTTTGCGAGCAGCGGTTTGCTCCGGCGTGAGCGACACGCGCTCTCCGGTCGGCAGGGCTTCATGGCTATCGAAGATGGCGCCGGCAATGCCGGAGCGGGGTTCGACGGCGACGGGCTTCGCCGGATCTTCCGGCTCGCCTTCCCAATCCTTGATCTGTCCCTTGTCGAGCATCAGGCGCCAGCTCCCACGATGAAGTGGAGCGGCAGCACGCGCTCAACCAGCAGGGCTGCGAACAGGGCGAACAAGTAGATGATCGAAACGCCGAACATGGTCTTCGCGTGGCGCATGTCAGCGGGAGCGTCTGCGTCCCCTGCACGGCTGAGGAAGACGCGGACGGCGCACCAAAGGAAAGCTGCGCCTCCGATGGAAGCTGTCACGAGATAAATCCAGCCGCCGAGCCCGGTGGCGACAGGCAACAGGCCGAACGGCGCGACGACGAGCGTGTAGATCAGAATCTGGCGGCGGGTCTCGGCTGCACCGCGCGTGACCGGCAGCATGGGAACGCCGGCACGGGCATATTCTTTCTGCGTCCACAGTGACAGCGCCCAGAAGTGCGGCGGCGTCCAGAGGAAGATCAGGCCGAACAGCAGCCATGCGTCAGCGGGCGCGTTGCCCGTCGCAGCAGCCCAGCCGATGACCGGCGGGAAAGCGCCGGCGGCCCCGCCGATGACGATGTTCTGTGCGGTCGAGCGCTTGAGCCACATCGTATAAACGACAGCGTAGAAGAAGATGGAGAAGGCCAGCAGCGCAGCTGCAAGCGGGGTCGCAGCCAGGGCCATCAGCGTCACGGCGATCGCCGACATGATCAGGCCGAAGGACAACGCCTCCTGCGGTGCGATCAGGCCAGCGGGAACGGGGCGGGACACGGTGCGCGCCATCAGCGCGTCGATATCGGCGTCGTACCACATGTTCAGCGCGCCAGCGGCTCCCGAACCGAGCGCCAAAGCGAAGACAGCAACGGCGGCCGTGAACGGGTGCATCGCAACCGGCGCGGCAACCAGACCAACGAGAGCGGTGAAGATCACGAGCGACATCACGCGCGGCTTCATCAGGCGCACGTAATCCATCGCGCTCGCCGAGGCGGAGGCAGTGGACGTGCTGACGATGCTTGCGTCGGACATCATACTTTGCGCTGCAGCCCGGACCAAGGGGTCCGGGCTGCCTGCGCCCTGTTACTTGAACCGCGGCAGGTCGTTGTACTGGTGGAACGGCGGCGGGGAGGACAGCGTCCATTCCAGCGTCGTTGCGCCCTCGCCCCACGGATTGGCTTCGGCCTTGCGGCGACGGACGAGCGCTTCGAGCACGCCGATGAAGAACACGATCGTGGCGGCAGCGGCGACCCAGTAGCCGATGGTCGACCAGTGGTGCCATTCGCGGAAGGCGACGGCGTAGTCGACATAGCGGCGCGGCATGCCCTGCAGGCCGAGAAAGTGCTGCGGGAAGAAGATCAGGTTCGAGCCAATGAACATCAGCCAGAAGTGCAGACCGCCGATGAAGCCATTGTACTTGATGCCGAACATCTTCTCGAACCAGTAGTACCAGCCGCAGAAGAGCGTGAAGACGGCGCCGAGCGACAGCACGTAGTGGAAGTGCGCCACCACGTAATAGGTGTCGTGCAGAGCGTGATCGACGCCGGCGTTGGCAAGCACCACGCCCGTGACGCCGCCCACCGTGAAGAGGAAGATGAAGCCGATCGCCCAGAGCATCGGGACCTTGAACTCGATCGAGCCGCCCCACATTGTGGCGATCCACGAGAAGATCTTCACGCCCGTCGGAACCGCGATGACCATCGTGGCGGCCACGAAGTAGGCCTTCAGGTTCACGTTCATGCCGACCGTGTACATGTGGTGCGCCCACACGATGAAGCCGATGAAGCCGATGGCGACCATGGCGTAAGCCATCGCGAGGTAGCCGAAGATCGGCTTGCGCGAGAACGTCGAGATGACGTGGCTGACGATGCCGAAGCCCGGCAGGATCATGATGTACACTTCGGGGTGACCGAAGAACCAGAACAAGTGCTGGAACATGACCGGGTCGCCGCCGCCCGAGACTTCGAAGAATTTCGAGCCGAAGTTACGGTCGGTCAGCAGCATGGTCAGCGCGCCGGCGAGAACCGGGAGCGCGAGCACGAGCAGGAAAGCCGTCACAAGCACCGACCATGCGAACAGCGGCATCTTGTGGATGGTCATGCCAGGCGCGCGCATGTTGAGGATGGTGACGATGAAGTTGATCGCGCCGAGGATCGACGACATGCCCGCGAGGTGGAGCGAGAAGATCACGAGATCCATCGCGAGGCCCGGGTGGCCGGTCGTGCTCGAAAGCGGGGGATAGAGAACCCAGCCGCCGCCGAATCCGTTGGCGCCCGCAGGGCCAGGCACGAACATCGAAAGAATCAGCAGGAAGAACGAAACCGGCAGCAGCCAGAACGAGATGTTGTTCATGCGCGGCATCGCCATGTCCGGCGCGCCGATCATGAGGGGCACGAACCAGTTGCCGAAACCGCCGATCAGGGCGGGCATGACCATGAAGAAGATCATGATCAGGCCGTGCATCGTCGTGATGACGTTGTAGTTGTGCTCCGAACCGAAGAAGCCGCCGAAAGCCGTTCCGTTGAACAGCTGCAGGCCCGGCTCGGCGAGTTCGGCGCGCATGAAGCCCGAGAACACGAAGCCGATGATCCCGGCGAACATCGCGAAGATCAGGTAGAGCGTACCGATGTCCTTGTGGTTCGTGGAGAACAGCCAGCGAGCTGGGCTGTACCACTTCGGATCGTGGTGATCGTGCGCATGATCGTGGCCATGGCCGTGACCGTGGTCATGACCGTGTCCGGCGGCGGCAGTTTTCGGCTCGCTCGACATCAAACGGCTCCCTGATCCCTACTGCGCTGAAGCGACTTGCGCGGCTTTCGCCGGCTGAACGCGGTCCAGATAGGCCCGCGCGGCTTCTGGCGAGGTCTTATACTGCACCTGCCACTCTTCGTATTGAGCTTGCGGAAGAAGGCGCAGCTCGATCGGCATGTTGCTGTGATCCTTGCCGCAAAGCTCGGAGCACTGGCCGTAGAACACGCCCGGCTCGTCAACCTTGAACCAGAGCTGGTTCAGCTTGCCCGGCATCGCATCGACCTTGAGCATGAACTGCGGCATCGCCCAGGCGTGGATAACGTCCTTGGACGAAATCTTCAGGCGAACGTATTTGCCGACCGGAGCGACCATCGGGTTGTTGACCGAGAGCTGAGCGATATCGCCGCGCGCCGGCTTCAGCTCGAGAGACGGATCGGGGGCGCCAGCCTTCAGCATGCGCGACTCAACGTTGAACTCGTTGTCGGTGCCGACGTTGTACGTGTAGTCCCAGAACCACATGTTGCCGTAGACCTTGATGTCCACGATCTCTTCTTCGCGGGCCTCGGCGGGCATCACGTCCTGTTCGTAGAGCAGCGGGAACGAGCCCTTGGCGATCCAGACGAGGATCAGCACCGGGACGACGGTCCAGAGAATCTCGATCACCGTGTTGTGCGAGAACTTCTTCGGAACGGGGTTCGCGCGCTTGTTGTAGCGCAGCATGACCCAGATCAGCAGGGCTGTGACGAAGATCGTGATCGCCACAATGATGATCAGGACCTCGTTATGGAAATCCTGGACCCGCTTCGCAGTTTCCGTTGCCGGAGACTGGAAGTTGATTCCACCGTCATGAGGGGTTGCCCAAGCTGACCCGCAGCCAAAAAGGCTGGCGGCGCTGAGCGCCCAATACTTCCAAGCACCGATGCGCATAATTATCTCACATCCTCCAGCCAGATGCGTGAAACCGGGGCTTTAACGTGATATGCTCCAGCTTGCCACCACTCCGTTCCGCCCCGCCGGGCGCATAGTGTCGCAGGCGGGTCGATTCGTTCGGCAGGCGCGTGGTCGCTACCAGAGGCACAAGGAGTTGGGAAGATGAGCACCCGGTTTCGATTGGGGATTTCGGCGGCGGCGCTGGCCGTCTTTATGCCGCTAACGGCCCACGCGCAGGGAGCCGTCACGGTAATCGGCGGTGGCCTCGCGCGGGATTGCTACAACGCAGTGGAATACAGCCGTGTGGTGCTCACCAAGGCCATCGAGGTCTGCAATCTGGCGCTCGAAACCGAGCAGCTGAGGCCCAAGGACCGCGCGGCCACATTCACCAACCGCGGCATCCTCTACATGCGGCAGGGCAACAATAGCCGGGCCGTGATCGATTATCAGCGCAGCATCAACCTGCTGCCGGACCTTAGGGAAGCCAAGGTCAACCTCGGCGCGGCGCTCTACAATCTGAAGCGCTATCCCGAGGCCATGGCCGCGCTGAACGAAGGCGTTGCGACCGAATCCCTGAACGCCCGCGCCATCGGCTTCTACAATCGCGCCCTGACGCACGAAAAACTGGGCGATCTCCAGTCTGCCTACGAGGATTTCCGTAGCGCCCTGCAGATCAACCCGGAGTTCACCCAGGCGTCCGAACAGATTGCCCGGTTCACCGTGGTTCCCGTCGAGGGCTGAGTCGCAAGACTCAGGAGCGCTGTCATTTCGCCCTGCCCGGCCCTATCTAAAGGGCTGCGGCGGAGCATGAACGCGTGACGAGGTGAGCTGATGACTGAGCGCAGCCTGATCGAGGATGTCGGTGTCGGCGTCTCGAGAGCAGCCGGAATTCTCGATGAGGCCCTTTCCGGCGCTGAAGACGGGGAAATCTACGTCGAATCCGTTCGCTCCGAGAGCTTCCTGTTCGATGACGGCCGCCTGAAGTCTGCGTCTTACGACAGCGGCCAGGGATTCGGCCTTCGTGTCGTTTCGGGCGAAACGACGGGATACGCCCACGCCAGCGAAATATCCGAAGCCGCCATTCGCCGCGCCGCCACGGCGGCGTCAGCAGCCAAGCGGGGCCGTTCCGGCCTGCTCGCTGTCGGGCCGACGCCGGTGAACCGCCGCCTCTATGCAGACGTCGACCCCACCGCATCGCCGGACTTCGTCACCAAGACCGGCCTGCTCGCCGAGATAGACGCGTGGTGCCGCGCGCGCGATCCGAAGGTTGTGCAGGTTTCGGTCTCCCTCGCCGGCTCTCGCACGGCCGTTGAGATCATCCGCTCTGGTGGCGCGGTTGTTTCTGATGCGCGGCCACTTGTGCGACTGAACATCTCGGTCACCATGGAGAAAGACGGCCGCCGCGAAACCGGATCGGCCGGCGCCGGTGGTCGTGCAGATTACGCAGAGTGGATCCACCCGGACCGCTGGCAGGCGCTGGCCCAACGTGCGCTGCGCAAAGCCGAGATCAACCTCGATGCCGTCGCAGCCCCCGCGGGCGAGATGGAAGTCGCGCTCGGGCCGGGCTGGACGGGCGTGCTGCTGCACGAAGCCGTTGGCCACGGGCTGGAAGGCGACTTCAACCGCAAGGGCTCGTCAGTCTATTCCAACCGCATCGGCGAGCAGGTGATGGCCAAGGGCGTCACCATCGTCGACGATGGTACGATCGCAAACCGGCGCGGCTCGCTCTCCTTCGACGATGAAGGCACGCAGACCCAGCGCACGGTGCTGGTCGAGGATGGCCGCCTCATCGGCTACATGCAGGATCGCCAGAATGCGCGCCTGATGGGTGTCGCCGCGACCGGCAATGGCCGTCGCGAAAGCTACGCCAACGCGCCGATGCCGCGTATGACGAACACCTTCATGACCGGCGGCACGCATGATCCGGAAGAGATCGTTCGTTCGATCAAGAAGGGCATCTGGGCGGTCGACTTCGGCGGCGGCCAGGTCGACATCACTAACGGGCAGTTCGTGTTCCAGTGCACCGAGGCCTACCTCGTCGAGGACGGTAAGGTCGGCCCGCCGGTGAAGAACGCCACGCTGATCGGACACGGGCCCACCGTGATGAATTCCATCTCGATGGTCGGCAACGACTTCTCGCTGGACGACGGCGTCGGCACCTGCGGCAAGAGCGGACAGTCAGTGCCGGTCGGCGTCGGCCAGCCATCGCTGCGGATCGACAAGATCACGGTGGGCGGCGCGGGCGGTTGAGGGCAATCGAATCTGATGAACCGATTTGTTTGGGACACGTCAGCGATCGTCAACCTGAAGGAAGACGGCGATAACACCAAGCGCGCTGACCACTCACTCTATTACTCGGAAGCCTCAACATTCCACAAAGTGCTTACGGACGGTTTCGCGACCACTCCGCGCCAGTTCATTTTTCCAGCAACAACCCTTTTTGAGACACAGGCAACAGTATCGGCGACCAACCGCGACCGGAGCCAAAGAGGTAAGCGCAACATGTTGCCCGAGTTCTATCTGCTCGGGGAACGCGACATCGTTTATCCGATCGACCAAACTTTCGTTAAGCGCGCGGCCCAAGCCGAGCTGTTTTCAAGGCCAGGCTTTGATCGTTTGAAGGGCGGAGATCTGATTATAGCCTGCGTCGCTTACCTAGAAGACGCTTATTTGGTCACGCGCGACAAAGACTTCAGGCATGTTGAAGGCGATGTTCGCGTGATCAACCTCGCGACAATCTCCGATATCCATCGAGCGGCTTACAATTTTGGTTTTCGGCAATCGCCGTCCTGGAATTTTCTTGCCGATCCGACCGTCGGCGAAGCCTCGTCGGACGGGATGATTGGCTATGAGCTCTCGTGCCATTGCGGACACCGGGACGCTCCCGCCGATCTAGGAAAACATTCGCCCAAAACATCAGTGTATGAGCTTGCCCGCGTCCGTTGCCCCTCATGCGGAAGCCTCGGGATGACGATCGCGCCTCAATGGCAGCCCGATCTTCCCCTCTAAAGAGGTAACCCTTCAGCGCGGCCCCGATCGAGCGATATAGTGAGGCAACGGACGATCAAGTCCACGCAGCACGAAGGCCTTTCGGTCAAAAATTCGCCAGTTCTACTCGGCGGCTTGCGGCGCAGGCGTTTGCCCGTCTTTCGGTTTGTCCTTGAGGTGCGCCAGCTTGTTCAGGAACGGGCTGGCGATGCCCAGCGCAACGCCGATACCGATGCCCCACAACCCCACCGCCGTGAACACTTCGGCATAGGTCCGCAGAGCAAGCTCAGGGTCGAGCACCTGCCCGCCCACTGTCTGTTGCGCCGTAAGCTTGGTGATCTGCGCCTGCACTGCCTGCGCGATGGATGAGCCGAGATACCACGTCGCCATCATGGTGGCGGCGATGGGAGCCGGCGTGAGCTTGGTCATCGCCGACAGGCCGACGGGCGAGAGGAACAGCTCGCCAGTGGTGTGCAGCAGGTAGAGCAGCACGAGGAAGATCAGCGGAACCTTGAAGTTCTCGTCGGCATACTGCGCGCCCCATACCAGCACGAGGAAGCCCGCGCCGACCTGGATGAGCCCGAGCGCAAACTTGAACGCGTCGCCTGGATCTTTCTTGTGACGGCCCAGCCACGTCCACATCATCGCGAACAACGGCGCGAAGATCAGGATGAAGCCGCCGTTGAAGCTTTGTGTCTGGCCGGAAGTCACGGTCCAGAAGCCGGTCGATCCATCTGCCAGCCTTTCCGTCGGAAGCTGCGTCGAGCGTTCGGAGAACTGCGACAGCGCCGATCCACCGAGTTCGAACAGGGTGAAGAACACCACCGAGCCAAGCACGAGAATTAGCGCCAGGATCAGCTTGCCCGTTTCCGCGAGCGTGGCCTTGGTGATCATGTAGTAAACGAAAAACACGAGCATGCCGACCGATGCGAT
>DAIRES010000115.1:8281-10213 GCA_036795465.1 Hyphomonadaceae bacterium
AGCACCTGCGCCCAGAACGCGCCGAGGTTGATGCCGTAATAGTACAGCGAGAAGCCGCCGTCGCGACGCGGATCGTCCTTGGTGTAGAGCTGGCCAACCTGCGTTGCGAGGTTCGCCTTCAGGAAGCCGACGCCCATGATGATGAGCGACAGGGCCAGGAAGAACGCGCTCATGAAGAAGGGCTGCTGGCCCTCCACCGTCATCTGGTAACCTTCGACCTCAGGCGTTTCCGGATTGTCCGCGGGAATGATGTTCGGCAGCGCGGCCGTGCCGGCAAAGCCCTTGATCTCCATCCCACCATTGGCAGCCGGGCCGAAATCGTAACGCTGGCCATCGACGACGACCCACGCCTTGCGCTGGTCCTGCCTGCCTTCTGCGTCGATCTGATAGTTCACCCCATTGTAGGTGAGGACGTTTCGCGCAGGCTCCTGCTCGATCGCCATGGTGAGGTGGCCCGCCACCAGCAACAGCGCGCCGAAAGCGACGGCCTTGGTCGTGCCGAGATAGCGGTCCGCGAGCATGCCGCCGATCAGCGGGAGCAGGTAAACCAGCGAGGTGTAAGCGCCGTATTGGCCCGACGCCGCTTCATCCGAGAACAGGAAGTGCTGCGTCATGTAAACGAACAGGATCGTCCGCATGCCGTAATAGGAGAACCGCTCCCACATCTCGGTGAAGAAGATGATGTGCAGGCCCTTGGGTTGGGCGCGCAGCTGCATGATGACCGGGATGCCAGTGATCACTGTGATCACGAGTCCGACCGCGACAACGATATCCATGTAGCCCTCGCCCAAATGCCCTTCGCGGGTCTGAGCGATCTTCAACACGCGATGGCGGCAGGCTCAAGCCCTTGAATCGCCTCGGTTCGGCAAGGATATGCCCCTGAACGGCAACGGCGCCCCAGCGATCAGGCTGGCGCGTCGATCAGCACATCCTTGAAGGCGAGGCGCAGGTCGCGCTGCCAGGGGCCGTGATACATGGCCAGCAAACGCTCGGCCGCCGTGACACCGCTGTCGGCAATCTCTTCCAGCTCGGCCATGAAAATGGTCTCGTCCTTGCCGGACGCATTCAGCTGCTTGCGGCGTTTCAGACCCGCGATGGAAAGTTTCACGGCTTCCTTGGCGATGGCCTGAGCCGTCGTGTTGCGGATCGGGGCCTTGAGGCCCTGCATCGGGACAGCCGCGCGCAAGGCCTGACGCTCCGCCGCGTTCCAGCTCTTCACAAGCTCCCACGCGCCATCGAGCGCGGTGTCATCATACAGCAAGCCGACCCAGAATGCGGACAGCGCACATAGGCGATGCTGCGGACCCGCATCGGCGCCGCGCATCTCAAGGAACGTCTTCAGGCGCACTTCGGGGAAGATCGTCGAGAGATGGTCGTCGAAATCGTCCATCGCCGGTTTCTCGCCCGGCAGCAGCGACAGCTTGCCCGCCATGAAGTCCCGGAAAGAATGCCCCGACGCGTCGAGGTACTTTCCATCGCGCCGCGCGAAGTACATCGGCACGTCGAGCGCGTAGTCGACATACTGCTCGAAGCCGAAGCCTTCATCGAAGGCAAACGGCAACATCCCCGTGCGATCCGGGTCCGTGTCGGTCCACACATGCGAGCGGTACGACAGGAAGCCGTTGGTGCGGTTCTCGGCAAACGGCGAGTTGGCGAACAGCGCGGTGGCGATAGGTTGAAGCGCGAGGCTCACGCGCAGCTTCTTCACCATGTCGGCCTCGGAGCCGAAATCGAGGTTGGTCTGCACGGTACACGAGCGGAACATCATCTCTCGTCCGAGACGCCCCACCTTGCCCATGTAGGATTTCATGATGCCGTAGCGCCCCTTGGGCATCATCGGCGTTTCTTCCAGCGACCAGATCGGCGAGAAGCCCAGTCCGAGGAAATCCATTCCCATCGGATCGGCAATCGCCTTGGTCTCTTTCAGGTGTT
>DAIRES010000116.1:0-7646 GCA_036795465.1 Hyphomonadaceae bacterium
GCAAGACCGCCGACGATCGCCAGCAGGGTTCTCAACACGTTCCGAAAGAGATAGCGCTGAAACCCTGACATGCGGAAACCCAAGGACGGCGTCTGGCGCCAGAGGCATGGCCTCACGGCCCAGCCCAGTGCTAGCGGTGTCCGGGGCCTACGTCGATGACCGTGTATGTACAATAGTCAGGGCTGATTATCCCCATGCAGATAAAGTTTTCAGCGGAACCCTCGGGCGATGCGGTCGCTTTCCTTGCGTATGAAGGCGACAAGGGCGTCGAGTTCGCAGCCGACCTCGACAAGGCTTCGGAAGCCGCCATCCGCCGCGCCATCGCGGCCGGGCCGTTCAAGGGCGGGGCCGGGCAGGTCATCGAAATCCTCGCGCCGGAATGGAACGATGCCTCGCGCGTTCTGATCGCGGGCGTCGGCAAGAAAACATCCGTCAGCGACCTCGGCTGGCAAAAGGCCGCCGCCACGCTGGTGAAGCGCCTGCTGACCAGCGGCGCCAAGTCGCTGGCGATCGTGGGCGCGCCGGATCGCGGCGTCGCCGCCAACCTCGCTTTCGGCGCCCGTCTGGCCGGCTATCGCTTCGACCTGTACCGCCTCAACCTCAAGCCCGAGAAGAAGCCGACCCTCGCCAGCGTGTCCGTCGTCACCGACAGCGCCGCCGGCGCCCGCTCGGACTACGCGCCGCTCGCCGCCAAGGCTGAAGGTATCGAATTCGCCCGCAACCTCGTCTCCGAGCCGCCGAACGTCCTCCACCCTGAAAGCTACGCTGACCGTATCGAGGAACTCTCCGAACTCGGCCTCGAGATCGAAGTGCTCGATGTCGCCGCCATGACCAAGCTCGGCATGGGTTCTCTGGTCGGCGTCGGTCAGGGCTCCGTGCGCGGATCGCGCCTTGTCGTCATGAAGTGGATGGGCGGCAAGGACAAGAAAGCGGCCCCGGTCGCGCTCGTCGGAAAGGGCGTCACGTTCGACACGGGCGGCATCTCGCTGAAGCCCGGCCCCGGCATGCAGGACATGAAGGGCGACATGGGCGGCTCGGCCGCCGTTGTCGGCGCCATGATGGCCATCGCCAAGCGCAAGGCCAAAGCCAACGTCGTCGGCCTCGTCGGCCTCGTCGAGAACATGCCTGACGGCAACGCCCAGCGTCCCGGCGACATCGTCCGCGCCGCCGCCGGCAAGACGATCGAAATCCAGAACACCGACGCCGAAGGCCGCCTCGTGCTCTGCGACGTGCTCTGGTACGCGCAGAAGAAGTTCAACCCGAAAGCCATGGTCGATCTCGCCACGCTCACCGGCGCGATCATCGTCTCGCTCGGCAACGAGTATGCCGGCGTCTTCTCGAACAGCGACGATCTGGTCGCCAAGCTCACCGCCGCAGGCAAAGCCGAAGGCGAGCCCGTCTGGCGCCTGCCGCTCGGCGCAGGATACGACAAGCAGATCGACAGCGAAGTCGCCGACATGCGCAACATCGGCAATGCCGGCAATGCGGGCTCGATCACGGCCGCGCAATTCCTCCAGCGCTTCGTCGATGATGGCCGCGCCTGGGCGCACCTGGACATCGCCGGAACCGCGTGGAAGCCGGGCAACGACAATCCGCTGGAGCCCACCTGGGCCACCGGCTGGGGCGTACGCATCCTCGACCGGATGATCGCCGACAACTACGAGGACTAGGGAATGGCGGCCGCGGAGTGGTGGTTCTACCACATCGAGCATACCTCGCTCGACGCGGCCATCGCCCCGCTGATCGAGAAATGCCTCGATCGCAAATGGCGCGTCGTCGTTGTCGCTCATGACGAAACGCTCGAACGCCTGAACAAGTCGCTGTGGACGTTCCGCGAGGACTCCTTCCTGCCGCACGGTCGGGCGCGTACCGATGCCGCCAAGCACCCCATCCTGCTGTCCACCGAAGCCACCGCCACCAATGGCGCCAAGGTCGCGCTGCTGCTCGACGGGTCAGACGTTGGCATGGAGACGTTCGAGCGCGTGATGGTCGTGTTCGATGGCGGCGACGAAACCGCTCGCGCCAAGGCTCGCCAGCAATATAAGGCCGTGACAGACGCCGGCGGCGGCGCACGCTATTTCCAGCAGGAACGCGGCGGCGGCTGGAAGGAATTCAAGCGCCCCGAGCCTGCCGCGCTTCAGCCTGACTGATCCATCATCGCGAACGAATAGCGCCTAGTCCGCCGTCGCCGCCGCATTGCCGCGAATGATCCCCGCCAGCGGGCCTTTCAGGTCGGCCAGCGCTTCCTTCATCGACAGATAACCCTCTTCGACGGCGGGCTCATATTCCTTCCAGTCGCGCAGCTCGATGCCTTTAAGCTCGGGCACGATCAGGATGTCGGTCAGGCTGCGGTGCTGGTTCGGGTTGATGCTGACGGTCGCCGCTCGCATCAGCAGGTTGGCGATCGGCGGCGCGGACTTGAAGCCGTGCTTCATCGTCCATCCAAAGAAACCGGGCGGGTTCACGAAATCGTCCGCCGAAAGCCCTTCCGGCGCCGCCGCAACATCAACGCCAATGATCCTCCCGCGATGCGCCTCGCGCATCACATCCACGGGGAAGTTGTTCAGCACCGCGCCATCCACCAGCACCTGCCTCTGCGACACAACCGGCGGCAGGATGCCAGGCAGCGAGATGGTCGCGCGCAGCGCATCCCGCATCAGGCCCTGCGTATGCACCTTGAATGTGCCCTGCGTCAGGTTGGTCGACACCGCGAAGAAGGGCGTTGGCAGATCCTCGATCAGCCGGTCTCCGAAATGCTCCTTCAGGCGCGCATCCACCTTGTGGCCTTTCACGAGGCCAACCACGGGCAGGCGATAGTCCGAAAGCGGATTTGTCTCCACGAACGCCTTGTAGATGCGGCGGTGAATCTCTTCATCGTCCCAGCCGCACGCCAGCGCCGCGCCGACGATCGCGCCCATCGACGCCCCGCCAACGAAGTCGATCGGGCAATTGGCCTCGCGCAACGCCTTGATCACGCCGATATGCGCATACGCCCGCGCGCCGCCGCCCGACATGACGAGCCCCACCGACTTGCCGGACATGGTGCGCGCAAGCCGCCGCGCATCGTTCTGGTCCATCTGGTTCCAGTGGAACACGCGCGTGGCTTCGGACGCTTCCATCCATTCGGAAGTCGACGTCACCTGCCGCTCGCCGCCATGATGCAGCAGCACAAGGTCAACCAGCCTGAACTGACGGGCAGGCGAAGGATCATCCGGCAGCAGCGGCTTCGAAGGCCGCGCATCGGCGCGCGCGAACAGCCAGATGCGGTCCGAGTGGCGCTGGGTCATCTTGAACCACGGCGTGTCGCCCAGCGTGGACAGCAGCAACACGATATCGTTGCGCATCTCCAGCTCGTCGAAATACGTGGCAGGCATGCCGACGGCTTCCTCGCCCACAATGGCGACGCGCATCCCCATGCCCTGCAGCTCGTTCGACAGGGTCCGCGCCCGCTGCTTCAGGTCGATCGTCGGCGAGGCCGCCACCATGCCGAACACGCGCGGCTCGGCAGACCGGCCCGTCTTCTTTCGCGCCTGCCGCATGCGGATCATGATAACCCGCGTCAGCCGCTCCAGGATCTGCGGATCGGACTTCACGAGGTTCATGAACCCCTGCCGCGACATCGACAGCAGCTCCGTGTCACGCAGCGCGAACACCGCATTCTCGTGCGGCTCGCCGGCGATCATCGACATCTCGCCCACCGGCTCGCCCGCCCGGATGTGGCCCAGCAGCTCCATCTTGCCATTGGCGCCGACGCGGAAAGCGCCCAGCGATCCCGACACCACGAAATAGATCTGGTCAGAAGGCTCGCCCGGCGCAAACAGCTGCCAGCCGCCCGGAAGGCCGAAATAGCGGGTGTGGTCCTCGGCCGCTTTCAGCGCGCGCGGGGGCGCATCCCGCAGGAACGGCACCGACTTCAGCGTCGGCAACACAGGCTGCGCATCAGCCGCCTTGTCCTTGGTCTTCAAGCCCATGGGCGTAACCCGACCCGAAAAAAGTTACCCGCTCCAGTCCTGACGATAACGAGCAACCTTGAAAGAAAGGTTGGGGTCATCTCGCCCGAAGACCGGCCTTTGTCTTGCCACCCACCCCCTTGCCGACATTAATGCCCTGAATCGACAGACAGAGCATCGGCAGAAACGGCGAGGCGCAATGGCGCGACTACATTCTCAGGTAAGTGCGTCCTCGGAGCGCTTTCAAGGCAATGCTGCTGCAATGCAGCGGCTGGTGAGCGAACTGCAGGAGAAGACGGCGAAAGCTGCCCTCGGCGGCCCGGAAAGTTCGCGCACGCGGCATTCGGCGCGCGGCAAGCTGCTTCCGCGCGAGCGGGTGGAGCAACTGGTCGATCCGTCCTCGCCCTTCCTTGAGCTGTCCCCCCTTGCCGCCGAAGGCATGTATGACGGCGAGGCCCCCGCCGCCGGCGTCATCACCGGCATTGGCCGGGTGTCCGGCCGCGAATGCGTCATCGTCTGCAACGACGCCACGGTGAAGGGCGGAGCCTATTTCCCGATCACCGTGAAAAAGCACCTGCGCGCACAGGAAGTCGCGCTCGAGAACAACCTGCCATGCGTCTATCTGGTCGATAGCGGCGGCGCGAACCTGCCGCACCAGTCCGAAGTCTTCCCCGATCGCGAACACTTCGGCCGCATCTTCTACAACCAGGCCAACATGAGCGCCCGCGGCATCCCGCAGGTCGCCGCCGTCATGGGCTCCTGCACGGCTGGCGGCGCCTACGTCCCCGCCATGTCGGATGAGACCATCATCGTCCGCAAGCAAGGCACCATCTTCCTCGGCGGCCCGCCGCTGGTGAAAGCCGCCACCGGCGAAATCATCTCCGCCGAAGACCTCGGCGGCGCCGATGTCCACGCCCGCCGCTCGGGCGTGGCGGATCACTACGCGGCCAACGACTCCCACGCGCTCCAGATGGTTCGCGACATCGTCCGCAACTTCAACCGGCCCAAGCGCGTCCACCTCGACACCATCACGCCGCGCGACCCGGCCTTCGATCCCGCCGAACTCGACGGCGTCGTCCCCCTCGATGCGCGCGAGCCCTACGACGTCCGCGAAGTCATCGCCCGCCTCGTCGACAATTCCGAATTCGACGAGTTCAAGAAACTCTACGGCGAAACCCTCGTCACCGGCTTCGCGCACCTGCACGGTATGCCCATCGGCATCGTCGCCAACAACGGCATCCTGTTCTCCGAAAGCGCCCAGAAAGCCTCGCACTTCATCCAGCTCTGCGACCAGCGCGGCATCCCGCTGGTCTTCCTGCAGAACATCACCGGCTTCATGGTCGGCTCGAAATACGAAACCGGCGGCATCGCGAAGGACGGCGCGAAGATGGTCACGGCCGTCGCCACCGCCCGCGTGCCGAAATTCACCATCGTCATCGGCGGTAGCTATGGCGCAGGCAATTACGGCATGTGCGGCCGCGCCTATTCGCCCCGCTTCCTCTTCATGTGGCCCAACGCCCGCATTTCCGTTATGGGCGGCGAACAGGCCGCCAGCGTGCTCGCCACCGTGAAGCGCGATGCGATGGAAGCGAAAGGCGAAACCTGGGCCGCTGAAGCCGAAGCGAAGTTCAAGCAACCGATCCGCGACCTCTACGAACGCGAAGGCTCGCCCTACTTCTCCACCGCCCGCCTATGGGACGACGGCGTAATCGCTCCCGGCGACACCCGCCGCATCCTCGGGCTTGCACTGTCGGCGTCCCTCAATGCTCCGCATGGCCGATCCGCGGACCGCGAAACCGGTTTCGGCGTTTTCAGGATGTAGGCCCGGAGGTCCATGAACGCTGACGCCCTCAACGCTCTCGACCAGGCCGTCGCCATCGCGCGGGAGCGGGCAGGCGATCGCATTCCTATCGTCGGCGTTGCTGGCCCGCAGGGCTCCGGCAAGACCACGCTCGTCGCCGCCTACGCCGCCGCCCACCGCACGGCGGCGCACCTCTCGATCGACGACGTCTATCTGCCCGCAGGCTATCGCCGCCTTCTTGCGCAAAGCGTCCACCCGCTGTTCGAAACGCGCGGCCCGCCCGGCACGCACAACCTTCTCCAGCTAAACGAAACCATCGACGAGCTGCTGGAAGCGGGTGAGGGCGCGCAGACCTTCCTCCCCGCCTTCGACAAGGTGACAGACAACCCCGTCCATGCCACGCGCAAGCCCGTCTTCCGTGGCAAGCCCTCCCTCATCCTGCTCGATGGCTGGTGCCTCGGTGCCACGGCCCAGGCGCCCGAACAACTCGCCATCCCGGTCAACGATCTCGAAGCGAAGGAAGACGCCGCCTCCATCTGGCGCCGCGAGATCAACGAAAACCTCGGCGGCGCCTACCAGCACGCCTTCGCCCGCCTCGACGCCATCCTCTATCTCCGCGCTCCGTCCTTCGATGTTGTTCAGGGCTGGCGCTGCGAACAGGAGGAGAGCCTCCTCGCACGCCCGCTAACCGACGCGGATCGGCAGCGCATCTCCCGCTTCATCGCCCATTTCGAGCGCATCACCCGCCACATGATGTCCGGCGGACGCCGCGCCGACATCGAAGTCCAGCTCGACGCCCAGCGCAATGTGAGCGAAGTCAAAGTCATCGCGCCTTCGCCGCGGTAGGTGACGAAACCAGTCTGCGGGTCTAGATCGCTCCAGAACACGCCAGAAAAATAACCGGAGAGCCCCATGGCCTATGAAAACATCACTCTGGATGTATCGCCGGAAGGCACTGCGGTTCTCACGCTGAACCGGCCCGCCAAGCGCAACGCCTTCAACGCTCCCACTATCGAGGAACTCTCCGACGCCTTCGAAACGCTGTCGAAGAACCCGGAATGCCGCCTGTTGCTCATCCGCGGCGCAGGCCCTGTCTTCTCCGCCGGCGCCGATCTCGAATGGATGAAAGCCGCCTCGCACTATTCCGAGCGCGAAAATGAGGAAGACGCCTACGCCATGGCGCACATGCTGCGGCAATTGTTCGAGCTGCCGCAGATCACCATCGCGCTGCTGCACGGCGCCGCCATGGCTGGCGCCTGTGGCATCGCCGCTGCTGCTGATATCGCCATCGCCCGCAAGGGCACGATCTTCTCCTTCTCCGAAGTGAAGCTCGGCATCATCCCCGCCACCATCTCGCCCTACGTGATCAACGCCATCGGCCCACGCTGGGCCCGCCTGCTGTTCGTCACGGCTGAGCGCTTCGAGTCTGATTTCGCTGCCAAGATCGGCCTGATCCATCACGAAGTCGAAGACGAGATGGCGATGGAGAAGCTGGTCGAGCACTACGCCGATCTCGCCTACGCAGCCTCGCCAGAAGCCGTCGCCGATACGAAGGAACTCGTCTCGCGCGTCACCGGAGAGATCATCGACTCCAGCCTCGGCCACCTCACGGCCAAACGCCTCGCCCACCGCCGCGTCAGCACACTCGGCAAGGAAGGCCTCGCGGCGTTCCTTGAGAAGCGCAAGCCCAGCTGGGCGCGGTAAGGATCGTCGAGGGGGACGATGTCACGCCGCCTCAAGCTCGAACGCTGGCTACACGCCCGCCGCGAGGCGTGGCGTGAGGCCTTCGTCAAAGGCCCCGTCACCAGCTTCACTTTCGAGTTCGTCTCATTCGGCGTGAAACAGGCATGGGCCTGCCTCTTCGGCGGCCTCATGCTCGCGCTGCTGGTCGGCAC
>DAIRES010000116.1:7746-10073 GCA_036795465.1 Hyphomonadaceae bacterium
CCGTGCTTCGTCTATTTCCGGCCAGACAGGCATGAGCGTTTCATGCCGCTCGCGCTGGGATTGTTGCTGGTTGCCTTGTTCATCTGGTTTGCCGAAAACCTGGGCACGTTCGCCCGCGCCTGGGTCTATCCAAGCCAGGACAAGGGCTGGCATCCCGTCTCGCTGGACAAGCTGGGCTCGTGGTATCTGTTGATGATAATCAGCTTCGTGCTGGTAGCCGCCCTCCACCATAGACTCGGGCGGAAAGAGGGTCAGGGCGTATGAGTAGTGAAATCGAAGCCGCCGGCGCCGCATTGACGGCAGGCCTCGCCGCCGGCGCGATCGACGGCTCAAAGGGTCATGGCGATGGCGGCCACGGCGCCTGCGCCAATTGCGACGCCGATCTAAACGGAAACTATTGCGCTGTGTGCGGACAACCCGCCCACGTCCACCGCACGCTTGGCCACATGGTCGAGGAATTTCTCCACGGCCTCCTGCATTTCGACACTCGCGCCTGGCGCACACTGCCCCTGCTGGCCTTCCGACCCGGTACGCTGACCAACGAATACATCCACGGAAAGCGCGCGCGCTACATCTCGCCGCTGGCGCTGTTCCTGCTCACTGTCTTCACCATGTTCTTCGTATTCGCCTTCACCGGCGGCGCGATGACGAATGGCGACGCAGGCAAGGCCACCGCCTCAGCCGCCGAAATGCGCGCCAACATCGCAACCCTCGAAACCGAAGCCGCAGCCGCAAACGCGGAGATGGTCCGCACGCGCGCCGCGCTCGATGCCATACCGTCCACCGTCGCTGAAGATGATCCCGCACGCGAAACTGCGCTGGCAGCGTTTGAGACGGCCGAAGAAACCGCTGAAGACAAAGCTCGCGATATCCGCACACTGCAGCGCACGCTGGCCATCGTCGAGCGTGTGACGGCGGAAGCGCCGAAAGCAGCGCCCGGAGCCGGAGCAGAACCCGTCAAGGTCACGGGCATGGATCTGTTCTACGAGGAAATCTCGCAAGCTGCGCACAATGGAAACATAACGGTCAACACGGGCTTCAAGACAGTCGACAAGAAGATCCTCGAAAAACTCAAGAACCCGGAACTTGCGATCTACAAGATCCAGAACACCGCTTACAAATTCTCATTCCTGCTGGTGCCGATCTCGCTGCCCTTCATGTGGCTGCTGTTCTTCTGGAAACGCGGTGTCACGCTCTTCGACCACGCGGTCTTCGTTCTCTATTCGCTGTCCTTCATGTCGCTGCTGTTCGTCCTCGGCGCATTGGTGACGCTGTGGGCGGAGCCGCTGGCAGGCCCCTTCTTCTCCGCGCTAGCCTTCGCAATCCCCATCCATATGTATTTCCAGCTAAAGGGCGCCTACGGCCTCGGCTGGTTCTCAGCTTTCTGGCGCACGTTCTTCCTGCTGATCTTCTGCGCGATCGCCCTGTCCCTGTTCCTGCTCGCCATCATCGTGCTCGGCCTGGCTGGGTAGGGGGCGGATCTACATCCGCACTTTGACGCCCGCCGATACGCTGGTCGACGTGATGTCGAACCCGTCCGTGCGGCCACTGGCGCCCGCCTGTCCCGCTTCGACTGACGGCCGCAGCGACCGCAGGCGCGCTTCCGTGAACACCAGCAGGCGAGATGTCAGCCGAGCTTCAACTCCCGCGATCGCCTGCAGGTGAAGCCCCGTGCCCGTTGAATCCCGGATCACGCCATCATCAATCGTCACGGCGCCAACGCCGACGCCCGCGCCAAGATAGAAATTCGCACGGCTGTTGAACCGGAAGTCGCGATATCCGATCGCATCCAGCGTATAAGCCGACATGCCCGGTCCCGTGCGCGTGCCGAATTGCCAGGATGAGTTGGCGTTATCCCGGTCCTGCCAGCTGAAGCCGACCTCACCGCGCCAGTCGTCACCGAAATACATGCCGTAAGCCGCGTCGATGATGTAACCTTCGCCCACATCCGCCTCGACCGGGAAAAGCTCCTCGACCCTGTACGAATAGTCCGTATCGCTGATCCGTCCGATCGCGACCGAGACATAGCTGCCGCCTTCAGAAGCAACGGCTGGCGTGGATTCGCCGGGCGTCTGCGCATGCGCAAACCCTGCCGCCGCCACAGGCGCAGCCATTACACTCAGCCCGATCAGCTTTCCGAATTTCATTGACGCGTCTCCATCGCCCCCCAAGGCCCAGAGTTCGCTGATTTTCACTAACCCACCGATAATCCCGGCGCCAGCGCTCACGAAAACGCTTCCTTCGTTTCGCGGCGCGTCCTAACTTCCCGTCATGTTTTCATCGATCCTGATCGCCAACCGCGGCGAAATTTCCCGACGCATCATGCG
>DAIRES010000117.1:0-10054 GCA_036795465.1 Hyphomonadaceae bacterium
CTCGCCCTCAACCAGGTTCACCGACTGCTTGGAACCCAGCGCCTGTCCTTCACCGATGCCCCCCTCCTGTGGGATGCGCTGGGCGTCACCCCCGGCTCGGTGACCGGCTTTTCGGTGCTCAATGATGAGGCAAAACGTGTGCGTTTTGTTCTGGAAGAGGCGCTTCTGGCCCATGAAACGCTCAATTTTCACCCTCTGCGCAACGACATGACCACGTCGATTTCGCGGGACGACTTCCTTGGCTTTGCCGAAGCGACGGGCCATACGGTGACCCGCATAGACTTCACAAAACTGGGCGCAGCCTGAGAACGTTGCTGTTTCAGGGGTGCGCGCCCATCTAGTGGTCCAACGGGGCCTGAGCCGGCCCGCCAGAGTTTCAGGAGCTGTTGCGTGGACATCATCGGCGCAGGCGCAGGCCGTCCCCCCGCTGGCGGCGGAGCGAAAAGCCCGCACGTCATCGACGGCACCGACCAGACCTTCATGGCTGACGTGATCGAGCCCTCGAAGTCCGTCCCCGTCATCGTCGATTTCTGGGCGACCTGGTGCGGCCCGTGCCGCTCGCTGGGCCCGACGCTCGAGAAAGTCGTCGGCGAGAACGACGGCGCGGTGAAGATGGTCAAGATCGACGTCGACAAGAACCCCGGCGTGTTCAGCCAGATCGCCAAGATGACGGGCTCGCAGTCGATCCCGACCGTGGTCGCCTTCCGCAATGGCCAGCCGGTCGACGCCTTCATGGGCGCCCTGCCCGAGAGCCAGGTCCGCGCCTTCATCAACAAGCTGAAAGGTGACGGCAGCGCAGCCGACGGCCCGAGCCTCGCCGAACTGCTCGCCGCCGCCGAAGACGCCTCCGACGCAGGCGACTTCCCCGCCGCCGCCGAAATCTATGCCGCGGCGCTGGCAATGGAGCCAGACAATATCGAAGCCCTCGCCGGCCTCTCGCGCTGCTACATCAAGGCAGGCGACATCGAGCGCGCGCGCCAGATCGCCGAGATGATCCCGGAAGCCAACCGCAAGCACCCTTCCGCCATCGGCGTGTTCTCGACACTCGACCTCGCCAGCCACACGTCGAAACCGGACGAGGCGCTGGAGCTCCGCACCCGCGTCAACAACACGCCGACGGATTGGGACGCCCGCTTCGAGCTGGCCGGCATTCTCGCTGGTCAGGAAAAGCACGAGGAAGCTGTCGACCAGCTCCTCGCCATCCTGGACAAGAACTTCGAGTGGAAGGAAGGCGCCGCCAAGGAGCAGCTCTTCAAGATCTTCGAAGCCCTCGGCCCGAAATCCGACATCGTGAAAGAAGGCCGCCGCCGCCTCTCGGCACTTCGCTTCCGGTAGTCTGAGCTTGCGCGCCCGCTAAGCCGCCCGCTCGGCCAGCTTGGCTTCAAGGTCTGCAATCTTCGCCCGCAGCGAACTGACCACAGGCTCTATCTCAGCCAGCGTGAAGCGCTGCGTGATGTGCTGTGGGCAGTTCCAGTCGAACGCCTCGACCTTGATAACCAGCGCACGCTCAATCTTCGCCTTATGGCCCGGCGTCGCCAAAGACGCGGCCAGCTCCGGCTTGTCCGCCAGATCCACCGCCTGCATGCGTCCGAGAATCTTCAGCCTGGCCTGACGCGGATAGTCCATCAGGAACAACGACACCCGATCGTCGTGCGCGATATTGCCAACGCTGATGTACTGCCGGTTGCCACGAAAGTCCGCGAAGGCCAGCGTCTTCGTATCCAGCATTTTCAGGAAGCCCGCTGGCCCACCGCGATGCTGGATGTAGGGCCATCCATTCTCCGACACCGTCGCCATGTAGAAACTGTCCCCCACGGCGATGAAGTCGGCTTCGGCCTCCGTCAGCTCGTCCGCCTCCGCGGGCCCGTCGAACCGTGCATAAGCAGCGCGGCTGCCATTCTCGGCCTGCGCGGCCTTCACGTCGTCGGTAAAAAGCGTGGAGAGATATTTGTGCGTCATGACGCGCTTCACTCCTTCAGCAATTCTCCCGGCAACGCCTTCAGCGCCTGCCGGAACGGTTCAATCGCCCCCAGCCCCCGCGACAACACCAACCCGCCCTGCAGCAGCATCAGCGCCCGCGCTCCCCTCTCCCGCGCCAGACGCACGCCAAGCCCCGCATCGCGCGCCAGCTTCGCAAACCCATCGATCAGCTGTTCGATCGCCGCCTTGATCGCAGGCGAGAACGGCCCCGTCTCGATACGCGGCGAGGCCAGCACGTTCAGCAGACACGCCTGCCGCCCACCATCGTAGAACTTGCTCAGACTTCGCGTGATCTCCGCCAGCCGCCGCTCCGGCGGGCCATCTGCGTTGAGATGCGCGATCACATTCTCGCCGAACCAGTCCATCGCCGCCGACAGGACGTGGTCTGCCATCTCCTGCTTCCCGCCAGGATAGCGATGATAAAGGCTCGCTTTCTGCAGCCCTGTCACTTCCGACAGAACCGCAACAGATGCGCCCTCATAACCGACATCGCGGAACACCTGCCCCAGCCGGGACAGCAGCTCTTGCTCACTGATCGACTGCGGACGCGCCACAAGCATCTCCTGATCTCACAATCAATATATACCGAACGTTCGGTAATTACAAGATGCGCGACCAGGTCATCTGTGAGGCGCGGCATTGCGCCGACTCAGCCCTGTTTGCTCGCCTTCAGAAATTCCAGCCGGATAATCGCCGGCGTCATGCCCAGCGCGGGCGGCTTCGCCGGCGCTGCGGCAATGTCCGCGACGATCATTGCCGGGCGCGCCACGCCCGCCCAACGCTCAGGCGTCAGATCAGACAGTCTCATGCACTGGTCCGCGCCGAAGAATGCTCGGCCCACTGCCAGCCAATCCATCTCGCGTGTCGGCGTCGGCACCGAGGCCGTGAATTCATAGACGCGATTGTCCACCAATAGGATGGACAGGTTCTTGGGCTTCGCGCCGACAATTGTCGCCAGCGACGTCAGGTTCATCGCCAGCGCGCCATCGCCCGCGATCGCGAGCACCTGCTCATCCGGCCGCACAGCCGCGAGCCCCAGCGCGATCGACGTCGCCAGACCCATCGGCCCTGAGACATAGAGATTGCGCGCGTCATGACCCGAAGCCTTCAGCCAGCCCGACTGCGAGCCGATATCCGACACAGCAAACGGCCGCGTCGGATAAAGCGCCAGCGCCGCAGCGATCGCATCCTTCTGCGAGGGAAGATTGCTGAGATTGCTCATGCCGCGGCCTCCGCACCCAGCCGCTTCTCGAGCGCGAGGATCAAAGGCTTGCGCGCCGCCTCCGCCCATTTGAACGCCGCCGGGATCAGGTCGTCGGGGAAATCGCTCGCGTCGAAATCGAACACCCGCGCCATCGGCCGCACGCCTGCATCGAACGCTTCACGCTTCTCGATGTCGTAGCCGTTGGGATCAGCCAGCGCGCCCCGGTTCGTCACGACGATGACAAACGGCAAGCCATAGCGCAGCCCCATCGTCGCCAGCGCACCCAGCGAATTGAGCAGCCCGGCATTCTGCACCATCACCAGCGCCCGCTCGCCCGCCATCGCCGCGCCGCACGCGACGCCGATGCACTCTTCCTCGCGCGCGCACGCAATGTACGGGAAATCCGGCGACGCCTTGCACAGCATGATGGTCTGCGCCAGCATGCCATCGGGCACGCCCGTCACCAGCTTCGGCTTCGCCGCCTGGATCGATCTGAAAAGCCGGTCTCCGCCGGATACCTGCCCTGCCATGCAGCGCTCCCTGTTGCTCCCGTCCTAGGTTGCAAGCCTCAGGCGGGCAAGCCCAGCTTGCGCCTGACCGCATCGCAGAAAGGACACCCCTGAGGTCGCTCCCTCAGCTTTTCCAGTTCGGGTCGCAGCTTCATTGTTGCTGGCGTTACGACATTCCAGACCAGCCCCATTTTCTCCAGCGCCACGATCAACCACCAGCCGGGATCGGGCTGGTTGGGCGCAAGGCCAATTCGCGCAGAGCCGGGAAAGGCGTGATGATTGTTGTGCCAGCTTTCGCCCATGCTCAGCAGCGCCGCTATCGGCACGTCACGCCCCTGCACGCTGGCGCCGCGCACGCGCCATGTCATCGGCCGCTGCCTGCCCTCGCGGTGGGCGTAGTGTCCGACAAGCCAATGCCCGGTAACGCACACGCTTACACGCAGCGCCACGCCCCACACAACCCACCCCCATCCCCCGATCGCGAACAGGATCAACGCCAGCGGAAGCTGGTGCCACATCCACGTCCGCTCCATCCACGCATAGATGCGATCATGCCGGATGCGCGGCTCAAGCTCGAAGCGCGGCCCCTTCTCCATCACGATGTCGCAATGCAGTTGCCACCACGCATCCCGCCAGAAGCCGCGCCGGTGACAGAGATAGTCGTGGCACGCGGGCTGGCGTTGCGCCCAGTCGCGCAGGTCATGCTGCTTCATCATGCCGATCGGCCCGGCCATGCCCACCAGCACGCCAAGTTCCACCATCAGGTATTCCAGCCAGAGCGGGCAATCGAAGCTGTTGTGGATCAGCCGCCTGTGCATTCCAACGGAGTGCCCGGCGCATAGCGTGATGCCGCTCAGCACGACAAACACCGCCACCGCATCCCATGTCGCCGTGAATGGCGCGAACACAACGCCGATGACAGTCATGGCGCCGATCCAGATCGACTTGACCGGCTTCCATCGAACGCGCCCGCGACCCGGATCGGCGTCAGGACCAGCGACCATTCGCTCGGAACCAGCAACCAGCTTCATCACGCGCCCTCCAACATGGCCGTGACGCCGCAGCGTCAGGCCTTTGCCTTGCCCGCCTTCGGTTCTCGCCCTGCCCCGCGCGACAGCTTCCGGCTCTCCCGCTTCAACGGGCGGGAAACGGGACAGACTTCCTGCACATAACTGTTCAGCGTGTTGACCAGACTCTCGCGAACCAGCGCATACCGAATGAACTGGCCTTCACGTGTCGCCGTCACGAGACCTGCATTTTCGAGAATCTGGAGATGCTTGGAGATCGCCGGCTTGCTCATCGCGAAGCGCGACGCAATCTCGCCGGCGGTCAGATCTGTCGCCGAAAGGAACGCCAGTATCTTGCGGCGCGGCAACGAGGCCAATGCTTCAAAGATCGCGTCCATGGGCTTCCGCCGTTCGATATATTTAACTGTTTAGCTAATTAACTTCCACTCTGCAAGCCCCCGCAAACGAAAAACGGACGGAGCCGAGGGCTCCGTCCGTAGGCATCCCGGGGAGGGGTCGGGAAATCGGTTACTTGGCGGCGCTGATATTCTCCGCGAACTTGGCCCCGTCCTTCATGCTCCATCGCACCTTCACGTTCTCACCCGCCTTGAATCCGGTCGTACTCACCCCGGGCGCCAGCTTGAACGTGTCGCCGTTGGCCAGCTTCACTTCCGTTGCGCTCACCGAGGTGATCGCGCCTGTCGTCGCTTCCTCATGGCGCTTGGACACATGCGCCTTGGGCGGCGCCGCAAGTGCGCTCAGCGGCATCGCGGCCGACAGCGCAAGCAGGGAGCCAGTCAGAATCATCTTCATCGGGCTTTTCATTGAGACACGTCCTTCTCGTCCCTCTGCACGCGGCATGTCGGGACAGATCTGCGGGCAGTCGTGGGCCGCGTCGGGTCGCGAATACCGTCCCTGTTCGCCGGCGGGTCCCTGCCCGTGCGGAAGACCTAGGCCTGCCTCCTGCCGTCGCGAAGGGGGGCGGCGCCGATATAATGTGGCTGCAACCCTGCTGTCATCTTGGCCCGGCAAGGTCGATCCTGTGGAGGCAGAGCTCTACCCACTCCTCCAGATGACGAGGCTTCCTCCCCGAGGCCATCTGCTCTCTTTCGCAAATGCCAGAATGTAGTCCATTGTCCTCCCGCCCCAGGGAGGACAATGTGGACATTCTCATCAACATGACGCCGGTACACGCGGCCGCGCTTTACATCGGTCTGCTCACGCTCGTGATGCTCGGCCTGAAATTCTATGTCGGCGGCCGCCGTGGCGCGCTGAAAGTGCCGTCGGGCGAGACAACGCCCGAATTCAGCCGGGTCACCCGCGTCCAGCTCAACGCCGTGGAAGATGTCCCGATCCTGGCCGTGGGCATTGCCGGCCTTGCCCTTCTGTCCATGCCCGCCTGGTACATCCACATCGTCGGCGCCACGCTTGTCGTCGCGCGCATTCTGCATGCGGTCGGTCTCGCTTCGACAGGCGGATTTTCGCTGGGCCGGCTTGTCGGCACGATCGGCACGATGCTCGCCTATATCGCAATCGGCGGCGCCCTGCTGGTCCACGCCTTCACGCCCTGATCACCCCGCGCGGGCGAGCCGGGACTGGACTCAGTCGCGCGGCAAGCCATTTCATGCTACGTTGACGGCGTTCCGTGTGGGGTCGTCTTTTCGTAGAGGACCATGGCTTTGCCGCGCGTCTATCGCAAACCGTCTGAACTGCCCGTCGCCATTCCGGTCTTCCCGCTGGGAGGGGCTCTGCTTTTCCCGAAGGCCGTGCTCCCGCTCAACATTTTCGAGCCGCGCTACCTCTCCATGGTGGACGCGGCCCTGGTAGGCCACCGGCTGATCGGTATGATCCAGCCCGCCGGCATCGTAACCCCCGCAACTCCCTCCGACACCGACAGCCCCAACCTCGCCGAGGTCGGCTGCGCCGGCCGGATCACCGGATTCCAGGAGACGGAGGATGGCCGTTATCTCATCGCTCTCACGGGAATCACGCGATTCCGCGTCCGCGAAGAGATCAAGCATGACGGGGCCTATCGCATCGTCCGCGCCGACTGGGAGGCCTTCGCCAGCGACCTCGACCGCCAGCCCGCGCTCGATGAGTCCGCCCGCGCCCGCCTCATCGCAGCGCTCCAGTCCTATCTTGAGCGCGGCGCCATGAAGGCAGACTGGACCGCCGTCGAAGAGGCGCCGGTCGACACGCTTATCAACTCACTTTCGGCGGGCTGCCCCTTTACGAATCCGGAGAAGCAGGCGCTCCTCGAAGCGCGCACACTCGAGGACAGGTGCGCGGCGCTCATATCTCTGCTACAGATGGAGCGACCGGGACAGGGCGGTGGATACGTTCAATGAGCTCAGCGCAGACTGCATCAGAATCGAACAGCAGGACCGCGGCGCCCGACGCCGTGATCGATCAGGGCGTCGATCCCCGCCTGCTTGAGGTTCTCGTCTGCCCCGTCTCGCGCTCCGCCCTCACCTATGATCGCGAAACCAACGAGCTGATCAGCCGCGCCGCCGGCCTGGCCTTTCCGATCCGTAATGGCGTGCCCGTGATGCTGCGCGATGAAGCCCGCGATATCGGCGCGACGACCTGATGGCTGCCGAAAAGGCGCCGCCCCCCTGGCCTCTCGAACTGCGCTTCCAACGCGACCGGGCCGAACTCCTGATCCGCTTCGACGATGGCCATGAGGCCACGATCCCCTACGAGCTCCTGCGCGTCGAAAGCCCCAGCGCCGAAACCAAGGGCCATGGCGGCGACCGCCCGCCTCCCCCCGCACGGAAACGCAATGTCGGCGTCCTCAGCGCCGACCCCGTCGGCCGCTACGCCCTCCGCATCCGTTTCGACGACGGCCACGACACGGGCCTGTTCACCTGGTCCTATCTGCGCGAACTCGGCGACGAAAAATCCAGCCGCATGGCCGCCTACCTCGGCCGCCTCACCGAACTCGGCCTGAAGCGCGAGTAGCGGCGGCTCACCCACTACCACCCCAACTCGCCGCAAGCGCGAACACCTCAGCGCGCCATGAGCGTCGGCAACTCGCCCAGATCGCCGCCGGCTTCTTTTGCGAACACTTTGCGCGCCTCGCGCACCGACCCCGCAGCCGACAACGCAAGTCCCGCGATCAACCGCACCGGCAACGGCGCCGAGAACACGCGCGCGAAACCCTCCATCGCCGCAGCCGTCGCCGCAACGTCCGACCGGCGCCAGCGCGTATAAGGCTCCAGCGCACTCGCCGCGCCGATATCGAGCCCGGCCTTGCCCGCCGTCGTGATCACGTCGACCAGAGCGGCGACATCTTTCAATCCGAGATTCAGCCCCTGCCCCGCCAGCGGATGAATCACATGCGCGGAATCCCCGGCCAGCGCGACACGATGCGCATCGAACCGCTCCGCCACATAAAGCCCGATCGGGAAGGAATGCCGCGCGCCCGCCAGCGTCGCGCCGGGAAGAAAATCGCCCGCCTTCTTCGCCAGCTCCAGCTCAAACCCGCGATCATCAAGCGCCACCAGCGCCGCCGCGACCGCCGCCTTCTCCGTCCAGATCAGGTTGGCGCGATCGCCCGTCAGCGGCAGCACCGCCATCGGCCCGTTCGGCAGGAAGACCTGACGCGCCGCCCCATTGTGCGGCTGGCCGAGCTTCACCGTCGTCGAGATTGCGGTCGCGTCGTAATCATGCCCATCGAACCTGAGGCCCGCCGCCTTGCGCACGATCGACCGCGCGCCATCGCAGCCCACAACCAGCGGCGCCTGGATTTCCGCATCCGCCAGCTTCAGCACCGCACAAGGATCGGCAAGCTCGACGCTCGCGATCCGCGCGCCCGACAACAGCGTCACCCGCTTCTCGGCCGCAACCGCCGCATGAAGCGCCTCGGCCAGCGCGCTCGCTTCGATCATGTAGCCGAGCACCGGCTCGGCGCAGTCTTCGGCAATGAAATTGATCCCGCCGATCCGCCCCTCGGCCTCGACCTGCGTCACCGCCTCGGCGCCGGCGAGCAGCTTCTGGTCCAGCCCCAGCGCCTTGAAGATGCGCCAGACGCCGTAGGCGATGAAATACGCCCGGCTGTCCGTTTTCCCGTTCTTGCCCGGCGGCAGCCCGGCATCGGCCACGACCGCATCATACCCGCGATGGGCGAGCGCCAGCGCCAGCGTCAGCCCGACAGGCCCTCCCCCGGCAATAGCGACGTCGCAACGATGGATTTTCGGATCGGCCATGTCCGAGACATAGACCCGGCGGGGCCAAAAGAAAAAGGGGCGCGGCAATCAAGCCGCGCCCCCACTTCCCTCTCCCGCCCTCTGGCGCCGCGCCGGCAACGCCGGTCTGGGCAGGGGTGGAAACAGTCGAACTTACGAGTGGTAAGCCACTTCGCCGTGCTCGTTCAGGTCGAGACCTTCTTCCTCGATCTCGTCCTTCACGCGGCCGCCGGTGAGCAGCTTGACGATGAACCAGACCACGGCCGAGCCGACGCCCGACCAGACGATGGTGACGCCGACGCCTTTGGCCTGAGCAATGACTTGCTCGAGGATGCCCGGGTAAACCGTCGCGCCGCCATTGGCGTAGTCGACGATGCCCGCGCCGCCCAGGAACGGAGCGACGACGACGCCGGTGCCGATGGCGCCGACGATGCCGCCCACGCCGTGGATGCCGAACACGTCGAGCGAGTCGTCATAACCGATGAGGTTCTTGAGACCCGAGCAGGCGAACAGGCAGATCGGTCCAACCACGAGGCCGAGAACGATTGCGCCAACCGGACCGGCGAAGCCGGCGGCAGGCGTGATCGCGACAAGACCCGCAACAGCGCCCGAAGCCATACCCAGCAGGCTGGGTTTGCGCTTGAACACCGCTTCGGCGAGGCCCCAGGAGACAGCGCCAGCAGCCGTAGCAACGAACGTGTTGATCAGTGCGAGACCAGCATAGCCGTTCGCTTCGAGGTTCGAGCCGGCGTTGAAGCCAACCCAGCCGACCCACAGGAGGCCGGTGCCGATCAGCGTGAACGTCAGGTTGTGCGGACGCATCGGCTCAACCTTGTAGCCTTTGCGTTTGCCGAGGATCAGGGCGCCGACGAGAGCAGCGATACCCGAGTTGATGTGGACCACGGTGCCGCCCGCGAAGTCGAGCGCGCCGAAGGACCAGATGAGGCCAGCGCCATCGGCAAGAGCCTGAGCGTTGGCAGGATCCGACGCCATGATCGGGCCGCCCCACCACCAGACCATGTGGGCCATCGGGTAATAGACGGCGATCGGCCACAGGACGGCGAACAGGACAACGCCCCAGAATTTCGCACGTTCAGCAACGCCGCCGAGCACGAGCGCGGTGGTGATGCAGGCGAAGGTCATCTGGAAGGCGACGAAGACGATCTC